>NZ_JONL01000003.1:0-300000 GCF_000711735.1 Maridesulfovibrio frigidus DSM 17176
ATTCTTCTGAATACTTTCGATTACTCATGAGTATTTCTCCTGCATGAGCTGACTTTAACCTCTCGAGCCGTGTCCGTCATCTATAGAGCACTTCAAGGTTCGTACTCTTCCTTACATTTTGTTTACTCGCCCGATGAAAGGCAGAGTATTGGAGAGTGGGGGAGATATTCTATGGTTCGTGGTTATTTAGCTGATGATTTACCAATCGAAAAGTATGGTAGTTATTACTATGAAGTAAAATTAGAAACAGGGGAGACAGTATTTTTTCAAACAGATGTTGATGAAGATTTAGAATCAAAATTTGGTGCTGCGCATGTTATGTGGCATGATATATATTTAGAAAGAACGTCTGCCGTGGGCGAATATATTGTTGAAGGAAGTGACGTTACTCTTACAGGGTATGATCCTGTATATAATAGGTATGAAACAAATGTTGGTAAAAAAGTAGATGCTGTACATCTTGAAAATATAATTAGATTTGTATCTACATTGAAAAGTAATAAAGCTGAAGTTGCTGACTTCTTGGTTGATTATGAAATAACATATAAAGAGTTTGACGATAAATATTTTATAAAAAATCATAATGGGTATAAAACATCTGTATCGATGTATATTGGAAGAATGAGCAAAAAAGTTTGGGGTAGATTTTACCTAACATATCATGATGATGACTGGATTTTTATTGATGCTTTTGGTGTTTCTAATGATGGTCTTCAATACAGATCTCAGAAATTAGATTTTGAAAGAGATAATTCACAGACTATTTGGGAAACATATGATGGAGCTATGTCAAAAGAGTTGCTTAAGTTGACTACTAATATCAGCAAATCAAAAAAATCGATTATCCGCTTTTACGGTAGCAAAGGGACCGTGGATTATGTTGTTCCTTTAAAGCAAAAGAAAGAGCTTTCTAATATGTTGAAATTATATCAGTTGCTAAAATCTTCTGTGTAAACGTTGGAGATGTTGTCAGCCTCAAGATATTAAAATCAGTGGGGAATGTGTGATATATGAATGGAACTAATGTTTGCATTAATATTTTTGTTGAACAACTTCCGCAAAAAATATTTTTTACACCGAACCTAGCTAGCCTGACTAAAGAGTTTCTTCTCCCATTAGCTGCTGTTGCTCTGGGGGCGTATCTAACAAGTTTAGCTTATGAGCGACAACAAAGTGATAAAAAGAAAGATCATGAAATGGGGAAATGTGTTGAATGTCTTGTCGCATTAAATGATCAAGTGAATAGTATTGTTGATTTGGTTGGCTATATGGATGATTATTTATTTGTAGATAATGAGATTGAATGTGAAAAAATGGAATTATTTCAGACATTCTTTTTTTCTAGATCAAACATATACTTTTTGTTTTTGAGTGAATCGAATTTGTATTTAGATATTACAGATTCCTTCAACCTCTATGGTCAAGCTATTGCTCAGATAAATAAATATGAAGAATGGAC
Organism: Maridesulfovibrio frigidus DSM 17176; assembly: GCF_000711735.1. Lineage (NCBI taxonomy): Bacteria > Pseudomonadati > Thermodesulfobacteriota > Desulfovibrionia > Desulfovibrionales > Desulfovibrionaceae > Maridesulfovibrio > Maridesulfovibrio frigidus. The sequence continues at coordinate 1,460 of NZ_JONL01000003.1, forward strand.
TGGGAATAGGGGTAAACAATTGGGAATTCTTCTTACAATTGTAAAGGTTTTTGAAACTCTCCTAAATGATCACAGAAAGTCATTCAATAATCTCAAAAAGTTTATTCAGGAAAAGTATGATGTTGTTTTGGATCAATTAAGTTTAGATGAACCAAAAATTGAAGATAAGTTGGCTTTTGTAAAGAAAAAGAGAATTTTAATGTTGATGAAGAAGGATGGCGTAACTTTATAGCCTTGTTCTTTTTGGCAGTGTTCTCATTTCAGCAATTAACCACCGATCCCCAGAATCACACCCCACACTCACACACCCATCTCAAAAAAATCCCCAAAAGAAAAAGGGTTAACTAATTTCTTAGTTAACCCTTTGTATTCTCAGTGGTCGGGGCGAAGAGATTCGAACTCCCGGCATCCTGCTCCCAAAGCAGGCGCGCTACCAAACTGCGCCACGCCCCGACTGATGTAAATTGCTGCACTAGCGCTGTGCACAAGAGAGGGGATAGTTTAAACCCATATGCTTGGCAAGCTTTTTTTTATAAAAAGTAAGTTTATTTTGTTCTTTTTTAAGTGCTGCTAGTTATTTCAACGCTTTACGAAGTGGCTCTGATTTTTGTCTTAAGCTGGTTTTATTTCAAAAACTCCATTTGCGTGAGTTCCACAGTACTTGCACATTCCATTTTCTACCCCTTTTTCTTCCATAGAAAAGCCAAAGCGGCTGATAATTTCCTTTTTACAGGTCGGACAAAAGGTCGCGGACGATTCATTATCGGAGACATTGCCGATATATACATAATTCAGTCCGGCATCCGTTCCTGCTTTCCGGGCAAGAGCTAAGGATTTCATGGGAGTAACAGCGAGGTCCTGCATCATATAGTCTGGGTGGAATCGTGAAATATGCCACGGAACTTCTTCCCCAAGTTCGTCAGCGATGAATTTGGCCATGTTTTTTATTTCAGATATATCATCATTTTTACCTGGAATGAGCAGGGTTGTTACTTCCAGCCACCAGCCTAGCCGTTTTATGTGCTTCAGAGTTTCGAGCACTGGGTTTAGGCTGCCTTTGCATATGTCTTTGTAGAAATCATTATTAAAGCTCTTAAGGTCGATATTTGCTGCATCTATGAGGGGGCTTAGTTCCTCAAGGCATTCAGGGCTTTGGAAGCCATTTGATACTATGATGTTCTTCAATCCTCTTTCATGAGCTAATTTTGCAGTATCCTGCATTAGTTCAAAGAAAACGGTCGGTTCAGAATATGTGTATGAGATTGATCGGCAGTTGTGAGCGAGCGCCGCCTCGACAAGTGTTTCCGGCGTGGCTTTTTGGCCTGTGACGGCTCGCCCGGATTTAGGATGCTGCGACAGCGATGCATTCTGGCAGAATTCACAGCCGAAATTGCACCCTTGCGTACCAAATGAGAAGGTCTCGCTCCCCGGCAGGAAGTGGTACATCGGCTTTTTTTCAACCGGGTCAATATTTATTGCCGCAACTAAATCGTATGTTTTGGTAAAAAGTGAACCATCAACATTTTGTCTTACTCCGCATGTTCCGTGATCATCAGGTCTGATTACGCAAAAATGATTACAAAGGCGGCATTGAACTTTATTGTTTTTAAGTTGTTTCCAAAGTCGTGCAGGATGCAGCATTTTTTGTTGTCCTTATGGTTCTATTTTGGGAACTATGAGAATAGGACCTATATTCGGGTCTATTTCCTCATCATTTTTTTCTTTCGGCTTGGTGCTCATAATATTTGATTTGTTGTCGGACTTTATGGAAATGTCGTTGCTCTTTCCGCTGGTGCCGAGAGTAATATTTTCGCGGTCTTTAGCCGTGTCTTTATTAATAAACTTTGTGCCGGCAGAAGCTGTTCCTGTAAAAGTCAGCCCCAAAATAATAAATAAGAATAATAAACTTTTCTTGTACATGATATTTCTCCGTGTAATAGTGTACCAGACTGTTTGGAAAATGACACTTGCTTATTTCGCTTAGGACATAAAGCTTTGTTTGAGTGTAAGTGTTCGTATTTGATAGTTTTAAGTTGTTTAATGTCGCGGTCTTATTACGGCTGTTGCACATGTTAAAAGTTGAATGATCAGCGTTTTTATATGTTGCAAGCTGTGGGCCTTAACGGTGAATATTTCGGCATAAAGAGGACCGATGTCCCTTGAACTCTTGCCGATTTAAGCATATACAATCCCTTCTAAAGAGATTGTTAGGAGATAAATATATGGCAAGTCGTTCTGATGCTTATAAGGCCGCCGGTGTTGATATCGACGCGGCAAATGATTTTATAGGTCGCATTAAAGGTATGGTGGGTTCCACTTTTACTAAAGGTGTGGTCACGGACATTGGTGGTTTTGGGGGGCTTTTTAAGCTTGACCTGACCCAGATGGATGAACCTGTTCTCGTGGCTGGTGCCGACGGGGTGGGTACAAAATTAAAACTCGCTTTCGCTATAGGCAAGCATGATACCATTGGTATTGATCTTGTGGCTATGAGCGTTAACGATATACTTGTTCAAGGTGCTAAGCCCTTATTTTTCCTAGATTATTTTGCAACTGGAAAACTTGAAACCGGCGTGGCTGAAGAAGTGCTCTCCGGAATAGTTGAAGGGTGTAAGATTTCGGGATGTGCTCTTCTGGGCGGAGAAACAGCAGAAATGCCTGGTTTTTACGCTGATGGAGAATACGACCTGTCCGGCTTCTGTGTCGGCATGGTAGACAATACTAAGATTGTTGATGGTTCCTCTATCACAATCGGTGATTCCATTATTGGACTGGCGTCTTCGGGTATCCATTCAAACGGGTATTCTTTAGTTCGCAAGTTGTATGATGAATCTGGTCTGACTGCTGATGACCTCCTTCCCGGAACAGATACCAAGATCGGCGAAGCTCTTATGACGCCGACTAAAATTTATGCTGATGTTGTACGCAGTCTTTCTCGCGATATTGAAATCAAAGGAATGATTCACGTAACTGGCGGCGGTTTTTACGATAACCTGCCAAGAGTTCTACCTAATCAGGTAACAGCTGAGATTAATTTTGGATCATGGGATGTTCTCCCTGTCTTTAACTGGATGAAAGAGCAGGGTAACCTGAGCTGGCCTGAAATGTTGCAGATTTTTAACTGCGGCGTTGGCTACATCATGATTGTTAAAAAAGACAGAGAAGAAGATGTGCTCAATAGATTGAGGGGCATGAATATTAATTCATGGAAGATTGGCGAAACTATTGCTCGTGACGGTGATTCTGAGCAGGTGAACGTTAACTTTTAGTCTGATTCAGCCCACATTCATTTAATTCCAATAAGAAAGCCCTGAAATATTTATTTCAGGGCTTTCTTTGTTTAATTTATCCAATGTTATTTCTGCTTCCAGTTTCCGGATGCATCTTGAATCCACCATCCAGCGGGAGCTTTCTTCTGCCAGACATCTGTGAAAATATTGGTTACTTTTTGAATTTCACTGCCGGGTATGTTCATTGATGTTGCGACTTCAGCGTATAGTTCTTTTCTAGTCTTGTTGTCTTGTGCGATCAGTCTGCGAATTTTTGCCTTATCGGAAAGATTCAGTCCATCTTTGTTTTTTACTTTGAGTAATCCTTTATTGTCGATGCCGATATTCCCTGCGTTATAATAGGGAATGAGCTTTTGATGAGTGGCAGATATGCTTTGCTTAAGTCCCCTGATTGCCGAGTTTGATTTTTTTAGACCTTCTATGTCGGAAGTCGTTACGCTTTGTGCATGAGCATTAGATGGCGTGAGCATTGCTAAAAATGAAGGCAAGGATGAACTGTCCCCATTTGTTTGTGCGGGGTCTTGCGTACTGGTTCCATACACATCGTCAACAATATCTTCTGCGGCTTTTTCCACCTGCGCGGCTGGGAAGTAGATATTGACCGTGACACATGCAGCAAACGCAAATAACGTCATTAAGGTTAAAACCTGTGCGGTTTTTTTTAACATGAAAATCTCCTGTAAAATTATTTTAGGGCTACTCTGAAATTCTTTTCAGCCTCTTAAGCATGTCTGAGAAGCTAATAAGATTTTCAGGGTTGCTGTTGATGACATTTATGCCGAACAATGGTGGCTTCTTAATAATATACTCGATTCCATCCTCTCTGATCAAGCCTCTAATTTTAAATAAGTCATTGTTTAAGGTACACTCTAGACCAAGTCCTGCATAACTGAATTGCCGGAAAATCTGTGAGAAAAGGCCAACCCCGGCCCCCGTTAAGCCTGATCCTGTCCCGATTACGGACAATGTGTTAACAGCTTTCAAGCTTATTTCCTGATCAGAATCAGCGTCAGGTATGGAAACGGCGATAAGTTTAAATTCCGCTGGTTGTCCATATGCAACAACTAAATCTGTAAGATCAAGATTCATCCTTCCTGTAATTCGTCCGATATCTAATGCCTTGCTTAATGGAATAAGTTTCAAACTTTTAACTTTGAAATCCGCTCCGTATTGTCTGGATGGCGAAAATGGGTTTTCCGCGAAAATTTCAGAAACTTCCATATCACCACCGTAAACCTCACCTGAAAAGGAGCCTTCGGTGGATAAAGTATTTGCAAGAAGCCAGAATTGGAGATCACCGTTGAGTAAACCATCTATAGGAAGAGAGGGGGGCGATAAAGGTAAAAGGTTAACAGCGCTTACATTTAGCTTGCCGTTCAAAGCAAAGTCCTTTGAAAACGGTTTTTCTAGCCTAACTTTTAAAAGTTTTAGCTGTCCCCCGCTTAGTTTAATAGATGGTATTTTCCCAAAAATTACTTCATTTGACGATACAGATAAAGGAATGTTGAAATCTTTTAAAACCAGCGGCCCTGCACTGAATTCTCCAAGACGGATTGTTCCCTGATCAGTTTTTTTGAGTTTATCACTTGTCTGAGGCAGAAAATCATCACCAAGTACAACCGCAAAAGGGAGTTTGGACGATATCTTGTTGGTGTTTATGGAGGAAGAATGAAAGCTGCCTTTCGCGAGGGCAAGGACTCCGTTAATGAGAGTCTCAGAAGGTGATCCGTTGAACTTGCAAGACAGTGCTATGGTTCCGTTCGCCGAAAGATCAGATAGTGAAAAAGGGTCGGCCACAAAAGCTTTAAAAGGATCGTTTAAAGACGGGATATTTATATCCATATTACCTGAGTAGCGTATTTCTTTTTTAGCAGTATTAATTTTCGTATCGATTCTGGTAGTGCCCATCTCTTGCCAGGTAACATCAATTTTTGATGAAATGACTTTCTTATTCTTAGACTGAGTAGCGAGGATGGAAGCCTTTAGCGGCTTATTCTTGAGGTTTAGATAGAGAGTATTAAAGAGGGCTTCACCTGAATTAATATTTAATACTGTGCGTATTTTTGATTCATTAAGTGGCAAGAAGGATTTTAGTGATCCGGAAAAGCTGTCTACAAGGTATAATCCGTCAGGTGAACTTGCGGAAAAATCATCGAAATTAAGCGATAAAGTTGACTCTGGCGCAGAATTTAACTTGTTCAGGTTTAGTGCCAGATTTAATTTGCCCTCTTTTTCCCATTCTAAGGCGGCTTCTCCTAGAAGATTTTCCGCAATATTTTGTAATAGAGGAAGTGGATCGAAAATATTTAGGGAAAGAGTTCCGTCAAACTTAGGAGAATAATTCAAGGCTGCATTGATTATGGGAAGATTTCCGGCTTTTATTTTTAAATTGCTAAATTGGGCCGTTTTAGAATCTGTGAAATATTTACCGCTACCGGTTATAGTTATGTCGGGATTGTGCAGTTTAAGTTCTGAGATATTTAGATTCAGGCTTGCGATATGAATTGATAGTTTACGAAAAGCAACGAACCCTTTTTCTAAGCTCAGTTCAGTGCTAATGTTAATTGGGCCGCTTTTCAGAGGGGATAGTTCGGGGTTAAAATTGCCCTCAAACTTAAAGTTGGCTTGTTGAATATGCTCAAGGTAGCCCTTTAATATCCCGGATAAACCCGCTTTTGGTAGGTCTACCTTAAACTGGTAATTAACACCGAAACTGCTTGTCTCATTCGAGATAGCTGTATGCGGCATAATCAGCACCAGCAGGATTGTGCTGATAAGCATATTGAAGCGGAGCTTATTCATAAATTAATATATACACCTACGGCTGGCGTCTGAAAACAAAAAACCGCCAGAATATTTATGTAATTCTGACGGTTGTTTTATGCTTAGTCTTGTTAGTTAGAATACCACTTCAGGGGTGTTTGTTAGCCCAAGAATGGATTAAAATAACCAAATTTTATCCACGGACATTCTGCTTTTATGCGTTTGCGGAAATTAATGAAGCCCATTCCCGGGCCGAATTCGTACTGTTCCACAAGCTCCATGTAAAGATCGGGATCAATGTTCAGATTGCGTAGCTGTATAAAATCAAGTTCGGATTCCTTCACTACTTTAATCAGTGCATCCGCTTCTTTCTCGGTATCATTAACTCCCGGGAAGAACAGGTAGTTTAGCGATACATGGATACCATGTTTTTTGGCTTCGAATATTGTCGCTATAACATCTTCAAATTTATATCCTTTTGGGCGGTAATACGCATTGTAAACTGGCTCTAGTAAACTGTTCATACTGACTCTGATAGAGGTCAGGCCAGCTTCTGCTAGTGGCTGTATTGCGGCTGTTAAAGATCCGTTAGTGTTTATGTTAACGGTACCCTTACCACCTGCGGATCTAAATTTGCTGATCGCTTTTGTCAGCAACTTCGCTTCGGTTAATGGCTCACCTTCGCAACCCTGACCAAATGAGAATATCGGCCGTGATTCGCGCTTGGCGTGGTAGTGCATTATTTCAGTAATTTCATCTGCTGTCGGTGTAAATTTGATACGTTCCTGCGTGGATGGAAATCCAGACTCCTCAGGTTGTTCGGATATGCAACCTAGGCAACGTGCATTACAGGTCTGTGAGGTTGGAAGGGGCGCTTCAAATCTTCCTAAGGCTAGGTTTTGGGCCGCAGGACAGCCGTAAGTCAATGCGCAGGTAGCTAAATGGCGGACCAGACGATTTTCAGGCATATCTTTCATAAGACGTTTTGCGCCTGAATCTATTTTTTGCCGTGGAATTTTGGTAAAAACCTGTCTTTTATCTTCATCGACTACTTTCGCAGTGATCCAGAATCTGCCGTTTGCAAAACCAACCGCTCCGTAAGAAAACATCGGCAAAACCGGGGAATCATCGGTATTTCCATACGCGGCAAGTCCAGTCAAAGTTAGACCGGGGCAAGCAAAAGCCGCAACCGCTGTTCCTTCGACTTCAACAACTTCGCCTGTTTCAGGATCAAGGCCTATAGGGATTCTCCCGGGCAATAGGAAAAATTCGCTGTCGGGAGGAAGTGGGATATATTCTTCAGGCTTTGGTTGAGCCAGTTCATCGCCTCTGCGGCATATCATTTCAAGTTCCGGATGGTCGAAAATCTGTCCGTCTTTATCCGCGTAAACGAGTAATGGGCGCGGTTTTTTTTTAGAAGCCATTGATTGTTAATTCCTGTCCTAGTTTTCTGGGGGTTTAGGGAGAGTGGCTGTAAGAGTTGTTCCGTGATTTAATGAGCTAGTAAAAGAAAGATCTCCGCCTGAGGCCATGGCGATAAGTTTTGAGCTATATGTTCCAAGTCCGGTTCCATTCTTTTTACCATGAGTAGCATAGCGGTCAAAGAAGTTGCTCTTAATGGATTCAGGGACTTCGCCCTGATTATTAATAGTTGTAACAATCTGATTATCTTTATCCTGCATAGTCACTTTAATAGTGCTATCATTGGGAGCAGCTTCGGCAGCGTTTTTAATAAGATTAGAAAACATAGTGATGATAAGGGATGCTTCCCCGTAGCACACCACCGGACATTCATCCTGTAAAGGCGTATCCTCGAGAAAGCACTCAATGTTAAGTTTTTTCTCTTCTACGATCTGGTTCACATCACCGATTGCAGCCGTGATTGCTCTAAAAATATTAAATGGATGTGCGTCAGCGACAAGCGATCCTGTTTCGAGTCTGATAAGAGTTAAGGATGTATCAATCTGACGGATCATTCGTTCGCTTGTGGTACGAACAATCTTAGCTAAAGGCTGATATTCTTCATTAATTTCAGCTTCAGTTTCAAGTATGCGTGACATCCCTACAATTGTCGCTGTGGGGGATCTTAAGTCATGGCGCGCGATGCGCTCCATTTCTTCCCTGAGTTGAAGTTGCTTACGCTGCTCCGTTACGTCTACAGATAAAAGTAGGAACACAGATGGCGCAACCTGCTCAATGGTCAGATCCCAAAACCTGTCATATGCAAAAACTGATTTAAGCGAGTGGATGCGATACGCTTCTTGATCTGTAAAAAGATTATTGCGCACTTCTTCTGCAAGGAATGGAATGAAGGGAACGATTGAATCTGATTGCTTAATTGGAAGCGTTTCAAGAGCCGACTTGTTTGCCAAAATAGTTTTACTAGTACAAGCACAAATCAGAAGTGCGGGAAATGGCAGCCCTTGAAGGATCAAATCATAAAGTTTTGAGTTGTCTTCGATTTCTCTTTTGCGGCAAATTTCTTTCTGAAATTCAGAAATTTGAGAGATAATTTTGGATATGGATGCGGTGGATGAAATATATGAAACATTATGAAACTCAAATAGACGTTCGAAATTTTCCGGTTTGTTTACGTCTAATAAAAAGAGAGCGGTAGAATCCGGATTGATATCGCGGATTGATGAAAACGTTTCAAATGTATCTTCAAATTCTGCAAAGATGATCAGATCTGGTTGTTGGCTCGCATATATAAAAAGAGTCTCTCTAGCCATTTTAGCTATGGAGACGGAGTGACCCTGATTATGAAGTTCGAGCGTCAAAGAATGGAGTTGCGGATTTTTACCCGCAATCAAAATATTGAGATTGCTATGAGAATCGACAGAACAACAGTCTTTCATACATCCTCCAACAGCTTACGCAGAACCTGGTGTCTGGAAGAAACCATTTGCCCAACGCGTTGAGTCGTAATAACTACGAGAAACTGATACTGGGTTAAGTCCAAGTTTCAGGATAGATTCTTCAAGTTTGTCCCACTGAGCCTCTTCAAAATGAGTAATTAGATCTAAATATTGATGGTAGTTATTGGCTTCTCCGCATAGTGCTGCGCGGATGTCTACTTCCAGAGGTAAATATTTAGTAACTGAAGCCATGGGCATGTCGAACATTGCTTCAAGTAATGAAAATAAACCCAGCAAAAACATTGATTCGGGGTTTAATTTGTTCTTGGATTCTGCTGTAACCATTTCAAGAAATTTTGCTCGCTGAGTAGCTAACTGTGGCAGTTCTGAACTCTTTCCGCTTGAGGTCAAGTCAGTAAGAAGAATAACTCGCAGCCAGTTCTTTATAAGTGTCCATCCGGCTAAAACAATAGCTTGTTTTATAGATGTAATCTTTTGCTTGAACCCAAAAGTGGGAGAGTTCAGAAGAGTCAGAAGTCTGTAGCTGATGGAAACATCGTTTTGTAAAGCTTTGGCGAGTGCAGCAAAGTCTTGAGCTGGATCTTCGATGAGTTTGAAAAGTTTTAATCTGACTATTTCACTAGGGCGCAGTTTTCTACCTGCGATATTCTCAGGTCGTTTGAAATAGAATCCCTGAAAAAATGCAAATCCAAATTTCTGAGCTAATTCAAAGTGAGGCATGTCTTCCACGCGCTTTGCTATTAACTTAACACCTGCTTGCTGTGCTATGCAGTGTATTTTATGTAACTGTTCTTCAGTGGCGGATTTGATGTCTACAATTGCTACATCTGCGTAGTTTATGAAAATTTCACCTTGCGGACGCCCCTCAAAATCATCAATTGCAATTGTGTATCCATCTTTAGATAGTTCTTGCAGTGATTTGATAAGGCTTGGTGTGGGCGGAGTCATCTCCGGGATTTGAACAACTGTATTATTTGCAGGTAGCGAGTAAGGTATCTTTTCGACAATGGATTTATGAGAAAAATTTATAACTAACTTAACATCGCTAGGAAGCTCTTCCCCGGGAGTTGAACAGGAGTCTGCAGCAACATTTAGAGTTGCTTTGTAGTCATCAGATATAATTGCGGTTGTCGCAGAACTGCTGTTGCGGAAAAAAAGTTCATATCCCCACAGAGATTGGTCCGGCTGTAAAATTGGCTGCCGGGCAAAAAATATTTTGTCATATAGCGGGGCGTTACCGGAGTTCATATTTACTACTGCTTTGTTACGAATTTGTTCAACAACTAGTATTAGATATAATGTTTTTTTAACATTTACCAGTGCTTAATTCTGGTGGAGTTTCTTAAATAGTAGTCTTGGATCTTATGTGTATAGAATAGTTGAGATTTGTTTAGTTAATGTGTTTGATTTCTTACATTTTTGTATGTTTTTATTTTTTAGTCTTTGTAGTACGCGCTGAATACTGGGCATTTTGTTAGTAATCAGCTCATTGTACAACGCCAAAAAAGGCGGAATCGAATAAACGATTCCGCCTAAATAAAGGCATATATAAGTCGTTGTATGACTTAACGTTTTGAATACTGGTACTTTGCGCGTGCGCCTGGCTGACCTGGTTTCTTACGTTCTTTCTTACGAGCATCACGAGTCAGAAGACCAGCGCGTTTAAGAAGAGGACGAAGTTCAGGGTCCATAGCTAGAAGAGCGCGGGAAATACCGTGTCTGACAGCCTGTGCCTGACCAGCTACTCCGCCGCCATCAGCGTTGACTTTGATGTCAAATTTGCCGACGTTCTTTGTTAATTTAAGAGGCTGCTGAACAATCATCTGGAGAGTTTTACGAGGAAAGTAATCTTCGTAAGACTTACCGTTGACTGTGATCACGCCTGTACCTGCGTACATGCGAGTGCGTGCTACAGCATTCTTTCTTTTACCAGTACCGTAATTAAAATCTTGGCTCATGTTTTTATCCACCTGTAATTAGAATTCGAAAGGCTTAGGAAGCTGTGCTTCGTGAGGATGCTCAGTGCCAGTGTAAATTTTAAGCTTAGTGAGCATCTTTCTGCCGAGGCTACTCTTAGGAAGCATGCCGCGTACAGCAATTTCGATAACTGCTTCAGGTTTTCTTTCAAGCATTTCTTTCAAAGTCCTGGATTTGATTCCGCCAGGGTGATTTGTGTGCTTGTAGTAAGTCTTCTGATCTAGCTTGTTGCCTGTAACTCTGATTTTGTCCGCGTTAAGAACGATGACGAAGTCACCAGTGTCAGCGTGAGGTGTGAACATTGCTTTGTCCTTGCCTCTGAGCTTTGTAGCGATTCTTGTTGCCAGACGGCCAAGTACCATGTCGGTTGCATCAACTACGTACCATTCACGGCTGATGTCTTCACTCTTTGGAATATATGTTTTCATTTAAAAATGCTCCTTTACGTAGAATCGGGGAATGGGACTTATACATATAATGTTCGTTTGCTGTCAAGAGCAAATAGTCTCATCCCGGTTTTATTTATGATTCGGCAATAACCTTCTTGAGGGTAGCTAAAGCTTTATCAATTCCTTTTGGATCGGTACCACCGGCCTGTGCCATGTCTGGCCTGCCGCCGCCACCGCCGCCTACCTCTGCTGCAACGGGTTTGATCAACGCACCTGCCTTAAACCTACTTGTTAGGTCTTTGGTAACTGCAATGATCAGGGAAACTTTATTATCTTCAACCTCGGCCATCAGACAAATGATACCGGAATCCAGTTTGGACTTCAGCGCATCAGTTTGATCGCGCAGGGCTTTAACATTTGTCACTTCAAGTTTGGCTGCAATAACTTTAATGCCGCCAATTTCTTCAATAGAACCCATAAGGTCCGCACCAGCACCAGAAGCAAGCTTCGCCTGCAATTGATCGTTCTTACGGGTCAGTTCTTTGGTTTGTGCAACCAAGGCTGCGATTTTATCTGCAAGCTGGCCTGGGGCAGCTCTCAGTATGTCCTGAGACTTGCTTAGCTCGTCGCGCTGTCCTTGTAAGAACGCGAGAGAGTTCCAGCCCGTTGCTGCTTCAATGCGGCGTATGCCCGCAGCAACGCCTGATTCGGATAGGATCACGAATGTCCCGGCCTCGCCAGTCGACTTTATGTGTGTACCTCCGCAAAGTTCCATGCTTTCTCCGGCAATGTCGACAACTCTAACGACATCTCCGTATTTTTCACCGAACAGTGCGGTCGCGCCTTTTTCAACAGCTTCTTTGCTGGTGAGTTCCTGAACATCAACTGCAGTTGATGCCAGAATAGCGCGGTTCACTTCGTTTTCAACTTGCCTGACTTCTTCAGGTGTCATGGCAGCAATATGAGTAAAGTCAAAGCGGAGTCTGTTCGGACCAACCAGTGAACCGGACTGCTTAACATGGTCCCCTAGAATCTTTCTAAGGGAGGCATGGAGCAGGTGAGTCGCTGTGTGGTTACGCTCAGTTGCTACTCTGATTTCATCATTTACTTCCAGTTTTGCTTCCTGATCGAGAAGAAGCTCGCCTTCGTTCACAAAAATTTTACAAGCGGTCAGGTCTTGAGATGCTTTAACTGATTCCAGTATATCAGCATTTCCAGTCAGGGTTCCAACTTGGCCTGAATCGCCCATCTGTCCACCGGATTCTCCGTAGAAAGGAGTCGCAGCAGTTATCATCCAGCCGCCTTCACCTTGAGTAATGCGTTCGGTGTGCTGACCGTCTTCAGTGAGGATGTTAACGATTCTGGATTCAGTCACCAGCTCACCATAACCTGTGAATTGGTTTTTAAGTCCTGCTTCGAGAACAGAGCGGAATATAACCGTAGTGTCTTTCTCTCCGGACCCTTTCCATGCTTTCTTAGCGCGAGTTTTCTGTTCCAGCATAGCTGCTTTAAATCCTACTTCATCAACAGTGAATCCGTGCTTTTCAGTGACATCGTTAACGATATCAAGCGGGAATCCGAAAGTGTCGTAAAGCTTAAATGCTAGCTCACCGGAAATTGTATTCTTACCGTCCTGCCTAAGAGCTTCCATCTCGTCTTCGAGAATGATGAGGCCCTTGTCGAGAGTCTGGCTGAATCTTTCTTCTTCTTCACGGACCATGCGGGCCATGAAATCTTTGTTATCTTTAAGCTCGGGGAACTGTCCGCCCATGTCCGCGACAACCATTTTGACTGTCTCGTGAAGGAATGGATCTGTTAACCCGAGAAGGCGGCCGAAGCGGAATGCTCGTCTGATCAAACGGCGGAGTACATATCCGCGTCCTTCGTTTGAAGGAAGGATCTGATCAGTGATTAAAAATGCGATAGAACGAGAGTGGTCAGCAATGACCTGAAGCGCAGTATCGATTTCTGTGTCATCGTTATATTTTACACCAGCTTTTTTCGCAACAGCTTGAATCATGGGCTGAAATAAGTCTGTTTCGTAGTTGGATTGCACACCCTGACAAACAGCAGTTATGCGCTCAAGCCCCATCCCTGTATCAATTGATGGGCGTGGAAGCGGTACACGGTTGCCTTTTTCGTCTTGATCGTACTGCATGAAAACGAGATTCCAGATTTCAAGGTAGCGGTCACAGTCGCATTTTCCGATCCCGCAATTGGGACCACAGCTCATGTTTTCGCCCTGATCTATATGAACTTCGGAACAAGGGCCACAAGGGCCAGTATCACCCATAGTCCAGAAGTTTTCTTTTTCACCTAGTTTGTAAATGCGGTCAGGTGAAACATTGACGACTGTCTTCCAGATTTCTCCGGCTTCATCATCGTCATTGAATATAGTAATGTATAGTTTGTCTTTAGGGAGCTTCAATTCCTCAGTTAGGAATTCCCAGCAAAATTTAATGGCGTCTTCTTTAAAATAGTCGCCGAAAGAGAAATTGCCCAGCATTTCAAAAAAAGTATGATGTCGAGCCGTACGGCCTACGTTTTCGAGGTCGTTATGCTTGCCACCGACACGTAGACACTTCTGAGAAGTGGTAGCGCGGACATATGCTCTTTTTTCCTGTCCAAGAAAGGTTTTCTTGAACTGGACCATTCCTGCATTCGTAAAAAGCAGGGTTGGATCGTCTTTAGGAACCAAGGAGGAACTACTTATAACAGTATGTTCTTTTTCCTCGAAAAATTTTAGGAATCTTTCTCTTATTTCACTGGCCTTCATGAGCTGCCTCCGTAAAAAGATATAATGCTTTTGAACTAAGTAATACTGCACAAAACACGCATTTTTTAACTAGTTCTGGTTAATATTTGCGGCTTTTTCTTTTTAAAACCCCGGATGGCCGAGGTGATTAATCTATTGTCAGGCCAAAAGGCTCTACTCGTCAGAAGTGGCTTCGTCAACCTTCTCTGCTTTTGTAGTCTCTTTCGTAGCTTTTTTGGGAACTTCTTTAGGAGCTTCTTTCATTCCGAGATGAATAAGGATTTTATCTTCAATTTCCTGGCGCATTACAGGGGTGTCCATCAAGAACTGGCGAACATTTTCTTTACCTTGTCCAAGTCTTTCAGAACCGTAAGCGTACCATGCTCCGCTCTTGTCAATGATTCCATAATCTACACCTAGGTCAATAATTTCGCCTTCGCGAGACATCCCTGTACCATATAATATGTCAACAAGGGCTTCTCTGAATGGCGGTGCAACTTTGTTTTTAACAATCTTGATGCGTGTGCGGGAGCCGTAGACTTCCTCTTTGTCTTTGAGGGTCTGGATTCTGCGGATATCAAAACGTACTGATGCGTAGAATTTGAGGGCATTACCACCGGAAGTTGTTTCCGGGTTACCGTATCCAGCCATACCTATTTTCATGCGGATCTGGTTGATAAAGAGCACAACCGAATTCGATTTGTGGATGGTTCCGGTAAGTTTTCTGAGAGCATGAGACATCAGTCTGGCCTGTCCGCCAACTTGAGTTTCACCCATGTTACCTTCAAGCTCAGCCTGTGGGATAAGTGCGGCAACGGAGTCAATAACAACGATATCGACTGCGCTGGAACGAACCAGCAAGTCAGTGATTTCGAGAGCCTGCTCACCATAATCCGGCTGAGAAATGAGAAGTTCGTCGGTATTTACGCCGAGTCTCTGAGCATACTTAACATCAAGAGCATGTTCCGCATCAACGAAGGCAGCAGTTCCGCCGTTTTTCTGACATTCTGCAATTACATGCAGGGCCAGCGTTGTTTTACCTGATGATTCAGGTCCGTAAACTTCAGTAACTCTACCTTTAGGAATTCCGCCGATACCGAGAGCCAAGTCGAGGCTGATGGATCCTGTTGGGATAACGGGGATGGCTTGTATAGCTCCAGAGTCAAGGCGCATGATTGAGCCCTTACCGAACTTGCGTTCAATGGTGGTAAGTGCTGTATTCAGGGCTTCCTTGCGAAGTTCTGCGGGATTTGCTGATTTTCTACTCATGTTTTCTCCAGTTTTGGCTTAGATGTTTTGGCGCATTTTTTTTCAAGTGATTGTCACATGCACAAGAACCCTTTCGGGCGGGATGCGGTATCCACATCAAGCAACTGCTTCCGATACCAAATCGGCGCAAATAAGGCAATCTTTAACGTTCATATAAACTATTATTATTTAATCAAAATTGTTGGAATTATTTTGCATAATGCGCTGCTCATCACGTCTTTTGATAAGATTCAGGTGCATATATGGCAGTTGCAGTTTATAAAAAATGAAGGTACTGCCGCCCCTATGAACAAACAATATGACGCACTAGCCCTTTTTTCAGGGGGCCTCGATAGTATATTAGCATGTAAGGTTATTCAGGATCAGGGACTCAAAGTTCTCGGACTTCATTTTATCACGCCGTTTTTCGGCAATCCCGAGAAAATTGAAGAATGGCAGGATCTCTACGGTGTGGAGATTATGCCTGTCGATATTAGCGAAGAGTATATACAAATGATGCTCGATGTTCCTGCTCATGGCATGGGTAAGCTGATTAATCCTTGTGTTGACTGCAAGATTATGATGATTCGCCGTACCCGAGATATGATGGAACAGTTTGGCGCTAAATTTATCATTTCCGGCGAAGTGCTCGGTCAACGGCCGATGTCTCAGCGTCAGGAATCCCTTAATTCCATTAAAAATGATGCTGATGTTAAAGATCTACTTTTACGTCCGCTTTGTGCAAAAACACAGACCATCACTCCGGTTGAAGCATCTGGTTTGGTGGATAGAGAAAAGCTTCCACGCATCAGTGGGCGCGGTCGCAAAGATCAACTTGCTCTGGCGAAGCATTACGGATTTACCGTAATTCCAACTCCTGCGGGCGGTTGCAAACTCACAGAGTACGAAAATACTGCTCGGATTTTGCCTTTGCTCAAAAATCTCGAAACCCCTGATGTGAATTTCTACAAGCTAGTGCTTGCGGGAAGGCAGTACTGGGCTGGAAATAAGCTATTGGCTGTCGGTAGAAATCAGGCTGATAATGAGGTCCTGGAAACTTTGGTTCGCGAAAATGATTATACCTTTGAAGTAAGAGATTTTACTGGGCCGCTGAGTCTAGGCCGCAGTCTCCATGGAGAACCATGGTCTGAACTGGATATCCTTTCTGCCGCAGCATTCACCGCTGCATTTTCAGCTAAGGCCCGTAATGAAGGATGTGAAGTCGTTGTTGAAGTTATAGGTCCAGAGGGCAAAAGCGAAGTTTCAGTTGTTCCGTCAAAAGAAACTTCGGTCGTTTTTGCAGGCCCTAACATTGATGGGCTAAAAGGGTGGAAAATAGGACGGGATAAGTTTAGAGTCGAAAAGATTGAACTTGAAAAATCAAAACTCAGAAATGAGTACTAATCTTTATACTGTATACTTTCTTCATTCCCGGAGGGGTTAATGCTTTCTCATTCTATTTACTTTTTTATCAGTATATTTCTGCTTTGGTTTGGCGCGGACTGGATTGTTGATGCCGCGTCTAAAATAGCTAAAAAATATCACGTATCAGATCTCGTTATCGGACTTACCATTGTTGCTTTTGGTACTTCCGCTCCTGAGTTTCTTGTTACCGCAACTGCGGCTTTCAAAGGTCTTTCAGATATATCTTTGTCTAATGTAGTTGGGTCTAATATTTTCAATCTCGGTTTCATTCTAGGGCTTATGGCTCTGATTAAACCACTTCCGACCACGCGTGCTCTTGCTTACCGTGACGCACCTATTCTGTTGGCGACCACTGCGCTTATTCTAGGGCTTGCCTACACTGGAAATCTTGGGCACGGCGCAGGTTTTCTGCTTATGTCGATTCTCATAACGTATATTGTTTACTTAATTGTACACAGCAAACGTGCGGCGAAGTCTCTTGCGGGAATTCCGAAAGGGGACGAAATAGAAGTCGATATGACCTGGAAAGACTACGCGAAACTCCTTGCGGGATTCGTAGCAATCGCGCTCGGCGGCGAGTTTATGGTTGATTCTGCCTCGGCCATTGCGACTCATTTTGGTGTGTCCAACTGGGTTATTGGTATGACAATTGTTGCTGCTGGAACATCGCTTCCTGAGCTAGTAACGTGCTTATCCGCCGCCCTTAAGGGACGTAATGAAATGTTGCTTGGTAACTTGATCGGTAGCGATTTCTTCAACTTTGCCGGAGTACTCGGGCTGACATGTATGATGCGTCCGCTGGAAGTTTCTCCCGAAGCATTGCCTGGACTGGCTATTTTGGTCGGAATGGTCGCGCTTGTGTGGCTATTTATCCGTACAGGATGGAAGGTTAGCCGTACCGAAGGGGCCATACTTGTTTCACTCAGCTTGCTCAGATGGGTGCAGGATTTTATGCTTTAGATTTTGTTTTGTGAAGTTGGGTAAGTATTTAAGAATAAATTGCTAAGCCCTCCTCCTATTATTTAGGCGGAGGGCTTTTTATTTGTCTGTTTAGTCGTTTAGCTGTTTGTTGGGTTGCTTATTTATGCGACAACAAGCTTTTTGCTGGGTAATAGGTCCCTTAATACGTAGTGACGATGGTAGGAGGTTGCTTGGTAGAATCTGTAAAGTGAAGTGTTGAGGGCTTTCATTGATGAATCTTTACCTTCTAGTTCGCCCTTCTCGGTTAGCCAGTCAATTCCTAGATATTCTGGAAAGGTTTGATTGTTTCCCAAAAAAGCTTCCTTGGTAACAGCATCTTTCCACTTCTTAATCCTTTCTTCTTCGGTTCCCTCAAATTCCAGAATGTTTTTAACTTTCTCGCGGATGCTGTTAAAATCTAATGCAGTCATGTCGGTTATGCCAGATTTTGCTTGGGTATATTCCACGAACATTTTGTGCAGGGCCTCGCAGGCTTCCATGAACGTAGATGGATTGTCTCGCCATCCGCTGCTTTTTACCGGTTTGTCATAGTCAAATTTCCATACGAGGAAAGGACGGTCTGGGAATGTGCAGGCAGCCCCGTGTCCAAGTGCTCCTGATAATTCTTCAGCAAACCACGATGCAATTGTTTCGAAAAAACCGGCATCTTCTGAGTATTTAACTTTAAAATGTTTTTGTTTATTTTCTACATATTCGATGATTTCTGAAGAGTTTTTAGCGATGTCAAATTCAAAACTGTCATTGTCAATTCTGTTAAGCTCGGAGCTAACTCCACTAAAGCCATAGTGCGAAAATGTGTCTGCATAGACATGGGCAGCAACTCCCATTAATTCATCAGAAAAATCTTCTTTATGTTGTTCTCGATGATTTCGAGTCATTTCTTTCGCAAGGTCACTATTTTTAGTACATACTAATTTTTCAGTAAAAGATTCACCTTCGTTCCCTGGAAGAAAGTGAAACGGAACCCAGATGAAACGTTGGTCGTCTCTGTCTAGGTTTTTGATGTTCATAGCGTGATGAGCACTAGCTCGTGAGTGTAACGCTCCGCCATCTTCGAAATTTACAGATTTCTTCGTCGCGTTATCATCCACAAACTGCGCCGCGCTAGCTATAATCTGTGCTCTTTTTTGAGTTATCCCCGCAGCCCTAGCCATAACGTATGTGCCATAATAGTGCATGTCTTTTTGCATTTTTTAAATCTCCATGCTGTTATAATGTTTGTTTGGCTATTATCCTATTTTAAAAATAGGTCTGTGTGAAGTTTTTATTGATAAAATGCTATATAAATAATTGATATTAATTTTAAATATAGTGTGTGTTTTTTTTGTGGGATTTCAGGAGTAAGCACCGTAAGCTTTAGCTCTCGCAATTTTAGGCTAGTTGTCGTACTGAATAAAAATAGTATATTTTGATGAAAATAAAGGAGTTGAGGAATGTCTGAGAGCTCTTCTGGTCCATTTCAGCACCCTAAACCGTTTTACCTGCTTTTCTCTGTGGAGATGTGGGAACGGTTCGGATATTATGGAATGCAGGCCCTTTTGGTTTTGTTCATGGTCAAGAAGCTGGGGTTCACGGATGAACTTGCGGACACGACTTTCAGTGCATTTGCAGCTCTCGTTTATGCTTTTATGTGCCTTGGCGGGTATATCGGAGATAAAATTCTCGGTAACCGAAGAACCATGTTTCTCGGGGCAATTGTACTTGCGATTGGGTATGGCCTGCTCGGTATTGACTGCGAAAAATTCTTCTATCCAGCCCTCGGGATAATTATTGCGGGTAATGGTCTATTCAAAGCGAACCCCTCAGCCCTTGTGTCGAAACTTTACGATAAAGGTGATCCGCGAGTGGACGGAGCTTTTACTCTTTATTATATGGCTATCAATGTCGGCTCCTTTGCGGCTATGTCGCTTTGTCCATTTATACAAGAAAGATATGGTTGGGATGCTGGATTCTTTGTTTGTTTCATCGGAATGGGTGTTGCCGTTGTTAACTTCATCTTTTTTAGACGAATACTCGATCCGATAGGTTCAGAGGCAGATTTTAGACCTCTTCATTTTCGCAATTGCGGTATTACCATAGTCGGGACAATCGTTGTTGCCGCTGCGTCTGCTCTTTTACTGAAACACCTGACGGTTGCGCATGGGCTGCTATATACCGCTGTCGTTGTTGTTGCTGGTTTGTATATTCGAGAAATTTATAGGGCGGAGCCTCATGAACGCTCAAATTTAATTATCTGTCTGATTCTGATGGCGGAGGCTGTTGTCTTTTTTGCGCTGTACCAGCAAATGCCAACATCGCTTAACCTTTTTGCCGCAAGAAATGTTCATCTTTCAATATTCGGTATGCCCGTACAGGCCGCAACCTTTCAGGCTTTGAATCCTTTCTGGATAATGATTCTCAGCCCTATTTTAGCTGTTGCTTACACAAAGCTTGATAGGTCGGGTAAAGATTTTTCCTTGCCCGGCAAATTCGCACTTGGAATGATCATGTGTTGCGCGTCTTTTCTGACTTTGGCGTTGGTTGCCAAGTATAGGGCCGATGCTACCGGTTATATTGACGGTAACTGGCTTGTCATTAGCTACTGTTTTCAAAGTTTAGGTGAACTTCTCGTCAGTGGGCTGGGGCTGGCAATGGTAGCGCGTTTGACTCCTGAAAGATCCATGGGGTTTATGATGGGGGCATGGTTTATGTTTCAGTCAGTTGCTATGGTGCTTGGCGGGTACATCGCGACCATGGCAAGTGTGCCGGAAGGGGGCGTACATGCTACCAAATCCCTAATTATTTATGGTGATCTATTTATGCGCATTGGTCTTGCTACCGGTGCTATTGCGCTTGTGATGACTCTTTTCGTCCCAGTCCTTAAAAAGCATATTAGTGACTAGCGTCTATTATATATGATATGACTATTCTGACCTAAATGTCTTGCCTGTTTGAAAGAAGGTGACTATCTTTTGTGAACAACGATTGGAAGTAATAGAATGTCTTGAATATTAGCAGGGGCTGGTTTTGTCAGCTATCCTGTTTATTTTCATTGGATAATAAAAATTGTGAGGAGAAAATTATGAGTAGATTTGGTTCTGCCGGTTCAATTCAGACAAAACCGGAAATCCTGAACGCTTTTATGCGCGGGGTTTATAATTGGATGAGTTTGGGGCTTTTGCTAACTGCCGCTGTTGCGTGGCTTACCGCATCAACTCCAGCTGTTTTGAATATGGTTTTCGCAGTGAATCCAACAACTGGAGTAGCTGGTCCTACCATGCTTTTCTGGGCTGCTCTTGTTGGTGAAATCGGGCTTGTTTTCTACTTAAGCGCCCGCATTGCAACTCTTTCCGCTGGTGCTGCAACTGGTTTGTTCATGGCTTACAGTGGACTTAACGGTCTAACTTTGTCCGTTCTTCTACTTGCTTACACAGCATCTTCAATTTTTCAGACATTTCTTGTCACCGCTGGAATGTTTGCGGCTTTATCCATGTACGGTCTTACTACAAAGAAAGATCTGACTGGTATGGGAACCTTTATGATGATGGGTGTTTTCGGAATCATCATTGCTTCTGTTGTGAACATGTTCATGCAGAGCTCAGCAATGAACTTCGTAATCTCCGTAATCGGTGTAGTTGTATTCGCTGGTCTTACTGCTTATGATTCCCAGAAGCTTAGGATTATGGGCGAAAATGTTCCTGAAGGTGACGAGGTTGCTCTTAGGCGCGGCACAATTATGGGCGCGCTGACACTCTACCTTGATTTCATCAACTTGTTCTTATTCCTACTAAGATTCATGGGTTCTTCACGCAATTAAGTTGCGGGCATGATTTGGTTGAATTGACTTGATGCAGATGATGGCTTAGCAGCATTGCTGTTCATTTAAGAGTCTGTAGCAATATGAGATTAATAGTATCAAGGGGAACCGCGAGGTTCCCCTTGATTTTTCAGGTGAGAAACTAATGGCTTGTTTACGTACCGCGCAAAATATTCTCAGTCCCATACTGACTCCGGCAGGGCATGTTTACGGAGCTGTGATGGGGTGCAGGGCAAATCTGTTCAGCAGAGGAACCTTTACTCGTTTTAATCCTTCGTGCCCGTGTGTTTCTGTAGGGAATATTGGGTCCGGTGGTAGTGGAAAAACACCGCTGTCCGGTTGGCTTTTAAAATGGGCGCATGAACAGGGTATGGAATCTGCTCTTCTTACGCGTGGATACGGTGGCTCTCCAACAAAATTTCCGTGTCTGGTCACTGCTGAGACTCCAGTAAAAGAGTCCGGTGATGAACCTTTGATGCTTGCAACAGATAATCCTTATGCGCGGGTTATTGTTGATCCTGTCCGAAAGCGTTCCGGTAAATGGGCGACTGAGTCTTTTCAGCCCGATTTTATGGTGCTGGACGATGGTTTTCAGCATATGGCTGTCCAGCGTGATCTAGACTTTGTTCTGATGACTCATGAGGATCTTACTGATGGGTGGAATAAGGTTATTCCGCGAGGAACTTGGCGTGAAACGGAAGATGCGTTGCGTCGAGCAGATTGCTTTTTCGTTAAGAGTTCGGTTGCAGAGTTTAATTCTATGAAGGGTGTGATAAAGGAAAGGCTGGGCGAATTTAAGAAACCTGTGTTTCAATTTAACTTGAAAGCGGAAAGCTTAATATCCTTGAAGAGCGGTGATGCGGCTCCTTTCGGTTGTGATAAATTTCTATTGGTTTCAGGAATCGGAAAACCTGATCAGTTTTTTGATGACAGTGTTAAGTTTATGAGTCAGGAACCGGCTGGGCACGTTGTATTTAAGGATCATCATCCGTACCGAGCGCAGGATGTGGATGATATAAGGCGCAAAGCTAAACTTATTGCGCGTGAGAATGGCCAGTATAATTTTGTAAAAGTTATTTGCACGCCTAAAGATGCAGTTAAATTGAGCGCTCTTGGGTGCGATGAGTTTTATACAATTGACCTTCGAGTTGAATTTTCAGACTCAATTTTCTTCGACGAAACTGAACCTTGCGGTTTCGATAACTGGTGGAGTCGAGACAGACTTAATTCATATTCGCAGAAACGTATCAGTGAAAATGAAAGTGCGTAAATAATAAGTGCGCATCAATTAATAGTAGTATGCATAACTAACGTTTAGAATATGCCGTTTAAATAAAATTTCAGAATAGATTTGTAAAATTGCGATCTCTAGGTCGCAGTCGAATTTTAAAAGATCAACTTATATAATCTTCGAAAACATGCAGCCGTTTGAGCTGCTCATTTACATCATAACAATTTAGAATCAGGATATATACATCATGGGAAAGAAATCAAAGAAATCAGGCGTACTTAAGCCTTTTGAAGTACTTAAAGTTTTGCGTGCAGCCGAAAGACCTCTTTCAGGTGGCGAAGTTCAAAAAAAACTTGGACTCACAAAACAACATCGTAAATTTGTAAAGAATATACTCATTGATCTCGTCGATGACGGAACCATTGTCAAAGCCAAAAGAGGCTATGGTTTGCTTGAAAAAATGGATCTTATAATTGGTAAATTGCAGGTTCAGAGATCCCGCGTTGCATTTGTGATCCGCGAAGATAAAGGTAGCAACGATATATTTATCAGCCCCCGTGCAATGGGTGATGCGTGGCATGGAGATAGGGTTTCAGTTGCTCTCATCGGTGGCAAAAGCCGTGGCAAGAATCCTGAAGGACGTATTGTTGCTGTGCTTGAACGTGGGAAGCAGGTATTCCCAGTCAGAGTCGTGCGACCTATGGGTGAAAGTGGGCTGTTGTGTAACCCAACAGATCCAAGGCTTGATTTTGGAATTCTGGTTGAGCCGCAGGGTGCTGCAAAGGTTCATCCGAAGAGGAAGAAAAAATACATTGATGAAAATGTCGGTAAAGAAGCTTTTGAAAAAGCTAATGGTCCGGCCGCTATTCCAGAACCCGTTGAAGCTGAATTTGATTATTCAAAAGTTTCTAGCGGAGATATTTTGCTTGTTGCTCCAGGCGCGCGGCTTAAGTCAGATTTGTGGAAAGGTAAGATTCTTAAATACCTTGGACGCGAAGATGATGCTCTTGTGCAGGAAGCTATTGTTAAGGCGAATCACGGTGTTCCTACAGAGTTTCCGGGATCTGTGCTCGCTCAGGCAAGTAAGTTGCCGGATCAGCCAACCGAAGATGATTATAAAACTCGCGAAGACATGCGCGAAATCCCGTTCGTCACCATTGATGGTGCTACCGCAAAAGATTTTGATGACGCTATTCATGTCGAAACTACTCCTACGGGATACCGCTTACGGGTCGCAATTGCGGACGTGAGTCACTATGTCGCAATGGAAACGCCTATGGACCGTGAGGCTCGCAGACGCGGTAACTCATACTATTTCCCGAAATCAGTGGAACCTATGTTCCCTGAAGCGCTCAGCAACGGTCTTTGCAGTCTCAATCCAAATGTTGAACGCCTCGCCATGAATGCAACAATTGAGTTCGATAAAACTGGCGTTCCAAAGTCTTCAACATTCGCACCTGTCGTAATCCGCAGTCATGCCCGCCTTACTTACGATCAGGTATTTAATGCTGTTATCGAAGGCGACAAAGCAGAGCGCGAGAAGATTAAAGATGTGATTCCAATGCTTGAAGTTGCGGAAAAGCTTGCTCGCCAGATTAATGCACGAAGGAACGAGCGTGGAAGCTTGCAGTTTGATCTGCCGGAACCAGAAATTATTTCTAATGAAGAGGGTGTGACCGTTGATATTCGCCCACGGACTCGCAATTTTGCTCATCAGATGATCGAAGAATTCATGATCGCGGCCAATGAAGCTGTTGC
Organism: Maridesulfovibrio frigidus DSM 17176; assembly: GCF_000711735.1. Classification (NCBI taxonomy): domain Bacteria; kingdom Pseudomonadati; phylum Thermodesulfobacteriota; class Desulfovibrionia; order Desulfovibrionales; family Desulfovibrionaceae; genus Maridesulfovibrio; species Maridesulfovibrio frigidus. The sequence goes on from NZ_JONL01000003.1 coordinate 25,952, forward strand.
GGAATTTCTAACTGCGCGCGAAATGCCATGTTTGTATCGTGTGCATCCCGGACCAGATCCGGAAAAGCTGAGAAACTTTTTCAAAGTGTTGAATAAGATGGGTATTGCTGGAGAGATTCCAGACGCCGTGACACCGCAAGCTTTGCAGCAAGTGCTAGGCAGCGCTGTAGGTGAGGATCAGGAGTTTTTGGTCAGCAGAATGCTCATTCGTTCAATGAAACAAGCTAAGTATGAGCCGGGTAACGAAGGGCATTTTGGTCTTGCTTCAGATTGCTATTGCCATTTCACTTCACCAATCAGGCGTTATGCAGATCTTGCTGTTCACAGATTTTTGAAGGTAACGTTGGGTGATCCGCATCAAGCTATGCCTGCGCAGAAGCAGCTTACGAGCCTCGGCGCTCACTTAAGTGGACGCGAAAGAGTTGCCATGGAAGCTGAGCGTGAAATACTAAAACGCCTTACAATTATCTTCCTTAAAGATAGAGTTGGCGGAACTTTCGACGCGATAGTATCTTCTATGGCTGACTTCGGATTCTGGGTAGAATTCCAGGGTGTTATGGCTGAAGGTATGATCAGATTAGCAAATTTAAGCGATGATTATTATACTTTCTGGCCTGAGCGTCAGATGATTGTCGGCGAGCGTTCAGGTAAGTCATTTAGAATGGGGCAGAGAATAAAGGTAAAACTGGACTCTGTGAGCTTGGAAATGCTTGAAGCGAATTTGTCAGTGGTGAGCGGGGCGGAAGATTTTAAGAAGTTTGTTTAGCTTGCGGGCTGAATTTACTTGTTAGCAGTCTCATCTAAGTATCTGACTACTCTACAAAAAAGGGGTAAGCTAATGACTTTTTCATCAACTTCACAGCTGAAAACGTCATCTGCTTCGGATATGATATTAAGAGCTTCGTATAGTTTTACGAGTGATTCCTGAGAACTGTTGCCGAATAAATCTTTGAGTATAGTGGATATTTCAGAGGGCGCTTCCTTTGCAAGAGTCAGGGTCATCCCTGAATCTCCAAAGTCAAAGTCGAAGTACTCCACATACTCTGCTGCAACGTCGCGCATATCTCTTCCCTTGGTCATTTCGTATAGCTCCAGATTAATTCTGTACAATATAAGAGGACATTACTACATCCATCCGGGTTTGAAAAGTAATCTGTACTCATAAAATGGTTGCGGTAAAGCTTTGCTTAAGTTAATCATAGATTAACACTTGTTAAATTGTGATTGATTGGAGCAAGCAATGCATAACAAAGATTTTGATTCATTCTTCGAACGCTTACAGGGCCAGACCGATATATCCACACAGGCGGAACTTGCTCGTGTTTTAGGTGTCGGGCGGGCTGCTGTTTCCTTGGTTAAGAAAAAAGGAGCAGTTCCCCCGCGCTGGATACTTGATTTGTCTGTGCGGTATAATATTGATTCAACATGGCTTGAATCCGGAGTAGGGTTACCACACCCTGAGGAAAATGTCGAAGCCTTTGCTGATGATTTTGCTAGAATACCTAAAGTTGCAGCTAGGTTATCAGCTGGAGGCGGCTCTTTTGAGACTGGCGGAGAAGTTGAAGGATATTATGCTTTTCGTAAAGATTGGATAGGCTCGAAGGGGAATACTTCAGATATGGTGCTGATGGAAGTCTATGGAAACAGCATGGAGCCAGAATTAAAAGAGGGTGATGTTGTTTTGCTTGATCAGTCTAAGCAAGATATCCTAGCCGGCGGAATATACGCTATTGGTGTTGAAGATACTGTTATGGTAAAGCGTGTAGAAAAACGTCCTGGGCAAATTGTTCTCCATAGCGATAACAAAGACTATACACCTATATTCCTTGGTGGAGACGAATTGCGAAATGTTAGGGTGCTTGGTCAGGTGATGTGGGTTTCACGCGAATATCATTAAAGTCTGATAAACTATAATCTTATAGGCGAGTTCGTTAAGTGTTTACACTGCGGGCTCGCTTTTTTTTGAGAAATAAATATTAAGTGTGTCAATTAAATTTAACTTAATGTTAATTTTAAATTGACACACAGGTTGTGTTATGATTGATTTGAGTTGTCACATGCCAAGAGTTGCGGCGGGAGTGTAAATGCTTCCATGTCAATCAGATGAATTTCAGGAGACTTGTTATGCAGGAAAGATATTGCAAATGTGGAAACCCGGTTATCGTCCAGTACCATAGTAAAAGATCCGAAGATTGGTTTACCCGTTTCTGGGTAATGGGGTCTACTTTTGGAAAGACGGTTAAAGCATGTCCTCATTGTGGTAATCCGCTTAGCATAGACAGCCTTAAATAATGAGTATTAAGTAATAGGGCGCCATATTTATAGTAGCGATCTTGGAGTCGTCTAAATCTAAAAATTGATGTTTTAACAGTAATACTTTTACGCGCTGAGGGTTTTAGTGCGTAAGAGCTAAGTTTAAATTCATTTAAATATAACAAAAATTTTATGAATTTCGGTGAACTTCCCCCCTGTTGTTTACCGGGAAAGTGACTTCCAATTACACACTCCTCAAAAGGATTTCCATCCATTTCTTCAGGCATGCTGCCGTTCTGGCAGCATGCCTCTTTTTAACTTAATTTAAGCTTTATAATGAACAGGATTTGAGCTTTTTGATATTTTTTAATTAAGTGCTATGTCTTATTTTTTGAAGGTAATATTAAGGCACAATTCTAGTTGAGATTCTCTTTCCTTTTTGTTCCTTGAAAGGTAATACCCTTTTTAAATTGAGAACGAATTGGAGGAAGTATGGGAAACTGGATCGTTGATTTTCAGGGTCGTAATCACTCTATGGCCATAAAGCTGAATTTTCTTTGGAACGACAAAAATATTTTCATAATGGATAACCATAGAGCAGCTTTATGGTGTTGGATTCAAAGTCTGAAGGGCGGACAGTCTCTTAAAGTTTTTCATGTAGATAGACATTTTGATGCCCTGTTTTCAGCACAGGATTATGCCCACTTTCCTCACGATGAGTTTGAATCAATGGACATCGAAGAATATCTTACATTTGGTTACGATAACGATTTCTTTGCTGTTACTCCGCTTTTCAGGTGGGATAATTATTTGGGATTATTTATTGAAAAGTATCGTGCACAAATATCTGAATGGGCGTTTGCAACGCATGGAAAAGGTGCGGCACCAAAAGATATCAGCTATGCAGGCTATGAGCCTTGGGAATTCCCATCTGCCATCAGCGACTTGACTGGTAAATGGATTTTCAATCTTGATCTCGACTATTTTTTTGGAAGAATGGCAAATGGACAGATGGAAAGGCTTTTTACCGATATTTATATTAATGATTTTGCCAAAGCCTTACGCACAGCTCTTGATTCTGGAGTTGTCGAAGTTTTAACTATCAGTTTAAGTCCTGAGTGTGCTGCTGGATGGGCTGGTGCAGAGGGGGCGCTTAACGTTTTAGCAAAAGGACTCGGTATTGATTTTTGTTTACCCGACTAGTGGCTCTTAGTTACTCTCTACTACTTTTTTTGTTAGTATAGGAGGGCGTGAACTGATGGGTTGAAGGTCAGATTTTATTTTATGTATTGTACCGTCTTCCAGCATTTTTGAGATTGCCTTGGAAAAGTTGTCAGCTAGTGCGATACCTTCTGGCGTTCTATGGAAGGCAATAAAGACAGGTTCTTCGTAAATGGGGTTAGCCAAATCGTAACTTAATGATAAGTTTAGTTCTTTCATTGCGTTTAGGGTTATGTCCGGGTCCCCTATAAAACAATCGATGCGGCCTGCTTGTAGCTTTTTGAGGCTTGACTGAAAGAAGGCAGTAAAGTCGACCGTGATGTCAGAGTCATTTACTATATTTGGTGGGTACGAAAATCCTGTAGTTAGACCGACTCTCTTCCCTTTTAACTCACTAACAGTTGTTATTGCTTTGGTACCTTTTCTGGTAAAAGCAAAAGCCCTTTTATAGTGGAAAGGAGTCGTTAAAACAAATTGTTCTCTTAGATGAAAGGGGATGGCGGGAAAGAATGCCTGGGTTTTTTTTTCACTAAAATATTTGAACGAACGCTTCGGTGGATATATCAAAATATCGGGCTTAATATTCAGCCTTGAGCAGGCTTCTCTGACTATATCAATGAAAGTTCCTTTTTGTGAATTTTGTATAAGAACAGGAACAGGGAAAGAGGCAAAAGAAACTCTATTGGATGCATAGATAGAAGTGTTCGAAAGTGTAAAGAGTAAGACAAGAAGAGATAGTAATATAGATTTTTTTGCGGTCATTCGGCTTCTCTTAATTTATACTACTACAGTTACTTTGCGTTGACTAAATATCTCTAAAAACAGATCATTTCAAATGAAAGATTATTAAACCTACTCTTTATTCCATACTTTAAATTTATGGTCAGAGAAAAATTCCTTGTACAATTTTTCTGCTTTCTGTTTGAAGTTCTTGTCATGCATTACGAGTACGCTTAGCGCTTCGTATTTAAAATAAGCAATCACATCATCCCAATCTATTTCATCATTACTTACTTTATGCCTAAATCCCTGCAGGCCGGGCTCAACTAGCTTTTGCTTCATAGGCTCGTCAACGCCTGCATCTTTAAAGAAAGCACAAATTTCGTCTTTAACATGTTCAGGCCAATCTGTTTCGCCTAAAGGAATGAGATCTTGAAACTTATTGTCTTCGCCTTTTTTTAAAATATGCATAACCAGTATCTCCACATTTGCTAATTTAATTAGATATATTATATATAATAGTATTAAAAGTAAATTAATAAAATTATTAGTTAATAGTATTAAGAAATAAAAAGCTATTTTGTACGCGTAAACCTACCAATTATCTGCCCCGTTGCGGGGTTACTCTTCGCGTCATCAAATTCAGTCTTTAAAAATGTTAACGCCGAAAGGTCAGAGTTGAAGACTAATGTTCTAATCTGCGAATTACCGCCATTATTTTTATAGTTAATAATATCTGTTATATAAATTGTATTGCCTGAAATGGTGACTGATCTTTTAACTTTAAGTCCATCTAATTCCCATTCACTTTCTAAAAATGAAACTTCTGTCGGGATAACATAAAAGTCATAATCGCTTTTAGTTAGATCATTTTGATCTGAACTGATTGTTATGGTTGCATGAGCAGCAACCATTTTCTTCAGGTAGTGAACTGTGACCTTGCCTGTTAATTTTCCAACAAACTTTGACGTATTAAGTCTTTCAAGTTTAGTTACGGGAGGCGAAGTGTTGGCCATTTGGGGCTGACTTAACGGAAATATTGGCACTATAGCTGTCGCTGGTTTGTACGCTTCTTTTCCAGAAGCGGATGACACGGTTATGATAATGATGGATATGGTTAAGAGCATTAGTTTTATCATTAGTTTCTCTTTTGTTCTATTCTGTTTACTGGCTAATTTTATTAGCTTATTATAAGATATAAAAAATAAGTTTCAATAGGAGAATAGCATGATTCGTCAGTACTGGAAAATAATTACTTTGGTGTTTGTTTTATCCATTTTTATTTCATCGACAAGCTTGCGTGCTGAAATGAAGATCACCTTAAAAGATGGAAAAGTTATAGATGTACCTGTTTCGGAAGATAGTGTTGAATCAATCTCTTACGACAATTCAAAAGATAACACCGAGGATGCGGAACAACCTGTCTTTGCGAAAAATTCAATTAGAATTGAAAGTGCTAAATACGGTAATGTTAGTTTTGAACTTGGTAATGAACTTGGTTATAAGCAGTATTTTTGTGATGCAAAAGGTGCTCTGGTTGAACTTTGTGATGGAACAAAAGCCTGTAGGATAATTGTTGGTAGTAAGATTTGCGGAGATCCTTATCCTGGAAAAGGTAAATATTTGTATGTTGAATATTCATGCGGTGAGAAACTTAAACGGGCCAAAAATACACAAACAGAAATTATGAAATTAAAGTGCCCTTAAATTAAATATATCATTCCTTTTGGGCCTCTTTTTTGCATGTAAATGCAGGTATGGAAAAATAATCCCTATCGGAGGTTTCTTATGAGGAAGGTTATTGCTTTGGGATTAGTTTTTCTAAGTGGTGCGTTGCTTTTTAAATCTGGAATGAACGTTTATTCTTCTCTTAGCCCGAGTCATATTGAAATTCAGCGAGTTGCCGAATTTGATAGAATTGAAGGCAAAAATTGTCCTTTATTTTTTCCGAAGGGGCAATAAAAGGGACGGCTAACTGGAATTATAATTTATAAGGCAGAGCAACCTATTTTTTCACATTATGTGAGTTTTAAAGGCGTATCAAATTAATCTTTGATGCGCCTTTTTTTTGTTAACTTTTGATGACTACTTTGTGTAATGAAAGATTTATGTTTAACTAAAACAAGGAAAACATCTATCTGTTTTGGTCAGTGTCATTGTGTGAGGAAAGGTTTTGTACGTATTATTAAAGTCGGCCTGAAATATTCATTTTACAGGAACTTTAATACATAATTAAGTTTTTTATCAGAGGCTTTTATGACTTTAGGGTATGCTTTTATAAAACCACTTGCTGCCTTTTTGTTGCTCGTGGCTTTTACTATTGTGTGTTGGTTGCTTTTCAATTGGTATAATAGTCCTGATTTTGAGGTAAGTTCTCTTAAGCATGGATCAGTTATAAAGTTTGAAAACGGTATCAATGAAGTTAATGCAAAAAAAGGTAAGTTGACCGTTCTTAGCTATAACCTTGGTTTTGCTGCAGGACCTATGCAAGAGACTTTAGCGGATGATCATCCCGAGTCTTTTTATACAAATAATTTAGATAAATTTATTGAATTAGTTAAATCAAAAGATGTTGATATCCTTTTATTACAGGAGGTTGATTTAGATTCAAAGCGCTCCAGTTATATGGATCAACTGGAGTATATAATGGATCGTCTCGGCTGGGGGTATGCTGCTCCGGTTGTTGATTGGGATTTATACTTTCCGTTTCGTAAAGAACATAAAATAGTTAAGGCTACTGTTGTATTATCCAAGTTCCCAATATCTTCTAATGACTATACTCTTACTTCCTGCAAGCCAAATTTTGATAATAAGTTATTAAATATTTTTTATTATCCGCTTTTGTGGAAATCGACTATGCAGCGTGTTTCCATCTTAGTAGAAGATAATCCTATCGATATTTATAATGTTCACCTTTGTGTATGGAATAGAGCTGCGCGCGTTGAGCAGATTAAATCTCTGTCAAAGTGGATCAACGAGAAATCCTCTGATCGTGCTTTTTTAGTTGCGGGAGATTTTAATTTTCAAGCTTATATACGTGGAACGCCTATTCCATTTGCAGATATGTCCGAGCCTTCCTTTATGAAACATTTATGGGATCAAGTTCCAGAAATTTCTGAATTGTATAGCTCTAAATCTTCTGATGCTAAATCTATTCATAACTATTTTACATTTCCTGAGCGCAGACATCGCTATGATTTTATGTATTACTCTAAAAAAGTTCACTTTTTAGACTCTAATATTATCCAAGACATAGATTCTTCTGACCATTTACCTCTCATTGCAACTTTTAAATTAAAGTAACTTAACCAATGTTAACTTATTGTCGTTATATATCTAATCATTAATCGGGGTGCATGTTTGTTTTTACAATGCAATAAAAATGATACAGTATTCCATAATTACGATTAATAATATTAATGGATAATTCTTAACTGTATTTAATCTATAAATGCGGAGCTTGCATGAAAAGGGTATTCGGCTTGTGTTTAATGGTTGGACTTAGCACGGTTTTGCTTTGTTCTTTTGCACTTGCAGAGGCCGTCGGACCTAAGAAAATTTTCATCGTAAGTAGTTACGCACAAGACAATATTTGCGGACTGCCTCAGTATCAGGGCGTTATTGAAGCTATTGCCGGTGCCGGTTTCCGGATTGATACCGATGTGAAGATTTATTCTTACGCAATGGAAACTAAAAAAGTAAATAATACTCCTGCCTTGATTGATGCACAGGCTGAAATTGTTTTGGCTAAAATAGAGAAAATTAACCCTGATGTTGTTGTTGTTTTGGATGATAATGCATTCAGGGCAGTTGCTTTAAAGCTTGTTGATTCTAAAATAGCGGTCGTGTTTTCGGGGCTTAATGGTCAGCCGGAAGATTACAATGAAATTGTGACGTGGATAGATTCTCGCAGTAAGCCCGGCCATAACATAACAGGCATTTATGAAAAACTACACATCGTACAAGCTTTTAAGGTTCAGAAGAAAATTCTTCCCGATCTAGAGCGAGCATTAATTGTTTCTGACGAGTCTCCCACAGGAAAGGCCGTTTTAAAGGAAGTAAATCTAGAACTTTCAGAGGAAAGTGTAGATGTTTTTTTTGATGTTAAGATTGCCACTTCTTGGGAAGATTATAAGGATATAATATTAAAAAGTTGTTCCAGTCCTGATATAGGTACTATTTATACTGCAGCCACTCTTTTAAAAGACAAGCATGGGCAAGTACATTCCACCTCGGAAATTATTAAGTGGACAGTTGGAAATTGCCTGAAACCAGGTATTCCTATTAATTATTCATTTTCTCGTCTTGGAATGTTTGGCGGGGCCGGAGTAGACTTTATTTCCATGGGGCGGCAAGCAGGCGTCATGGTTGGTCGGATACTAAATGGAGATAAGCCCGGGGACATAGCTATTGAGAATGCTAAACGTTATGGGCTAGTCTTTAATCTTAAGCGCGCTGAAGAACTCGGTATAACCATTCCTAACGACGTATTAATGGCTTCTGACGCAATTTACAGGTAGTTAATTGTCGAAACTTGCTCAAAATATAAAAAGTATAAAAACTTATAGATTGTGTACGCTCTTGGCTGCGGCTATTTGTGGTATTGCGCTACTTTCTGCGCTGTCCATTGGCAGTGTCCTTTCTTATAGTTATTTTAAAAGTCTCAAGGCTGAATTTCATGACCGTGTCAGAGCTGAAGGGGAAGTTCACAGTCTTGAAGTATACAGCTTTTTAAATCGGGCCATGTCTCGGCTTGGCGAGCTTAGTAGGGATAATTCAATTCGAGTTACGATGATGCTCGGAGCAGATTATCCGCTCATTGAAAAGCTTGAAGAGTACGATCAAAGTCCCTTAGGTGTGGATTATTTCATATTGAGAAAAGGTGATGATAAAATTTTTTCATCCACTTCTAAAAAATTCGATAGTGTCCTTGTAAGGCAAGCCCTCGAAAATACACCATATCGCTGCACTTTTTGCCGATCTTCTGACGGTAAATTGGTGACAGTTTTTTCAGTTCCTATTCGTAGCCGGCTGAAAGTTGTCGGTAGCGTTGCCTGTATTGTTGATGCCTCTAAGTCGCGACTTGATTCACTTGTCGATAGCAGTACTGGCGGAAGACTTATTCTATTCAATCAAGGAATCGCATCAGATTTTCTTTCAGGCAAGCCTCTTTCTTTAGAAGTCAATGATGCTATTTCTGATGAAATGGTTCACGCGCGTCTTGGCGATAAACTGGAGGGCGCTCTCTTTCGCAGTTCGCTAGTTCCCGGTCTTTCTTATTTCGTTTCAGATGAGCGTTTGTTCAAAGTCATTTCGAAAGCATTCTATCTTTCACTACCTTTTATTATCATAATTTCAGGGATATGTATGTTTGTGGCGCTCTTTATCAGCCGCAAACTTGGCCAGCCGCTGCAGACTATTACTGAGACTGTAGAGAGTGTTTCAAAGGGGATGGATGTAGCTATCAATGATAAGGATAGCCATATTCACGAGATAGGTACACTTGAGAAATCTTTGTCTTATCTTTTGGAAAGTTTACGTAGGGCAAAGGGGCTTGAGGCTTACCAGTTTTACTTTGATAACGTTAGTGATCTTGTTTGTATTACTGATATTGATGGTCTTTTCATTGAAACAAATGTTCAAATCACTGATCAGTTGGGCTATTCTAAGGAAGAGCTTCTGTCTAAAACTATTTTTGAACTGGTACCTGCGTATGAGCGCGCCTCTTTACGTGCAGTGTTAAGTGATATTTTGGGAGGCAGCGCAACTGATAGTTTTGAATGTTCCATGATTACGAAGACAGGGCGCTCAGTTTACTCTGAAGTTCGTACCCGAAAGATTAAGTACCATGGGGCCGATGTTTTACTCAGTGTTGTTCGTGATGCTACTGACAGAAAAAATGATGAAGAAGAGTTACAGCGTTATGCCGCAGAACTGCTTCGGGCTAATGAAGTGGAGGAGAGAAACTCCGCACATATGGCTGACACTCTTAAGCAACTTGAAGATGCCATGGCTCGTGCTGAGGTTGCAAGCCGAACTAAAAGCAGCTTTCTTGCCCAGATGAGTCATGAGATCCGTACTCCTATGAACTCAATTCTAGGTATGGCGGATATGCTTAGAGAGACTCCGCTTGACGCTGAGCAGAATAGTTATGTGAATATATTTCAGGACTCCGGTGTGGTCCTTATGGATCTTATTAATGATATTCTTGATTTATCAAAGATTGAAGCCGGTGAGCTATCCATAGAAAAAACCGAATTTAACTTGGATCGTCTGGTTGATGAAGTTTCGGGCATTATGTCTGTCACTGCGTGGAAGAAGGGGCTGGATTTAGATTGTCATATAGATCCTTCCGTCCCGTCCCTCTTTGTGGGAGATCCTACAAGAATGAAGCAAATAATTATTAATCTGCTGAGTAACGCAATTAAATTTACAGACATAGGGACTATCAGTCTAGGCATCACCAGTCGATTTGTGGACGATGGCAAAGTGCTTTTAAAGATGGTTGTAACTGATACGGGTATTGGAATTCCAGAAGAGAATGTAGATCTTCTATTTGAAAATTTTACGCAGGCGGATTCCTCTACAACTCGTAAGTTCGGTGGTACCGGGCTGGGGCTTGCTATCACAAAAAATCTTGTAGAACTTATGGGTGGGACTATTTCTGCTTTAAATGGCATTTCGGGCGGTGCGCAGTTTAATGTTGAAGTAGTTGTGCACATGGCAGACAGTCTTGACCTGCAAATGGCAGAGATTGAAAAAGCTGTCCGCGGTAAGACTCTTTTGGTGGTTGACCAGAGCCCGGTTGTTAGAACTTATATTTGTGCATGTTTGGAAAAGTGGGGCGCTGCATGCATTTTGGCAGAGAATGGTATTTCGGCATGTCAGAAGATCAAAAAAACCAATAAAAAAATTGATCTTATAATTATATCAGAGAAATTTGGTGACTCAGATGGACTTGGAGAAGTTGATGCTATCAAAGAATGCATGACTTTTTCTAAGCCGGACGTTTGCCTGCTTTCTTTGTCTCCCGGTGAGAGTTACAGTAGCCCGGTAGTTAATAAATTATTCGGGGTGAAAGGGAGCATTCGCTGGCCCATGACGCGGGGCATTTTGCAATGCGCAATGCTGAATGTGTTGGGTAATGAATCTGTGGAATGTTTGGTAAAAGATCCGGAAGCGATACTTTTACCAACACGAATTCTTTTTGCTGAAGATTCTGAAAGTAACAGAATGCTGGTTGAATTCTATTTGAAAGATACTCCGTTCAAAATCACTTCAGTGCCCGATGGCCGCACGGCTGTAGATATGTATAAGAAGCACAACTTTGACTTGGTGCTGATGGATGTCAATATGCCCGTTTTGGATGGTTATGCGGCAACAAAAGAAATACGGTACTATGAGAGGAAGAACGGGTACCCCAATACTCCGATTGTTATTTTGACAGCGAACGAAATCTCTGAAGATATACAACACCGTATTGAGTATGGATACAATGGTTATATCACAAAGCCGATTAAGAAGATTGCTTTGGTCCGGAATGTTTTGAAATTCACTTCTTAATTGAATCTTTTACAGAATAAATGGGTGGTATATTTAAGCTCCGGAACTTTTGTTTAACCATGCTCCAAGAGCATCCTGCAGAGCAGATGACGCAAGGTGGGCACAGTGTCTTTTATCTTCCGGTATTTTGCCTAGTACCTCTATAATTTCCTCACCGCCTATTTCAGACGCTTCATCAATGCTTTTACCTTTAGCCAGTTCACAGGCTACGTCAGAACTCACGATGCTGGCCCCGCATCCGTCGGTATAAAATGACGCTTCAGATATTTTATCTCCCTCAAATAGAAGAAATATTTTTATGCAGTCTCCGCATGTGCCGGTAACTTCGCCCATTGTATCAGGCTTTTCCATTGTCGCGGCAAAAGATGGATTTTTCCATCTGAGAGTTGTTTCTTCACCGAACATATCTACAGCTGCATCGTCACACTTCTGCTGAATTTCTAATAATAGACTGTCGAGTGGGTCGCTCATTTATGGCTCCTTGTTTATTCTTTTTTGTAGCTACCAAAAAAAAGCGATGCGGGCTATTACAACTATTTTGCTGAAAATTAATGTCTTTCTTGAACGCGTGCTCTTTGATAATAATTAATGAACCAATTTTAAAAATTTAAAATAGATTATCAGGTGTATTCAGAAATGGAATTACGACAGCTTAGATATTTTGTTGCAGTTGCAGAGGAGTTGCACTTCGGACGTGCTGCCCGCAGAGTGCATATCGCTCAGCCTCCTTTTTCACAGCAAATAAAAGGTCTCGAAGAGGAGATTGGCGCAAAATTACTTGAGCGCAATAGTCGTAACGTTCAGCTCACTGCGGAAGGTCAGTACTTTTATGGTCAGGCCGTTTCTATTTTAGCGCAAGCACAAGTTGTTGCTCTTACTGTAGCTAGAATGGCGAAAGGTGAATCTGGCTGCGTGAATGTGGGTTTTATGGAAGTGGCTATGGATAGCCCTTTGCCGGAGGCTATACGGGGTTTTAGGCATAGCTCTCCTGATGTTTCCGTGCAAATCAGCCAACTTGGTGGTTCTGCTCAACTTGCAAAGATCCGTTCTGGGGAACTTGATGTCGGTTTTTCTACCGTTTTCTTGCATGGAATGGATGGACTTGCCTCCATAAGATTGTTTTCAAAAAAACATGCAATTGCTGTCCCTGATGACCATAAATTTGCGCGTGAAAAAAGTTTGTCATTAGAAGATATTGCGGACGAAAAGCTGATATTATTCCCTCGGTCAGGCCAGCCCGATTTGCATGATTCTATAATTAAGGCCTTCAGTAAAAAGAGATTGGTGCCGATAATAAGTCAAGAGGTAGCCGGACTATCTGGAGCCGCTGCTTTAATTGCTTCTGGGATGGGCATTACTTTTTTGCCGGATAGCAGTCGTGTCATCCGGGAGGGGATAACTTTGATTCCTATACGGGATGAATTTCCTACTATGGACCTTTTTATGGTATGGAAGAGGGGAGACCTCTCTAATACCAATAAAGGTTTTATGGAGAGTGTTGCTGACTATTTTTTAAAGTGTACATCTTTCTTTGATGAGATTGGCGAATAACTCGAGCAACATTTATAATTAAGGTCGCACAATGACTGATATTCTTAAGGGTTATGATATATCTTGGGCTCAGTCCGTTACCAGCGTGGATAAAGACGAATGGAACGGGCTTGCAAGCCTTATCGATTTTCCTTTTTTGGAATGGGATTGGTTGCGCCTTCTTGAAGAAAGCGGCAGCATTTGCGCTGAAACTGGATGGCTAAGTGCGCATATGCTTGTTCGTCACGAGGGCAGGCTTGTTGCTGCTGCTCCCTTGTACGTGAGGGATCAAAGTGAAGGCGAATTCATTTTTGATCGGGTTTGGCACGAAGTAGCTCAGAAAGGCGGCATAACTTATTATCCAAAAGTTGTTGGGATGAGTCCTTATACTCCTGCTTCGGGATACCGCTTTTTGATTGCTCCTGATGCTTGTGCGGAGCATCTTGTAAGATTGATTTGCCAGACTTTAGATAGATTTTGCGCAGCCAATGGCCTTGGAAGTAGTGCGTTTAATTTTGTTGATCCAGAATGGACAGCTGAAATGGAAACTCATGGGTATGCTACATGGCAGCATCAAGGATACGTCTGGGAAAATCATAATTACGCAGATTATGATCAGTGGCTGGCGACCTTGAATGGCAATCGCAGAAAAACTGTCCGCCGCGAGAGGAAGTCTTTGAAGGCCGATAATATAAGAATTGAAACCCTCGTGGGGGATGATATCCCCGAAGAATATTTCCCTTTGATGTATGAATGCTATGCCGCAACTAACGATAAATTCGGGGTCTGGAGTTGCAAATTTTTGAATGAACGTTTCTTTGATGGGCTGCAAAAGCATATGCGCAAGAATCTTCTTTTCACTGTTGCGTTTAAAGAAGGAAGTCCCGATCCTATTGCTATGTCGATGTTTGTTTTCGCTGGTGACAGGCTTTGGGGCAGGTATTGGGGATGCTTTGAGGAAGTAAGATTTTTACACTTTGAATTATGCTATTATGCTCCGATCGAATGGGCTATTGCGAATAATATCCGTCTATACGACCCTGGAATGGGTGGTGAACATAAAGCCAGACGCGGATTTTTATCTGCTCCCTGTTACAGTCTTCACAGGTTTAGTGATCCTTCCATGGATTTAACTTTTAAGACTTATATTCTCGAGGTTAATACTCTGGAGAACGGCTATATCAATGAAATGAACGATATGATGCCTATCATTAAAGGCCGCTCGTTAAATCATATCAAGAACGGGTAGTTAATAGAAAAGATCTAACTTTTTGATCATCTTCAGTTACTTTGTCATAGCCCGCAAAGTGGTGGTCTGTTTCGTATGAAATGACTTCCGCGCCAAGTTTTGTAAGTATTCCTTTCATTATATTCTGATCTAATACTTCATCCTGCTCACCGATAAGAGCTAGAACTCCACCTTTATTGATGCCGCCAGCGGTGAGGGCTTCAGTGATTTCTTTTTCGACGCGCGCAAATCTTTCTACATGTTCTTGCTCTATGAGGAGTTGCTGCCCATTTTTAAAGTCATACATTTCACCTACTCTAGATTGGACGAGGGCCGCAGGTGTGAGAGCTGGATTTATCAGTAAAGCCGGAATACCGTGCCTTAAATGCATAACAAGTGCGTAGAATCCGCCCATGGATGAGCCTTGCATTATTATTCGGGCTGATTCGTTTTCGGCAATTATCTTTTCTAGAACCTTCAAACTTTCCTCCGGATCAGTGGGAAGATCCGGGCTAATCAGTTTATGGTTAGGAAAAGATTCAATCAGAGCCTGAGCCTTCGAATTTTGCCCGGATGAACCGAAGCCGTGAATATTCAAAAAAATATTTTTCATTATACTTCCTCCAAGTCCCCATAATGAGTACGGTAATGAGACTTTTAAAGTCAAAGGATAATTGCGCCTTGTGCTGTCTGTCATCTGATAGTAGACGGGGCGGATATTTGAAGGCATAGTCCTTAAGCAATGCTTAGGGTTGCTCAAAAAGCCAATACATTAGGGCTTTGTGGGGAGTTTTTTTGTTAATAGGAGAGAAATGTGGTAAAGGATCATCCCGGGATTGTTTTTTTCAGCGGTGGGACAGCGCTTGCGGGTCTTTCCGGAAGGTTAGCTGATGTTAATCCTGAATGTTCTTATATTATCACCACATTTGATTCCGGTGGCAGTTCTGCCGAACTGAGAAAAACTTTTGATATGCCCGCTGTAGGTGACATTCGCAACAGGCTTATATCGCTGGCAAATTGTGATACCGTTGAGAACTTAGAAATTGTCAGGTTGCTCGCTTATCGCTTTCCTAAATACAGAGATATAGAAGCTCTTAATGGGGAGCTGTTTCATTTAGCCAACGGAACTCATCCGTTAATGGAAAATATTTCAGAAGTGGTTTGTAAAATACTTTCAAATCATTTTACCCGCTTTATAGAACTGTCTGACGGCAGATTTAACCCTGCATATGCTTGTCTCGGCAATATTATTCTTGCTACCGGATATATGATTCATAAGGGGGTATTAGCTCCTCCCATTGCTCAATTTTCCAGACTTATCAGGGCTAGGGGAGTAGTTCGTGCTGCTTCTATGGATAGCGGTCATTTGGCCGTTCGTTTGCTTAATGGTGAAGTTCTTGCTGGGCAGCATTTATTTACCGGCAAAGAAGCCCCGCCTGTTTCGTCTCCCATAGATGGTTTGTGGGCTTGTTCTGGAGTTGAAGATCCATGGCCTCGTTCAGTTCATGCCTCATCGCTTGCTATGATGCTTATCAAAGAGGCCGATGTCATTGTTTATCCCATGGGAAGTTTTTATTCGAGTATACTTGCTTCTCTTCTTCCGAGAGGAATGGGGCAGGCTATATCCAGAAATAATTGCTCGAAAATTTTTATCCCTAATATGGGACATGACCCTGAACTTCTTGGACATGATGTGCCTTTGCAGGTTGAAAAACTGCTAGAAATATTGAGAATGGACAATGCAGCTGAAATTTCAAGTGAGTCCGTTTTATCCATAATACTCATCGATTCTAAAAATGGGAATTACGAGGGAGGGCTGTCGTTAGAAGCTCTTCAAAAACTACCTCTGACAATTATTGATCGTAAGCTTGTTTCTGCAAAAACTGCTCCGCTTATTGATCCAGATTTACTTGCACCAGTGCTTATGGAAATAGCTCAGGATAATTAGTTTATGAATTTGAGTGTTTTTTACATATAATTTTTAAAGTTAATAGGGATCATATATAATATGTATTTGGGCGCTCATATGCCGATTACCGGCGGACTCGATAAGGCTGTTGACAGGATAATGTCTATTGGTGGAACTGCGTTACAGATTTTCACTCACAATCAGAGGCAGTGGAAGGTTAAGCCGCTTGACGATGAATTGGTCGAGAAATTTAAGTCGCGCAGAGCAGAGTGGGGCAATTACCCCGTTTCTGTTCATGATTCCTATCTAATCAATTTAGCTTCGCCCAAACCGGAAAGTGCTGAAAAATCTATTAAGGCTTTTGCTAAAGAACTTACTAGAACTGAACGCCTTGGGATTGAATATGTCGTGACACATCCCGGATCACACCTAGGTTCTGGTAAAGTTGAAGCTCTTGAACGGTATGTTGCTAACCTTGATCAGGCTATAGCTATGTCTGAGACCGAAGAGGTCAGGGTTCTTATTGAGAATACAGCCGGACAGGGAACGAACTTAGGCAGTCGATTTGGTGAGCTGGCTACAATTCTCGAAGATTCCGGCTATACGGAGCGGTTGGGAGTTTGTTTTGATACGTGCCATGCTTTTGCCGCAGGGTACGATTTGCGGACACCTGAAACCTATGAAAAAGTTTTTGAAAGGTTTGATAGTCTCATTGGGCTAGATTTTATACGGTTCTTCCATTTGAATGATTGCAAGGAAGGGCTTGAGAGCAACAAAGATCGCCACGAGAATATAGGTAAGGGGCAGATCGGAATTGAAGGATTCAGATCCCTTCTCAACGACACCCGTTTCTCTACCATTCCAAAGGTCCTTGAGACTCCTAAAGGCGATGATGCTGAATTTGAGGCTGATAGAATGAATCTTGAAGTTTTACGCTCACTTCGCTTAGGTTAGGCTGCACATCAGAGCTTTTTCAGACAAGCTTTAAGAGTTGAAACCCCACAAGAGTGAAACATGTGCAGGGGAATATTGTTTGCCTTTGCATACTTAACGGCGCCTATTTTGGCTGAATGTGATATTTGGTTGGTAAAAATTATTACATGATCTGCCTTCCCCAGCATGGCGGAAACGTTGTTTTCTTTCCCCGTAAAAACTTTAAGCTTAACCCCTTGCTCCTTAGCAGAGGTGATGTAATTCCTTTTTAGCCGATCCATCCCGCCTATAAGAGCTGCACACATAATTTTTCCTCGGTTAACGGTGTCTTTGAGTATATATCTATTGAAAATGAGATTCATTGTCAACAGGTACATGGTAAAAATTTAAACCTGTGGTGTGTGACAAATTATAATGCCTTTTGTCGTTCTTTGGGGTTAAATATAATTATGTTTTTTAGCTTGTTTTATTGTTAACTATAAATTGGTTATGTTTTTTTAAGATGTTACTTTTAAGTAAATAATTTTGTTAGTAGTATAGATAGCAGGGCTCTAATTATTTTATGGTAAAAGATATTAAATACGGAGAAGATCCTCCAAATTATTTTCGTTTCCGGCTATTTTTTATTAGTGCGGTAATCGTTTTTGCAGGGCTTATCGGCTATCTGCTATGGACGAGCTATTGCTCTCAACTCCAAGTAAGGCGGACAGCGAGATCTTTTTTTGTGGGTGAGTCTGCCAAAAGAGCGATGGCTGTGAGCTTTTTCTTTTCCGGGAGAATGACCGAACTTGGTAACCTTGCCACTGATAGTGATATAGTATCTTTAGTAAAAAAGACGGACGTTATTGATTCCGGAGATCTTGAAGAAAATAAACTAATTCAGCTGAGTAGCGTCTGCGATAAAATTTTTGAGACAGTTTATACTAAGTTTTTAGGATTTGAACAGATTTTTGCTAAGATTGCGATTCTCGATGGTCAGGGGAATTTGCTTGCGGATACTGATAGTGAGTGTGTTTTAATTAGCGACAATGATATTTATGCTAAATATGCGTCAAAAGGAAAAGACGTATCATTTAGTGCGGGAAATATCGGTGGTGTATTTTCAATTTTGGTTAGTATGCCTATCGTCGATAATAGTGGGAGTCTCGGTACTGTTGTTGGGTGGGTGAGGGCTGAAAGCCTGTTTGAGAGCCTTCGCGATATGACATCTTCTCCTTCTGTCGGTAGTGATTTCCTCATTGTTGAGGATATCGTTCTGGCAATATCGAGTAGTTCTGCTCTGCAAAGTGGGCAATTGCTTCTTATGGATGTTCTTGGTGGAGACTGGAGTGGAGTTACTCGTCTCGAAGCTGGGAAGTCCGGACGAACAGTGGATTATCTTGCTATATCCTCTCCTGTGAAAAAAACATCGCTCAATGTTGTAAGCTTAGTTGAAGAACAGGAAATTTTCGGGAATATCGACCCTCAAAATCTATTGATGCTTTCAATCGTCCTTTTTCTTTCCATTACAGGTGGCTGTTATTATTTAGTTAGATCAATCATCATGCGTCAGGTCTATGAGACTCGCATTTCTGAAGCAGGCAGACGCGAAGATGCTATCAATAAGCAACGGCTGGTTCTGAAACATGAAGTCGAGGGTAGAAAGCTAGCAGACAGCCTCAGGGTTCAAGCCGAGTCCAGGTACCAAGAGATCTTCGACAATGCTCCGGTGGGCATATTTCAAATTGATTTCGATGGTAGATATTTGACGGTTAACAATGCCTTGATTACTCTTTTACGCTATAATGACGCTGATGATTTGATGAGCTCAGTTACCAGTGTCAGGAATCAAGTTTTTCTAAATAGAGCGGACTGGGATAATATTCTAGGTGAGCTTAAAAGGTCTGGTCAGGTTGTTCGCTATGAAGCCGAATGTGTATGTAAAGATGGCTCCGTACTTTGGACCGCAGGGAACTTACGGCTTGTAAAACCCGAAGGGGAAACCCCAGGGTATATTGAAGGTTTTGTCGTCGATATAAGCTCTCGCAAAAAGATTGAACAAAAACTTATGATTAATCAAAACCGCCTTCGTTCTTTATTTGATAATTCTCCTGTTGCGTTGTGGGAGCTTGATTTTTCAAAGCTGAAAGAGAAGATAGATTCGTGTGATGCTAAAAATACTACGGATATCCGTGGTCGTTTATTCGATTCTATGAATGATGTTCTCCGTAATTTAGGACTGATTAAAATCATATCTGCGAATAACCTTGGCATGGAATTTCTTGGGGTAAAGTCGCGTGAAAGACTACTGGAAACTGGTTTTTCTTCATATCTTTCAGAAAGTTCATGGAAGTATTTCAGAGCAATCCTTCTCGATTTGGTTTCGGGAGTGATGCGTCACCGCAGCGAGTTTTACTATGTTCGCGATGATGGCACAGAACAGTATTTTATTGTTAATTGTACCTTGATCCCGGGATATGAAGATTCATGGAAGAGGGTGCTAGCTACTGTCGAGGATATATCAGAAATTAAGCATATTGAAAAAGAACTGCGCATTAGCAAGGAAGAAGCACAAAGAGCAAACGACGCCAAAGGGCAGTTCCTGGCGAATATGAGTCACGAGTTTAGAACGCCGATGAATTCCATTAAAGGCATGGCTCAACTTGTTGAAACAACGAATTTATCTGCTGAGCAGCGCGAACATATACGTCTCATTAAGTCCTCTGTTGATAGTTTGCTTGTTATCGTAAATGACATTCTAGATTTTTCAAAAATGGGCTCAGGGCATATGGAATTGCAAGCTGAACCTCTTGAATTCCCACCGTTTTTAAAAGAAATGCGTGATGTTATGGACGTAGGGGCTGCTAATAAGGAACTGGATGTTGTCCTTAAGGCTGAGGGGCTTCCTCCTGTTATTGAAATTGACAGCATGAGATTGCGCCAAATTTTGATTAATCTGCTTGGAAATGCGATTAAGTTTACAAGTGAAGGGACTGTGACTCTGACCGTAAAAATGTTGCCTGAAATGACATCTTCCAAAAAGCGTAAAATTTATTTTGAAATTTCAGATACTGGTATAGGCCTTCCTGAGGAGGGAGTTGAATCTCTTTTCAAGTCCTTTGTACAGGCTGACCCTTCAATTACCCGTGAATTCGGTGGTACCGGCTTGGGACTGGCTATATGCCATAGGTTGGTAAGCTTAATGGGTGGGAAGCTGGAAGCAAGGAATAGTCCTGAAGGTGGAGCCGTTTTCTACTTTACATTGCTTGTTAAGGAATGCTTTCAAGAAAATTATTCAGATATCAAAGCCTTGGAACCAGAAAGGTTAGATCAGGTAGCAGACCTGTCAAAAGTAAAAGTGTTAGTTGCCGAAGATAGTAAAATGAACCAGATTCTGCTGCGTAAAATTTTTGAGAAACATAATATTGAGAAGTTTACCATTGTTGAAAATGGCAAAGAAGCTGTTGATGCTTTTATAGCTGAAGAAGATTTTGACATAATATTTATGGACCTTCAAATGCCTGTAATGGATGGCTTTGAAGCTGCTCTTGCTATTCGTAAACTCCATTACCCAGTAAGAATTGTCGCACTTACTGCTAACAATGATGATGATTATTGGTTGCGTTGTAAGCAGTGCGGTATGGATGAGCGTATTACTAAGCCGTTTAATTTTGATGAGCTTCTCGCTGAGCTTGAGAAGGTTGCCTGATTTTTTATTTGTTTGGTAAATATAACTATTTTAAGGTCTTATCTTTTTAAAATATCATTATAAAGAACTGCTTGAAGGTAAGTGTTTACGGTGTTATTTCCTATCCGTGGCGGATGAAATAAACTCAAATGACTTACTGTGGTGAAATTCCGATGATAAAGTCCTTTGCCTTAAGGCATAATAATTATTTGCGGGTGGCCCCGCTACCCCATTTTGTTTTAGGCTTATGCATTGGCATGGTCGTTACTTTGGTGTGGCTTGCCGCAGAATTCTATCGCGATGGTCACAGCTTTGGGTTTGTGTCATCTACTGCTATTGCGCTTAGCTGGGTGACGGGAGCTTTTTTTTCCGTGGCTGATATAATCAGCAGGCACAGGGAATACTTGAGAATAAGGAAAATGCTTGCAGATAAGGGATATAGCGAAAAAATTTTCAAAGCAGTTGCGGCTTCGCGCTGTCAGAGAGACGCGGCAATTTGGGCAGCTAAGCAGACCGGATACGGGTGTTTGGCTAAAAAAGTTTACCATACTCTCGGCTACCGTTGGTATCATTTGATGCCGGATGTGCTAGTTAAAAACCCTTTTCGGATATTTACTCCGTCATTTTTGAAGACAGCTTTTCGTCCGGGTAAGCAAGTTAAATCTGATTAAAAAGTCTCCAGCTTAAACAAGCTGGAGACTTTCTTTTTTAGCACTATCAGGTTTTTCTAATGTTCATTTTCACGCGCGGGGAAGACATATCCTTCTCCGGCTTTTTCTGCGACCGCTTTGTGACGCGGAGGCGCGTTACTGTATTTTACTGAAGGATGTCCAAGCAGCATTACACCATGCAGGCTATGATCTTCAGGCACGCCCAAGAAGGTTCTTATCGGTTCGCTGAATTTTGCGGCAAGCAGTACATATCCGCCCCAACATGCGCCAAGTCCTTTAGCGTGAGCGGCAAGCTCAAGGTGAGTTGCCGCGATAATGGCATCAAGGTCGGGAGTTATACCAACGGTTGGTGCCCAGCTTGCAGCAACTGCCGGAGCGCTGCGGCAGATTATGTCAGCCCCATTTTTAAAAGCGTTAACGATAGCCGCAAGAGACATTTTCTCAGCCATATCAGGGTTGGTGATGCTCATTCCAGCCATCCAATCTATGACAAGGGCTGCGAGTTCCTGAACTTTTTCAGGCTGATTAAGAACCGTCCATGATACTGGCTGAGCGTTGTGGCCGGAAGGAGCGTAGGCGCTCAGGTGAATAAGCTCACCTATTTCATCGATCGTAAGAGGTTTCTTTTTAAATTGGCGAACTGAGCGTCTGCTCTTAAAGAAAGATTCGACAGATGCGTAATCAGCTATATTTTCAGTGGTATAAGGAATGGGCTGTTGGTCCGCAAAAGCACTCAAGGTAATAGCATTGGTCGGACAAACAGAAGCACAGTGTCCGCAATTTATGCAGAATTTTGCTTTTTTGGGATTTACAACGGGAGCTTGTCCCTTTTCATTAATAATAAGAATGGAGGCGGGGCAGTCGCGGACGCAATGTCCATCAGAATTACAAAGACTTGCATCGATTGTTACTGGCATCATTTTTAGGTCCTATGTCTTAGGTTAAATTCTACGAGCTGTCGTTGCTGATCTGTGGTTTTCTCAGCGTGGTCCGATTTCAATAAGTGTTCAGTTTATACAAGCAGCTGGTTGTGTTTTGTTGCTGCAAAGCGTTAAATTGTATTATGATAAAAGATAAATCATTTTTCAGAATTGGCTAGTCTTTTTGACCAAATAAAAAAGGCCACCCTTTTTTATGGGCGGCCTTCAATTGTAATCTATCTACTATTTTCGTTTACGATAATGTTCGCTTTACTCCTGATATTATGAGCAGTCCTCCGCTTATGATTATCCATGAAGCGGGAATCGGAACTGGTGCAGGAACAGTGCTGAGGAACCCCATCTTACCATTATCCTTCAATGTCTTTGATCCCTTAAAACCAAAGTTATCCAACTGAATCTTCGTAGGGCTGAATTCAACATAAAACGCGTTTGTAATGGTCTGTGTTGCTGAACCAGTGTAATCAAACTCAGTGCTTGGTGACAACTGGACGAACTCAGTCAGTCCATTCAAGTTTGTCCCTGCATAGAACTTAACAGCCGTTCCCTTACTTATCTGACCTTGAATGTCAGCTAGCGTAAAGGTTGAGGTAATATCTAGGTCCTTAAATCCAACTGAACCTAAATAGTTGGTGTTAGCTAGTTCCCAAGTATTTCCCTTGTTGTCTAGCTCAAACTTGAAGCTCACGGCATTTGCAGTTGCACCGGATAGAATGAGCACAACAGCCATCAAAATGGCAATAAAGGTAGTCTTCATATTAGTTGATCTCATTTTGTCCTCCGTGCAATATATCCATTAACCCTGTTTTTCTATTTTATAAGTTAATCCCTCTTCTATGATAAAATAATCACTTGATAATGAATGTCAATTGGGGTGAGGGTTATTGTGTTCTTAGCTTATTAAATACAGAATCTTAGGATGTTAGTACTATAGTGTACGAATGAGAAAACCCCTCCGCACAAATATTATTTGTAGGGAGGGGCCAACTATCAATTTGTCTTAGAAAATTATTCTTTATCTTCTATTTTCGGCTCTTCTTCGGTTTTTGTCGCAGGCTTAGCTTTTGGTTTCGCCTTTGCCTTCGGTTTCGCTTTAGTTTCAGCTTTGGCCTTGGGTTTTACTGTCTTGGCTGCAGCTTTTTTAGGTTTCTTGTCGTCATCTTCTTTTTTGTCTTTGGGCTTAGTTTTTGCTTTTGCTTTTTTAGGCTTAGCTTCTTCTTTGTCCTTATCGATCATGACAGTAGTAGGAGTTTCTTCTTCTTGCCATACCAGCTTCATGCTTAATTTGCTTTTGCCGCGCTTGAATCCACCTTTTACTTCGAGGCTTATTTCATCTGTGGGAGCAAGAGTTAGTTTGCTGTCGTCAGTGGATAAATTGACTTTGCCTTCTTTGAATTTTTTCAGAATATCTCTGAGATATGCCACAGCTTCATCACTGGTCATAGTCTTTGTAACAGTGACTTTGTTCTTCTTATCCTTACTCATGCAATACCTCTGAGGTTGCGGAAAATCGGCTGGATTATTGCCGGACTTCCATGTTTGTTTAAAAAATCTATGCGTGTTTTGCCGTGGTGGGCTGAAAAGTTCCGCGCGTCATGAATTTATGACATATTTTTGCCGCCATATCAAAATCTACTCCACCGCTAATTTCGATAACTGTAGTCTTAGAAAGAAGTTTTGCGTAATCTTCAATGTTCTGGTCTTTAATTTTGGCCGGTGAGTCTGGAATATAGAACAGTCCGGTCTCTTTCGTGAAAGCTGGAAGCAGGTCTTTTCGCTTAAGCGGATCAACTACTTTAATGACAGTTTCGCTTTCGTCTCTTTGCCAGTTCAGGATTACTAATGCATTCATCGACGCGCGTAAAATGAATTTTTCTGGACCGAAACATTCGTGAATAAGAGCATCATATTTGTGCTCTAAATCCCAAAGTTTTGCCTTGGAAATAGATAGAAAATGATCACGTTCCTCTAAAGGAATGATCGGTAGCAGATCTGGATTATTAAGCGCAGTGCCGGGGTTAATTCTAGGTTGTTTCGCCACTCCGTAAAAGGTGACTTGTTCACCGGACTCTTTAACCATTACCCTGTCATTACTGACGAAGGTCGCTCCCATGCTCATCAGGTGCAGGGCCAGAGTAGATTTACCCATTCCTGAGAATCCGGCAATAGCGAGACCTCGCCCGTGCTGAATAACGCCTGCAGCATGGCCTAGAAAGCACCCTTGGTTGAGCTTATGCTCTATGAAACGGGTGTTGATGAAATTAATCACCTGATTCGAATTCTCAGTGCAAGGGCCGATAGCTATATTTTCCCCGTCCCCGAAAGCGAAGATCATACCAGTAAGCATTTTGCGCACAACTTTTCCATCGCTAAGATTACAAAATTCTTCCTTGATTTTAATTTTACCGGGATCTGGCTGTTTCACTGTATAGTTAATATTCAGATCTACAGCACCGCATTCATGGGCGGTAATTAAAATGTCGCTCTTTTGTTTGGATGCAAGAAAATCTTTGAAATAGTTCTCAAGATAACGGTATAGTTTGCCCGCGCTAATCCGTATTTCGATGATGATGTCGTCAAGGCGGATAAACAGACTTTTCGTAGCCGGAAAATCTTTGCGGTATTTTTTTACCAGTTCGGCTCGCGTGATGGTTGTCATGCTAAGCTTTTATCCTCTCAATGGCGTAGTCCGCGTATAAAGACGCAGCATCTATACCTCTCGCATCAAGAAGGCCCCGGAACCCGCCGAAGGCTGATACTTCAAAGACTAGTGGCCCATCATCTGTCAGGGCAACATCCACGCACGTAAAATCGAGGTTGAAAAGGGACTGTGCTTTACGAGCAAGTTCTATGACTTCTTTCGGGGGATCTACAGGGGCGTATTTGCCGCCATTTACAGTTGTAGTGTTCCATGATCCGTTTGCCTTACAGCGTGCGTAGGTCGTTAAGTATTCCCCGCCTAGAAAGACTATTCCGAGGTCGCGGTCTTTGAAATCTATAGTTTTTTGGATGTAGAGAATTTTTTTTTCTTTGCTGTACTCTTCAATTGTGGTGCGAGCTGCAGGATTTGGACTTAGAACAAACATGCCCCTTGCTTTTGTGCTGTATAATGGTTTGAAAACAGCCTCTTCATATTCTTCAACTGCCGCAAGAGCGTGATCTATATTTTCGGTAATTGTCGTTGGCGGCATAGGGATGTTTCCGAGCTGCAAGGTAATGGTGCAGCTTAGCCTGTCCAAAACTCTCAGGATGCTTTTCGGGGATGAAAATATTTTAACTCCGCGACCTTCGAGTAGGCGGAGCATTTCTAAACGGTCCAGCAAATCCGGCGAATATTGCTTGCCAATCTTTTTTATGATTATCCCATCGAGCTTTGAAAGGTCGATTCCATCGACAACAGCTGTGCCAGAAGGGAGATCAAGACGGACGTCCTGCATCTCGAAAATCTTTTTTTTCTGTCCCGTTTTGCGTGCAACAGCTTCAGCCAGTTGTTCCGTTGACCATGCATCCTTGATCCCGATTACACCTATTTTCATGAATTATCCTTTTTGCCACTCGAATTAATAATGAAGAATGTCTTCAGGAAGAATGAACTCGTCCCAGTTGCCGTTATAGCGGTTGATCTTTTCAAGCAGGAACATAGAGCGGCTGAACATATCTTTTGCAAATCCGTAATTAAACTCGAATCGTGTGGACGTATAGAGGGAACGGGCTAAGGCCAGCGCCATGCGTGCCTGCCATGTCGAGTCTTTGTGTTCCAGCGCGAATTCCTCAGTAAAGCTGTAGAATCTTGAGATTACATCATTGATCTTGTTTCGTACGGGCCGATCAAAGACGGGCATGCGAAAGCTCGATACGAGAAAGACTGATACATCCTGAATATAGTCGAAATCGCGGGATCTATGCAGATCGATGAACCGCACTCTTTCATCACTATTACTGTATACAACATTATTACAGTTGAAGTCGCCGTGGATGAATACGGTGAAGGGGGCTGGAATATCGTTCTCCGCAACCATAGCTTCGAGTATTAACTCTTCTGATGATACTAATTCAGGAGATCCGGGTGATCTTGCATAGCGGTAAAACTCAGGGTGAACCTGTAGAACTCCCGGCTGACGTGATTTCAGCTGATCCATATAGTTGGTTTTAAATGGAGTGGGATTGATGGTTTTTGTCCAGATGTGTCGCAGGGTTTGCTCTAGGGTGAACAGGCCGTTTTCGATGTCTGCGTCATCTGAAGTAAGAAGCATGGTGTCGAGTGTACAACCCGGTAAAAATTCAACAAGCATTGAACCTTTATTTTCATCAGGAGTTTCGTGATATCCGAAAACATCCGGTACCATATTCGGGAACTTTTCGCTCCAGATTTTAAGGTTTTTACGTTCCCCTCTAATCTTATCAAGGTTGCCTTCTTTATAGATACTTCCCTGCGCGACAGGCGGTCCGTTCTCTTTATCCTTTGCCTGCACGTGTCCGATTCGGCACCCTGAACGCGATCCCCAGATTCCTTGAAAATCTATATCTGAAAATGCACCGTCGTAGCCAGAAACTGATAGTGTTTGCTGTAAAGATTCAAACTGTTCAATTTTGATACGTTCACCGAGAATTGAAAAAATGATTGCTTCGCCTATGTTCAGGAGAGAATCGCCGATTCTTTCAAGGTACCTGAAAATGAAAAGGACTGTGACAAGGTTGGGTATATTTTTACCGCTACCCATTTCCGCCATGATGCGGTTGAAATTGTCTTTGTAGAGCGAGTCCAGACTGTTCTCGGATTTACATATTTCAAGAGCCAGCGGCATGTTGTCTTCGGTAAAGCCTTGATCAATTAAGTCTGTAGTGCCTTCGATTATGTCAAAAGCTTCCGGGCATTCAAAGCGGTTAATAAAACTTTTATCTTCAAGGTAAGCCATCTGGTTAACAATATTAACGCAGTAGTCGCCTATTCTTTCAAGGTTAACTGAGGCAAGCTGAATTGCTCTGATTTTGTTCAGAGTTTTATCATCAAGTTCCGTATCTTTGTTTATGCGTGAATAGCTTTTGTTTTCGATGATAGTTTTAAGGTTATCGATATGATCGTCGCGCGAGGTGATTTTGCGAAAAAGAGAGCGTGACGGAGAGTGCACGAATTCCCGTGTTGCGGTGATCTGCTTTCTTACTTCAAAGACAAGAAATTTAAAGTTCTCGTCCAAACCTTCAAATGTGAGCATTGGTGTGAATTCTCCGTGTAAAAGAAATATGTGAAATTTTTAAAATAGCTTAAATAACGGCTGAATAAGTTATCCAGCTAACCGCGCTTTGTACTCTTTGATAATTGATTGCCTGTCTATACCGGCCACGATTAGTTTTTTCCTGATATTCAGATCGTCCCATGCTGGTTGCAGTCCAATTTCTCTGGCAGCTTTTAGCGGGTCTTGCGTGCTGAGTGGTTTGCTTTTTTCGCTCATGTGGCAGTCATCGCCCATGAAGATGAATACTTCTTTGCTTCCGCTTGCACGGTTTAAGTTTTGCTCATTTATGACTGAGATGAGGAAGTCGGTATACCTTTGTGATTGAGGATTCCATGCCTCAATGCCGTCCACATCATATTTGGCGAGCAAAATGGGCCAAAATTCTTCAGGATGGGGGATAACAACGCATCCGCCAAGGGCGTGCGTTTCTTCGATTATTTCAGTAGCCCTGTAGAAAAATTTTAATGAAAAATCGGCTTTTACCTGAACCTTAATTGCTTTGAGATAGGCTTGAGCTCTATTAATAAGGGTGTTTCCATATTTAGGGCGCATTGCATCAAAGTAGTTTTTGAGAAGTTTGTTTTTAACGGAAGCTTTCGAAATAGCAGACCAGTTTTCGTCCAGCATGGTTTGAATTTTGGTTACGTATATTCTGACCATCTCAACGAGATTTTTGTCCACTCCAGTTTTTCGCGCAGCTTCGTGTACTCTTTTTTCGATGGGCTTGGTTATGGAATCCATGAATTCAAAAAGTTGCGATGAGCGGTATTTGAATGTGTGCGCCAGCATGGATTTTAAAACGTGTGCCTTTTCAATTTTTTCATTTTCAAAATGTAGCAAAAGCTGAACCTTTTGGTTGAATCCGCTAGCGTAGCAATCAACCTCAACTCCAGTGTAGCGGCCATAGCTCATTAGCTCGTTATGCTGGGTAGGAATAAGCATTTCGTCTTTGCAGCCGGGAAACATAGCTTCGATTCGCTGGGAGATTAAGTTCATAGGTACAAATTCAGGATGCCAGTGTACGGCGAGTATTTGTTTCTGCTCAGGGTAAATATTAGAAGGGGTTACTATTTGCTGAATTTGCCAGTCGGCAAGCTCAGTTGAGACAACCTTAAAGAATATTTCGCGATCTTCGTCGGAAATTTCTGGATCTACCTTAATATTTTCAGCGCACACATTATTTGTATTCATTGTTTTCTTACTTATATTGAGAATGGCAATGGGCTTTTATGCTGTTTATATTGTCACAAGCCTTATGAGCATCTTCAATGTTCTTATTTTCAAGCGCTTTCACGAATTCATCGCAGGCTCCGGCGTATTCATCATAGTAGTCTTCACCATGCCCTTCGTAAGTGACCATTAATTTGGAGTCTTCAATGAACTGAGCTGCAATACGCTCAGGAGGCAAGACTCCTGCATGAATGGATTTAAAAATTGTTTTAAACGAGTTTTTCATGCGCTTTTTAAGCTCTGTGTACTTTGTCTTTGGTGGGCTATCTTTTGTCTGATCTTGCGCAGTATTTTGTGTCTCTTGTGTGGCTGGTTGGTAGTTTTTTTCAGGTTTTACTTTTACAGTAATGAGAGTTTCTTCGGGGTCTTGGCTGATTTTAATCTTTAATTTCTTAAAACCTTCGATGGCAGTGAAGTAGGTCATCCCGTCAGTTTCACCCGTTTCAATGGCATCAGCCATTTGGCGCAGGAAATTGGGCAACTCTTCCGGCCTTATGGATCTTTCAATTTTATTTCCTTTTCCCATTACAATTCTCCAGTGTTCTCAAATTTTGTCCCTGAAGCGGGCCTAATCATTGTCCGCGATGGCTAGTTCTTCCAGATTCTTTCCCGTTTCGCGCTCAATGGCTGATTTTATTTTTAGTGCGATTATTTTTTTACGTTCAAGGTCCGCGACTTTTAGTGGATCATTTTTAACATTTTCTATTGCATAGTCATACTTATAAACAACGCTGACAAGTTCTTCGTCATCGACAAGCTTGTCCGCAATAAATATAATTCCTTTTTCGGAGACTGTAAAATCGTCTGAAAAATCAAGATAGTTGTTTATGTCCGCAATTTCAGCAATTTCGGGGTAGCCCAGTTCTTTAAGTTTAGCGCATTCTTCTTTCGCCTCTTTATTACTACCGATAGTAATGGCGCTTAAAATAGATCCTGCTTTGATCAGGTTGAGATTCGGCCCTCTGTCGCGTAGCCATTTGAGGTCGCGACCAATGCGCATGGCGACTGTTTTAACAAGCCGTGCGTTATTAAGCTCGTTTTCAGAAATATTGAAGACTTCGGTTAAAAGCCGCTCGCATTCTTGCTCGGTCGGGATAGTTATGGCTGTTTTATTCTGCACGGGTCACCTTTAATTCTATTATATGATAAAATAATCTCAAAATTTATGGCTCGTATCAAGTAAATTAATTCGCTGATGCATTTTTCAACGACTCTATTAATTTTCAATACCATTTCAGTAGTGTTTAAAATATTATTTTTGATAAGCTATAAATGAAGTGATTATTATTAAACAATCTAGTCCTGTCGATTCTTGTGATTAGATCGATTTAGATCTCTTCAATACTATCTTTATAGTAATCAAGGAAATTCTGTATCAGCGGGGTGACTCTATTCGGATCCCAAATCATTGCAACTTCCAGCTGAGAAGTATCATCCTCTATATGTTTTAGAGCTACTCCATCAGGAATGATATGCTCTGAATCACAGTTTACGAAGGTCCAGCCTAGCCCGGCTGCCACGAAAACTGTGCCAGTGTGCTTTCGCTTATACTGCATCCCCAATTTTAGTTCGAGGCCTTCTTCGCTAAATCGTCTTTGAACCTCTTTAACCCGCATTTTACAATAAGACTCTCGGCTGCATATGTAAGGGATTTCGGATAAATCTTTGAGAGTTACCATCTTTTTTTTTGCAAGTGGGTGATTTGATGGAATAGCCGCACAAGAAGAAGTCCTTTGCACGACAATGTCCGATAATTCTTTGGTGTCTAAAGTACTACGAGTGACAAATCCCACATGACGAGATCCTTCGAGCACTCCTTCAATTTGTTGATGACTGGATTCATCGTGCAAAACAACTTCGACTTGTGGATATTTCTTCATGAAATCTCCCACAATATCTGGAAAAGCTGAGGAGAGTACTAGATATACAAAACTCACATGAAGTTTTCCTGCTGTACCGTCACCCATAGCTTGAAGAGTGGATCTTGCTCGCAACATTGATTTCAGAATTGCTTTTGCTTCACCTAGAAAATATTTACCAGCGTCGGTAAGTTCAACCTTCCGATTCGTACGATCGAACAGTTGCACACCTAAATCTTCTTCTAATTTTTGAATCTGTCTACTGAGCGGAGGTTGCTGTATGTGTAAACGTTCAGCAGCTCTTCCAAAGTGCAGTTCTTCCGCTACAGCTTCAAAGTAGCGTAATTGGCGCATTCTCATATGATACCTTTTGGGTATTGTTAAGGCGTTAAATGGTATTGGATTTGTATGATAACCTGCCATATAACATATGAAACAGCAAGGAGGTCATTATGACTTTTAAAATTTCAAGGGTGATGGTTTGCTGCGTAGTATCATGTATGTTTGTGATTGCGTGCGCATCTTTTGCTTTAGCAGGTGTTGATGAGGTCAAGAGCGGGATGTTGGTTGCAACTGGGAAGAAATGTCATTTCATTGCGGAGCAGGCGGAAGGGAAGGTGTATGTTGTATACGCCGATAATGAGAAGCAGCTTCTTGCGGATGGGTTCGGCTATATTTGCGGCATGGCGGCTGCACCTGATAATTCTGTGTATGTGATGTCACACACCAGTAAACGTCTTTTCAGGGCTACTCCTGATGGCAAGGTGCAGATGGTCAGGAAGGTGGATGAGGTGCCGCGAGCTATTTTGGTGGATCGTGATGGGATGGTGAGATTTGTCACACATGGTGGGGCGGTACACGCGCTTAAATAAGGACTCAGTTTTAGATACTTTTTATGTGGGGACATACAAAAGAGAAAAAGCCTTACGTTTGTAACGTAAGGCTTTTTCTCTTTTAGTGGCGTCCCCAAGGGGATTTGAACCCCTGTCGCCGGCGTGAAAGGCCGGTGTCCTAGGCCAGGCTAGACGATGGGGACGCATCTAAAAAAAATTTGTGTGGCAGGGACACAAGGACTCGAACCTTGATTGACGGAATCAGAATCCGCTGTCCTGCCAATTGAACGATGTCCCTGCAACGAAAGTGGTTCTATGTGGAAAGGATTGTTCTGTCAACAACTTATCGAACAAAAATTAAAAAATGTTGAAGTATTGATTGTCTAATGAACTAAGTCTGTTACTTGCGTTTGAAATACGGGTTGTAAGACGTTGTCTTTGTCCATATGAGTAGTTGGTTGAAAATGTTGCTTAGGTCGCTGTAAGGGTGAATACAGCGTTTTTTTGTCTTATGTGAGTATAGGCTTGCTACTGGGAAACTTATAGCTCCTACAAGCTCTGTTTGGCTTCTGTATGAGCAACATCTGTTGAGCCTAAAAACGAAGAAAGGACTGAATCTTTCGATTCAGTCCTTTTTCAAATTCGTGGCGTCCCCAAGGGGATTTGAACCCCTGTCGCCGGCGTGAAAGGCCGGTGTCCTGGGCCAGGCTAGACGATGGGGACGCATCTAAAAATCGTACTTACTTCTGCGAGCCTGATCGCGTAAATGAAGCAAGTTATGTTGTTGCAGCCAGCACGACTCTATTGGCTTTAGCGAGTCTCACTGTTTTTTGATTGGCGTCCCCAAGGGGATTTGAACCCCTGTCGCCGGCGTGAAAGGCCGGTGTCCTAGGCCAGGCTAGACGATGGGGACGCATTAATCAAAAAAGTGTTGCTGGCAGGGACACAAGGACTCGAACCTTGATTGACGGAATCAGAATCCGCTGTCCTGCCAATTGAACGATGTCCCTGCAACAGAAATGAGTGTTTATTTGGAATCTCTCAGTCTGTCAACAGTTATCTTCAAATATTTTGAAAATAAGATTAAACTGCTTTCGCCATTGCGCGAGTGCGTTTTTTCAGTTTGTTGATTTTACGACGGATAAGGTCGCGATCCTTGCGGGATTCAGCCTTAACTTTATCTTCACGCATAGTTTTGATCTGGCTCTTAATAGTAAAGATCTGATCTTTGTAAGGGGATACTGCGCCTTCTTCTTCAACGATTCCGAGAAATTCTTTAACGTTGGTGATGATAGTTGCTTTGTCCATTCCGGATACACCAGCGATCAAAGGCATCTTGTTGATGCATATCTCGCGGAGTTCTTTAGTGGTCATTTTGTCGAGAGGCTTCTTAAGTGCTAGGCCTTCTAAAGTAATTTTGTCTTCGCTCATGATATTCTCCTTGGGGCCGTCTCCGGCCGTGAAATCTTATGATTTTTCAAATAGACGGACGTACTTCAGATAACATCTGCCGACCGCCGATTCTGGATCAAATTTGTCTTTCATCCCGCCAATGTTTCCGGGACTTTTGATCTTGGCTCTTTGGAAGTGAGTTCGCTGTAATTCGTACCCACCCAATGGAACCCTGCCGTTTAACAGCTCGAATAGCACCTTGTCAAAGACTTCTTCACCAAAAAACGAATTAATTCTCAATAAAATCTCTGGAGCGAAGTATGTGAGCTCCTGCGCGGCAACAGAATCCTCTGCTGCGAGAATCAATGTAGTCTTGCGATGTCCCAGTGGTTTGGCGAACTCCGCAAGTTCCCCCATCAGGTCCGGCCATGCCTTCCATAGCTTGGCAAGCCTGAGTTTGTTTTTACCGTCGAGGGTAGAAACAAACTCCGTCATAGCTTCACCTACGGTGCATAGTGAGCGCTGGCGGGGGTGGAAGAACCTTTTTTTAGGTCCTGTATATTTAGTTTTTTTAGCCATAATTGAAGTTTGATAAAATGCGTTTGTTCAATTTGTTACTATATACATCTAAAAGGCTAATTGCAAAGGGTTCCGTTTATGTAAATATTTTATCTGTCTATAACTGTGTGAAGCGCTAGCAATTCCTAAAATTACCCTGTGATGTTACTCAAATGGGGCGCTTGAATAAATCCACTAATGGAGTTTTTTAATCTTGACGATATTAATTTTGGAGGATAGGCAGTGTTTATATCGTTATATAAAGATGTTTTTATATAGCCACTTCTTATGTCGCCCTAGGGCGAGGGTCTTGATGGAAATTATTAAATTCAGCAAAGCGTTATCAGATGAGATACGAGTGCGGCTTTTAGCTATGCTCCGCGATAACGAGCTTAACGTCGGTGAGGTCGTCCAGGTTCTAGGGATGTCTCAGCCGCGTGTTTCCCGTCATCTCAAAATTCTTCATGAGAGCGGATTGCTTGAATCAAGGCGCGAAGGGTTATGGAATTTTTACAGACTAGCTCAGTCCGGCGCGGGTTTGCGTTTTTCAGATTCAATTAGCTGGCTGATTGAAAATGAAGATGAGGTTTTAGCAGATAAGCGAAGGGTGGTTGAAGTTTTAGCTGAGCGTAATCTGGAAACACGTAGGTTTTTTGATGAAATTGCTGAAGACTGGGAACGTTTACAGCGCGAAGTTTTTGGAGATTTCAACCTTAATTCCGAAGTGCTTAGCTTTATGAACGACTGCGCGGTGGGTGTGGACCTTGGGTGTGGTAACGGATCTTTGCTCGGAGACATGCTTTCTAAGTGTAAATCCGTTATCGGTGTGGATAGCTCCCGTAAGATGCTTGAACTTGCATCTAATAGGATAGGCGAAAATCCAGGAGTGAGTCTTCGTATCGGCGAACTTACACATTTGCCGCTTCGGGACTGGGAAGCAGATTTCGCGGTCATTTCGATGGTGCTTCACCATTTGCCGAATCCTGATAAAGCTGTTGCCGAGGCGGCAAGGGCTTTATCGAGCGGAGGCAGGCTGGTGGTGGCTGATTTTGTGATGCACTCAAATGAGAAGATGCGGACAGAATTCGGTGATCGCAGATTAGGTTTTACTGAGGAAGAGCTTCGTGGGTGGATGGATGAGGCCGGTCTCGGTTCAATAAAAACTCATCGTTTCCCTGTAAAAGAAGGTCTTACGGTTTTGGTTTGCGTTTCTGAAAAAAAATAGTGGGTATTAGCCTACAAAAAAATGGAGTTTGTAATGATTAAATTAGATCCTAAAATGGATAATAAAGTAGCGGATATGTCTCTTGCCGATTGGGGTAACAAAGAAATGCAGCTTTCCGAGCGCGAAATGCCGGGTCTTATGTCCCTGCGTGAAAAGTATGGTAAAGAAAAGCCTCTTAAAGGTCTAAAAATCATGGGCAGCCTGCACATGACTATCCAGACTGCAATGCTTATCGAAACCCTTACAGAGCTCGGCGCTGATCTGCGTTGGGCTTCTTGTAATATTTTCTCCACTCAGGATCACGCGGCAGCAGCTATCGCAGCAAACGGAACTTCTAAAGTTTTCGCTTGGAAGGGCGAAACTCTTGAAGAATTCTGGTGGTGTACAGAGCAGGCTTTGACATGGCCTGACGGTTCCGGTCCTGACCTTATCGTTGATGACGGTGGCGACGCTACTCTCATGATCCACAAAGGTGTTCAGGCTGAAAAAGATCCTTCCATTCTTGAGAAGAAATATGACAACAAAGAATTTCAGATGGTTATCGACCGTTTGAAGGCTTCTGTTGCTGAAAATCCAACTAAATGGACAGACATCGCTAAGAAAGTTCAGGGCGTTTCTGAAGAAACAACTACTGGTGTTCACCGTCTTTACCAGATGCTTGAAGCTGGCGAACTTCTTTTCCCTGCTATCAATGTTAATGACTCTGTTACTAAATCCAAGTTCGACAACCTCTACGGTTGCCGCGAGTCTCTTGCTGACGGAATCAAACGTGCTACTGACGTTATGATCGCTGGTAAGATCGTTGTTGTCATCGGTTACGGTGATGTTGGTAAAGGTTGTGCTCAGTCCATGCGCGGTTTCGGTGCTCGTGTTATCGTTACTGAAGTTGATCCTATCTGTGCGCTTCAGGCGGCTATGGAAGGATTCGAAGTTGCTCCAATGGCGAAAGCTGTTGAGCGCGGTGATATCTTTGTTACTTGCACAGGTAACTACCACGTTATCACAGGCAAAGACATTGAACTGATGAAAGATGAAGCTATCATTTGTAACATCGGTCACTTCGATAACGAAATCGAAATGAGCTATCTCGAAGTTGACTCTAAAGCTGTGAAGCTTGAAGTTAAACCACAGGTTGATAAATGGACTCTCAAGTCCGGCAAATCTGTAATCGTTCTTGCTGAAGGACGTTTGGTTAACCTTGGTTGTGCAACAGGTCATCCTAGCTTTGTTATGAGTAACAGCTTCACTAACCAGGTTCTTGCTCAGATTGACCTTGCTCAGAACACATATGAGCCGACTGTTATGATTCTGCCTAAAAAACTTGATGAAGAAGTTGCTCGGTTGCATCTTGCTCGTCTTGGCGTTGAGCTTGAAGTTCTTTCTAAAGAACAGGCTGACTACATCAACGTTGATGTTGCTGGTCCATACAAGCCGAATCACTACCGTTACTAAAGTAAGGCGATTAATTTAACCTTATTTTTTAGTGTATTGAATTAAAAAGGCCCATTCGTTGAAGCTGATATCAGTTATGATAAAAGTTAATTCGAGTGGGCCTTATTTTATTTTTTTTATAAATATGTCTTTACTTTTTCAGTAGAGTGAGTAAATAACCCACACCTCAGCGTGACTGGACTCACGGAAATCCTCTTTGCCATCCTTTGGCAAACCTACTCCGCACATACGCCGGATTACGATCAAATTCATGTTCCAGAGCCTCAGATAAATACCCTCCGAAATAATCGGATTACGACCGCTGTCACGCGCCGTCGTTATATAATTCCCTTTCACACCAGGATTTACTTGTGAATTTTGATTCTTTTTCTTTTGACCAGCGCATTGTCACTGGCATCATCGGTTGCGGCTATACGATTCCTACTCCAATTCAAGTGCGCGCTATCCCTGAAGTTTTAAGCGGCCGTGATGTTATGGGCCTTGCTCAGACAGGAACAGGAAAGACAGCTGCTTTTGCACTTCCTATTTTGCAGCGCTTGCTTACTAGTAACGCTCCTAAGCAGGGGCCTTGCCGCACATTGGTGCTTGCTCCTACACGTGAACTAGCTTTGCAGATTCACGAAAATTTTATTTCTCTTGGAAAACAGACCGGCATCCGCAGCGCAGCTGTATTCGGAGGCGTCGGCGCCAATCCTCAGATTAAGGCCGCGAACAAAGCTACCGTTATTGTAGCTTGTCCCGGCAGACTTATTGACCTTCTTAATCAAGGTGTACTTAAACTTGATCAGGTCGATACTTTGGTTCTCGACGAAGCTGACCGTATGCTTGATATGGGTTTCATGCCTGACATCAAACGTATTCTTGCTCGTCTCCCTGCTACTCGCCAGAACTTGTTGTTCTCAGCGACTATGCCGCATGATATTAGAGAGCTTGCTGGGAAGATTCTTGTTAACCCAGCAACTGTTCAGGTTGCGAATACTGCTCCTGCTACAAGCGTTGGGCATACTTTCTACCCTGTTCATCCTCAGCTTAAAGTCGGCCTTTTGGAAGCTTTGCTGGACGTAACTAAATATGACAGCATGCTCATTTTTACTCGTACAAAGCATCGTGCTAAAAACTTGGCTAGAAAGCTTAGCTTTCGTGGTCATGAAGCAACATTTTTGCAGGGTAATATGAGTCAGAATCAGCGTCAGCGCGCGCTTGATGGCTTTAAAGACGGTACTTTCAAAGTGATGGTTGCTACCGATATCGCAGCTCGCGGTATTGACTGTGATCGCATTACTCACGTTATCAACTTCGATGTGCCTGATACTGCTGAAACTTACACTCACCGTATTGGTCGTACAGGCCGTGCTGGACGTAGTGGTATGGCTCTTAGTCTCGTAACAAAAGAAGATGAACGCTTGATGCGTGAGATCGAGAAAATTGTGGGCAGACAGATTGACCGTCGCAAAGTGGAAGAGTTTGATTACGATCAGCCTCTCAAAAGTGTGCCGGGAATGGATCGTAGAGGACCAGCTCCTGCTAAGCATAAAAAAACTTACGGCTCTGATAAAAGGCGTCCTGCTGCACCTACTCGCAGACGCACAACTAAAGCTCCCGTTCGTACTAAACGCTAGTCATATCAAGGTCTTGCGTGTATTTTCGAGTGTTATATGAAGTTAGTCTTAATTTCATAATAATTTGTGTTGACTTTTTTCTGACGGTAGGTCAAAGTCAAACCTATTGCATTGGCGACCTCCGTGAAGGCGCCGATTTCGATTACGACAGATATATCAAGGAGCAGTTACGCATCTTGTATGCTGTCCTTGGTTTATATCTGTGGCACATGAGTGCCATGCATCATTACTTTTTATGGAGAATATTGAATGTCTAAGAACATCTATGTAGGCAACTTGCCCTGGTCCGCTAGTGAAGACGACGTCCGCGCAGCATTTGAAGCTTTCGGCGAAGTCATTTCTGTTAAACTTATCGAAGATAGAGAAACAGGCCGCCCACGCGGTTTCGGTTTCGTCGAAATGGACGATTCTGGTGCTCTCGAAGCTATCGATGCTCTTGACGGTAAAGATTTCGACGGTCGTAACCTAAAGGTTAACGAAGCTAAGCCTCGCGCAGAACGCCCACGCTGGTAGTATCCAGATATAAGCAGATTCTGCTCTTTACGCCCGTTTCCCCCAAGGGAAACGGGCGTTTTTTTTGGCCTTGCCGTTTTCTTCATTCATGGTCTAGCTTAAGCTAGTTCTTTCTATGTTTGAATCTTCCTCTGGAGCTTAAATATGATTCGCAAATTATTTCTTCTTATAGCCATCTTGATGGCAATTCCTAGCTTATGTCATGCTGAGGCTGTGCAAATGAAAGTGTCTTCATTTGTTCCGCAAGCTGGTTCAAGTTTGTTCAATGCGAGTGCTCTTTCTGATGGGGATGAATCGACTGGCTGGCTGGAAAATGTTGATGGCAATGGTGCGGGGCAGTGGGTTCAGTTTGTTTTTCCGAATAATGTTGTTGTTGATTCTGTGGTTTTTCGGAACGGTTTAGATTCGGAAAGTGCTGATTTTCAGGTTGCCAAAGTTAAGGGTGTGCGGGTTTCCTTCGGCGGAGTGCATCGGCAGTCGGTAAACCTCAAAGATACCGATAAAATGCAGAAGATTGAAGCTGTAAAGTGTATTACTAAAAGCCTTGAGCTTACGATTGATTCTGTGCATTCAAACGCAACCAATAGTGTTGCAGGTTTTTCTGAAATTTTAGTTGAGTATCACGATCCTTCCACGCAAGAACTGGCGGCTTTAGTTATAAGCAAAAAAGTCTTGGTTAAAGAGCCTTACCTAACTCCCAAGCAAAGAGAACTGCTTGCAGAAAAGTTGGAAAAATTAGAGCAGGAAAGAATTTTACGGGCTGAAGTAGAAGCTTTTTTTGATAAGTTTTACACGGCTTTTGTTACTATCAGTGAAGAGTATCCGCGTATGTTTGTCGAGGCCCAGTTTTTACGTGAAAGTTCATATTTTGAAAGTTTCAGAGCAATGTTGGATAAGCGGGGTGTATTGGAAAAATATCAGAACGCAATCGTTTCTACCTCAGGCCTGCGCTATAATTTTAGAACTCATACGCCGACAGAAATTGAACTTTGGGTGAAGGGTGATTACACCGTGATATTTGATCTTAGAGATAATCTAGTTACTGAAAACTCGTTGTATACTCTTAAAAGAGAGCTTGGTGAGTGGAAGGTTAAAAGCAAGGTTGAGTTTTAAGAAAAATTAACTTTTGACGCTCTGGAATCGAGATTGTTTGGACAATAAGTAATCATTACTTAAGTCGTCTGGAGTTGTAATCCAAACAATAAACAGTCGTAATTGCCAGAATCTCGCACTTAAATTGTTTGAGCATATGAACATAAGTAAAAGGCCCCTTGCAGTATAGTTCTGCAAGGGGCCTTTTAGTGTGCTCTTATCGATGTGCTTTATTAGCGAGAGTTGTTTAAGCTTTATTAATAGTGACTTATTAAGGAGCTCTATTGCGGAGAGGATGAGTCCAGTACTCTACGTTCGGGCTGAGGTGAAGCAGGCCTGTTTCCTGTCCAAGCTCAATGAGTAGGACTGCGCTGAAACAGACGATCAAGGCGATGCCCGTCATCCTTTTGAAACTTCCAGGTGCGGAATATTTCCAGACAATGAATCCTGGCAGAATTCCGAAGATAATACATTCTCCGACTCCGCCAACCATGTTGATGGCGACAAGGAAAATGTCCGGATAAATGAGAGCAACTAGAAGTGGTGGTATAAAGGATAAACACCAGACTAGTGATTTATTCTTTGTTCCCATGTAGGTGGCAGTTAAATCTCGTATGAAACTCATAAGAGCCGTTCCATTTGCCATAAACGCTGTCGACATAGCGACCAGCGCAAAAACTAGTGCCACATAAGTAAATGCCGGAGTTTTAAGCAATTGTTCAAGTGGGATCGTTGCGGGCTGATTTTTAGCAAAGGCTGAAATAAGATCAACTCCGTTAGGTGATGATAGCGGAACAGCTCCCAGAACAACAAACAGCCAAGTCATATTCATAAGCATTCCGATGGTGGTACCACCTATGATTGCTGTCTTGATCTTTTTTGCGTCATGATCAAGCGTACGACAGATACTTGGAATGATATTGTGGAAATGGAAAGCCATTAACAGAACGGGCAACCCGGCTGGGACGTAGCTCCAATCAAAGTGCTCGAGATTTGTAGCCGTGACATCGGGTACAACCATGAAAACGAGCATTCCAAAGGTAATCCACATGGTGATAACCATGGCGGGGGTACATTTTTTCATCATTGTCATGCCGAAAGCTGTCATGCTTGTAACTACGATGAAATAAATAATCATTACA
Organism: Maridesulfovibrio frigidus DSM 17176; assembly: GCF_000711735.1. Lineage (NCBI taxonomy): Bacteria > Pseudomonadati > Thermodesulfobacteriota > Desulfovibrionia > Desulfovibrionales > Desulfovibrionaceae > Maridesulfovibrio > Maridesulfovibrio frigidus. The sequence continues at coordinate 66,734 of NZ_JONL01000003.1, forward strand.
ACGGACATTGATACCGTTGATTGCAAACTCATTATGATCGCGGAAATTCCAGCCAGATAAGCTACAAGTACCCCATATAGAACGATCATATTTGCAACGATGCTAACCCATTTTCCGATTGACCCTAGTTCTTCGTGAAAGAATGTAGGTAGGTCCGCATGTTCGTTGTAGGTTAAGCTTTTTTGTCCTGCATAAATGAGAGCTGTATAGGTCATCAGCACCCACATAACCAGTGTTGCCGCAATTGCCGGATATAGGCCCGCCGCACATAGATTAACAGGAATTGCCAGTATTCCTGCCCCGAGCATATTACCAACAACAACAAACATCATTGTCATTGCGGATACGGATTTTTTGTCAGACATTCAGGTCTCCTGTAAGATTGACGAGTCAAGTTTGAATGGCATAATTAAGGGTTGCAACTCTAAAGAATTGCAACCCTTTCTATAAAATTAGCAGCAAGGTGGTTCCAGTGTCAGTGGATGTGAATGAATCATGCTTTCAGGAGAGAGGGCTTTATCCAAATCTTCTTTGGTCATGTACCCCTTCTTGATAACAATGTCGTAAACCGATCCACCTGTATTCAGGGCCTCGTTTGCGACTTCAGTAGATTTTTCATAGCCGATGTATGGATTTAAGGCTGTTACCAGTCCTATGCTGTTCTCAACATATCCTCTGCATACGTCTTCGTTTGCAGTTATACCGGACACACATTTGTCCGCTAAGGTTCTGAATCCTCTTCGCATAATGGTCAGTGAATTTAGCAAGCTGGCAGTAATAACAGGTTCCATGACGTTAAGCTCAAGCTGTCCGGCTTCAGCTGCCATAGTTACGGTTACATCGCCGCCGATAACGGTGAAAGCAATCTGGTTAACCACTTCGGGGATAATTGGATTAACTTTGCCCGGCATAATTGAGGAGCCCGGGGCCATACGCGGCAGGTTAATCTCATTTAATCCACAGCGAGGGCCGGAAGAGAGGAGTCGAAGGTCATTGCAAATTTTTGAAATTTTAACAGCAACGCGCTTAAGAACGCCCGAAAGCTGAACATAGGCTCCCGTATCCTGTGTGGCTTCAATAAGGTCAGGGGCTAGGGTTAATTCGAAACCAGTAAGTTCTTTAAGTTTATCGGTAACTTTTTCAGCGTATTGCGGAGGAGCGTTGAGGCCCGTTCCGATAGCAGTCCCGCCCATATTAATCTCGCAAATGAGGTCTTTTGCTTCACGAACTCTCAAAATATCTTCGCCAATCATAATGGAGTATGATGTGAATTCCTGTCCTAGAGTCATGGGAACTGCATCTTGAAGCTGGGTTCTTCCCATTTTCATGATGTGTGAAAATTCATCACCTTTGGCTGCAAAACTTTTTTGTAAATATTCCATCGCACTGATGAGCAGGTTCATCTTTTCAAGAAGTGCAAGCCTTAAACATGTGGGGTAAACATCATTTGTGGACTGCGCCATGTTTACGTGAATGTTAGGGTGCAAGTTCTCGTACTCAGCTTTTTTGTGCCCTAGAAATTCAAGCCCGACATTCGCAATAACTTCGTTTGCGTTCATGTTGGTTGAAGTTCCGGCCCCGCCTTGAATAATGTCTACTATAAACTGATCATGGTATTTGCCGCTCAGTAGCTCGTCGGACGCAAATACTATTGCTTTTGTTTTGTCATCTTCAAGCTTCCCCAGCTCATTGTTGGTAATCGCGGCAGCTTTTTTGATGTAGGCTAGTGCATTAACAATTTGCGGATAGTGAGAAATTGGGATTCCAGTTATTTTAAAGTTCTCAGCCGCTCTAAGAGTTTGCACTCCATATAAAGCGTCTTCGGGAACGTTCATTTCTCCAATACAGTCATGTTCCAAACGGTATTTCATCGTTTTCTCCTGAGGATTTGCATGTAAAAATATAAGTCTGTTTTGTATAAATGTTCAAATCTGATGCTACAACATAAAGGAAATCTGAAGGATGTAAAACCTCAGATACGTGTAATTTTTGTTAATCTTTAATTCTTTTTATCACAATGACCTGAGGGGTCAATGGGCGAGTACTATTTTGCTTTTTGAGCCGAGTTCATATGTTTATGGATACCGTCATAAAGGTAAATGGCAATTCCAATCCAAATGAAACAGAACGTAACTAGACGAGCCTCGCTAAACGGTTCGTCGTACATAAATACGCCGAGCAGGAGCATTAATGTCGGTGAAAGATATTGGAACATACCCAGAGTCATGAGTTTTAAGCGCCTTGCTGCGTTGGCAAAGCAAATGAGAGGTATAGATGTTACGACTCCCGCGCCAAGAAGGAGGGTCGTTTCCTCTAATCCTATGGTGCCGAAACTGAGAGTGCCCTGGCTATTTAGCCATAGCAGATAACCTCCGGCAAGCGGGAGCAATATTGTCGTTTCAATAAATAGCCCTGGAATAGATTCGACCTTCATAACTTTGCGGACAAGTCCGTAAAGTCCGAAACTTACAGCTAAAGTTAATGCAATATAAGGGAATCTCCCAAGATCTATGACAGAGTAGAGAACCCCCGCGATGGCGAAACCAATTGCGGTTGCTTGCAACCTGTTAAGCTTGTCGCCCATGACGATGAAGCCCAAAAGAACATTTACGAGGGGGTTGATGTAATAGCCTAGGCTGGCTTCAACAACATGATTGTTGCTTACCGACCAGATGAAAGTATACCAGTTCACTGCGATTAACGAGCTGCTGGCGGCGAGTAGTATTTTGCCCTTAGGATCTTTGAGGGCAGTAAGGATTTCACCCCAGCTTTTTTTGGCTGTAACGACAAAGGCCAGAAAGAAAAAGGACCACACAATGCGGTGACAGATAAGCTCGAGCGGGGCGACTTCTTTTAAGGCCTTCCAGTAGATGGGAAGAAGGCCCCACATGATAAATGTGGCGGCAGCAAAAAAAAGACCCTCGCGGGTACGGGTGTTCATTATTTAAATCCAGAGTAAAAAGAATAGATTACGCTAACTGAATTTGTACTCTGAACTTGATGAACTTGAAAAGTCTTTATTTGAAAATTAAAATAATAACTACTCGTTAATATGAGTACTGATGTCTATGCAGAGCACTTTACTATCTTCTCCGCATCCAAGTTTTGTTGAAACTGTTATGCACGTATTACCCGAGGCAAGGGATATATACGGGCAGGTTGTGTGCCACGCTTTGCCGGAGCGAATATTTAAATAGTATTCCTTAAGAGAGTGGTCTGCTCCAACAGGGGCAGGCTGATAGATTAGTCTTCTATTTTCTCTAAGTCTGAATGGATTGCATATAGTCTGCGATACCTGTTTGCCACTCTCATTTAAGATATATGCACACTCAATATTACTGTTCTCATCTATAAAAGAAGATAGAATTGAATCGAAATTAATATCTTTCTCGGTGAGGAGAGCGCTTTTAAGCTGTTTTGCAAGGCGTTTGTAATTTTTATCGCGTTCTTTTTTTAAGGCCAGCTTTTCCATCATGTGAGTTTTGAAGCGCGACGCTATAGATTTTATGGGCGCAGTGTGATCTTTTTCTACATTATCAACATTCATGGGCTTGCCGAAATAGTACCCCTGGAAGACGTCTATTCCGAGGCGCATAAGGGTTAATGCTTCCTGAGTTGTTTCAACACCTTCTGCGAGGGGCAGAGTACCTGTTCTTTCAGCAAGATTAATGAGCGAACGTGTGACTTCGTAGTTGTGAAATTTTGTGTCGATATCTTTAATAAGAGAGCGGTCTATCTTAATGATGTCTGGCTTTAGTGCTGGTATGCGGTCCAGATTTGAGTGGCCTGTACCAATATCATCTAAGGCAATGAGAAATCCCTGTCTGCGGCAGTTTGCAACAAAGCGGTTGAGGACGTCATCATTACCGGCTTTGGATTCAATAACTTCTATGACAATGTTGTTCGCTGTAATGCCGAATTCATTAATCATATTCTTTGTAGTGCCCAGACTTAGTGTATTCTCTCCAAGTACTCCCGCGTCAACATTTACGGATAGGATTAGAGAACGGTCCTTGTGAAATATGGGGGCGAAAGTTTTAAAGGCTTTCCTTCTGCATGCTCGGTCTAGTTTGGTCAGAGTCTCTACATCCTCACACATCGAGAATAAATCAAGAGGAGAGATTACTTCTTCAGTATATGGATTGACACCTCTGGTGAGGGCTTCATAACCGATTACTGATTTTCTGTTCATTGAAATGAGCGGCTGAAACATGGTTGCCAGACATTCTCGTTCAATGATTTCGTGAATTGATATTTTTGATTTGCTGTACATAAGAGTGAACTTTAAGGGCCGGCCGAAAGGAAGTAAATCCCTTTCGGCCGGAGGGTGGCCCGATGTGGGTGGTCATCGGGAATTGTTTAATGCCGGACTTTCTTTCGTGGATGAAAGTCCGGCTAGATTTTTTTGATTTAAAGCGCTTCTTCGCCAGTCCTGATTCTGATAGTTCTAGGCAGATCCTGTACGAAGATAACTCCGTCGCCTTCTTTACCAGTATGAGCACCTGTTTTGATGGCATCTACTGCGTCTTCAACTTTTTCTTCTGCAAGTCCTATTTCGAGGCGAACTTTTTTGAGAAGGTTAACTTCCATTACAACTCCGCGATAGGTCTCTGTGAATCCTGCGCCTCGTCCTGAACCAAGGATGTTGGTTACTGACATGGTATAGATTCCTTTTGCGTAAAGAGCCTGTTTAATTGGAGTCAGACACTCGGGCCGTGTATATGCAATAATGAGTTTCATTTAATTATCCTCGTCTAGTGTGACTATTCGTTGGTGAAGATCTGGAAGCCGCTGTATGATTCAGAGCCGTGTTCAGCTATGTCGAGGCCTTTCATTTCTTCTTCAGCTGTTACTCTGATTCCGATGGTTGCCTTAGCAAGAGCGAAAGCTATGAGGCCTGCACCGAATGCCCAGACGAAACATGCTCCGATACCGATGAGCTGTGGGGTTACAAGTGCGAATCCACCGCCGTAGAACAGTCCGCCTACTCCGTCGTTAAGAACAGGTGTTGTGAATAGTCCACAAGCTAGTGTTCCCCATGCTCCACATACACCGTGAACTGATACTGCACCAACTGGATCATCAATTTTGAGTATTTTGTCGATAAATTCAATGGATAGAACTACTAGGATACCAGCGATAAGGCCGATGATAATGGATGCTGCAGGAGATACTGTTGCACAAGCTGCGGTGATACCTACGAGTCCTGCTAATGCTCCGTTACAAGTCATGGAAATATCTGGTTTTCCGTATCTGAACCATGATGTGAACATTGCTCCGAGTGTTCCTGCACAAGCGGAGAGGCTTGTTACTACTGCGATAAGACCGATAGAGCCGTCTGCAGTTGTTGTGGAACCCGGGTTGAATCCGAACCAACCGAACCAGAGGATGAATACACCAAGTGCAGCCATTGGGATGTTGTGACCTGGGATAGCTTTTGCTTTTCCATCTGGTGTGTATTTACCGATGCGTGGTCCGAGAACGATAGCCCCTGCAAGAGCGATCCAGCCACCTACGGAGTGAACAACTGTTGATCCTGCGAAGTCCATGAATCCGAGCCCTTCGAGCCAACCTGAGCCAGCGTCGCCAAGCCATAGACTTCCCCATGCCCAGTGACCTGAAATAGGGTAGATCAGTCCGGTTACGATCATGGTTACAAGGATGTAGCCACTAAATTTGGTGCGTTCTGCGATACCACCAGAAACAATTGTTGCTGCTGTTGCGGCAAATACGGACTGGAAGAACCAGAAAGTAAGAGTCCACTGTCCGTCAGCGTTAACTAGATTGACGCCTTCAAGGCCGAAACCGGAAGTTCCGATGAATCCACCTGCATCAAGACCGAACATCAGCGCAAATCCGAATAGGAAAAAGATGATTGATCCTGCTGCAAAATCAAGAAAGTTTTTCATAAGGATATTACCGGCGCTTTTACTGCGGGTAAATCCTGCTTCAACACATGCGAAACCAGCCTGCATGAACATAACTAGTATGGCTGCAATAAGTGTCCATAAAATGTTGGCATGGGTCTGAGTCAAATACTCTTCGCCAGCGAAGGCTGCAGTTGGTGCAGCTACCATTAGCATGGCTGCGACAGCCGATACCTTACGGTTAATTGATGGAAATTTGAAAGTCATAAGTTCCTCCTCCTTCGGGGTGTAAATTGCTTTAAGGATGCTATTCTCTAAGCATTTACCGTGCCAACTGCATAAGTGTCTGTATTAATTGTGTTTTATGTAAACGCGCGCAAATAGTCTCTTACAAAATTGTATTAATGAACTTTTTTGTATACTATTTATAGCCCGTTATTGACAAAAAGGTAATAAGTGACGAGGGGTATCTTTTTAAAGTAGGGTAGGATTAACAATAAGTGTCTATTATATTAATGATGGTAGAAAAATAAAGAAAGTTGTTGACTCTTTTTTGCAGTGGTGGTTACTTAATGCCCATGCAGACTTTAACAACCACCACAGGCGCCAGCCTCTCATATTTCTATTTCTTTTATTTTTGGTGCACCTACGCTTGTGGTCGCGTTGAGGTTTGCTCGTGAGAAAATAGAAATTTCTTAACAAACTACCTCTACAAAGGGCCGCAGGCGATAATTCGCCGGCGGCCCTTTTTTTTGATTTGAGGCCGCCACTGGCAGCGGTTCTTATATAAAGGCAAAACTACCGGAGAAGTAAAATGGATGTTGGTAAAAAGATTAGACTTGAAAGAATTTTCAATAGAGCAACTGAAAGAACAATAATCGTCCCTATGGACCACGGTGTTAGTGTTGGTCCAATAGCTGGACTTGAAAATATGCGTAATGCTGTTGATGATATGGTAGCTGGCGGAGCCAATGCCGTTCTTGGGCACAGAGGCCTTGTTCGTTGCGGACATCGTAGCGAAGGACAGGATTGTGGTCTTATTGTTCATCTTTCTGCAAGCACTTCACTTTCCCCCACTCCAAATGCTAAAATCCTTGTAGGTACTGTTGAAGATGCTCTTCGCCGCGGTGCTGACGCTGTAAGTGTCCACGTTAACCTAGGTGACGAAACTGAAATGCAGATGCTTCGTGATCTCGGTGAAGTCTCTGACAAAGCGACCAGTTGGGGAATGCCTATTCTCGCAATGGTTTACGCTCGTGGGCCTAAAATTAAAGATGAGTTCGATCCTGAAATAGTTGCTCATTGTGCCCGTGTTGGTGAAGAACTTGGCGCAGATATCGTTAAAGTTTCTTACACTGGTGATCCTGAAACTTTCGGGCGTGTTGTTGATGGTGTTTGTATTCCGGTTGTTATTGCAGGTGGCCCTAAGCTTGATTCAACCCAGTCTTTCCTTCAGATGGTTTCAGACTCCATTAGCGCAGGTGGCTCCGGTCTTTCCGTTGGACGTAATGTCTTTCAGCATAAGAACCGCGTAAGACTGGTAGAAGCCCTTAGCAAAGTTGTTCATCAGGATGAAACTGTTGAAGCTGCTCTTAAATACATCGGCGAATAACATAATTGGAAATTAAGATGAAAAAGATAGTATACAAAGCAATACCGTTCGATAAAAATCTTTTGACTATTGCTCTCGAGTCCGGCGTAGACGCCGTTCTCGCTGAGCCTGAGCATAAGGATGCGATCACTGAACTTGGCAGAGTTGTTGTTATTACTCCTGAAGAAATGCCGCTTGTTGCGATAAATCAGAAGAGTGATGAAGACATTGCCATCGACCTTTCCAAAGATGGCACCGAAGTTTGTCTTGCTAAGGGCTGGGAAATTATCCCGGTTGAAAACATTCTTGCACAGGTCGATAAGCTTGCCCTTGAAGTTGAATCCTTGGATCGTGCAACTCTTGCCGCAGGAGTTCTTGAACGAGGCGCAGATACCATTGTTGTTCTTCCCGAAGCAGCGCATGAGCTGAAAGCAATTGTCGCGGAACTAAAACTTAGTCAGGGTCACATGGATTTACAGAAAGCTAAGATTACCAAGATTGAATCCGCAGGACTTGGGCACCGTGTTTGTGTTGATACTATTTCCATGCTTAAGAAAGGGCAGGGAATGTTGGTCGGTAATTCCAGTGCATTTACATTTCTGGTACATGGCGAAACCGAGTCCAATCCTTATGTTGCAGCTCGTCCGTTCCGTGTTAATGCCGGAGCTGTTCATGCTTACGCACAGATGCCTGGAGATCGCACAACTTACCTTCAGGAGCTGGCTTCCGGTACGGAAGTACTTATAGTTGATGCTGAAGGTAAAACTTCTATTGCAACTGTAGGTCGCTGTAAGGTTGAAGTCAGACCAATGCTGCTGATAACTGCCGAAGTTACTACCCCGCAAGGGCCTGTAACCGGTAAAGTGTTTTTGCAGAATGCTGAAACAATCAGAGTTGTGAGCGCAACAGGTGAGCCTGTAAGTGTAGTAACAATCAAGCCGGGCGACGAAATTTTATGCCGCTTAGACGATGCTGGACGTCATTTCGGAATGCGTATCAGTGAAGAAATCGTTGAGGACTAGTAGTAAATGCCAGATTCTAAAAAAGAAAAATTAGATGTTCTCAGAGTAACAATAGACACTCTAGACACACAAATCCTGGATCTTCTTAATAAAAGAGCTGAAGCTTCTTTGTCTGTCGGGGCAGTAAAAGCTGGATCTGCCGATCAGATTTTTAAGCCTTTTCGTGAGCAGGAAGTTCTTAAAGGGTTGAGTGATCTAAATCCGGGGCCGCTCCCAGAAGAGCATCTTGAAGGTATATACAGGGAGATCATTTCTTCTTCGCGTAGATTGCAGCGGCCTGAAAGGGTCGTTTATCTAGGGCCTGAAGGAACCTTTTCGTACTTTGCAGGTCTCGAGCATATGGGACGTCAGGCTGACCTCGTCCCTAAAAATAACTTTGAAGACATTTTTGTCGCAGTTTCCAAAGGGGAAGCCGATTTAGGTATTATCCCTCTTGAAAATTCACTCAAAGGGACAGTTGGGCAAAACGTTGATTTATTCATGCGTTATCCCGTGTACATTCAAGATGAAGTTTATAGCCGTATTAGTCATGGCCTTATTACTAAAGGTTCAGGACTGGATAAGATCAAGACTGTATACTCGCACTCAAAAGCTATAGAGCAATGTGCTGGCTGGCTACGCACCAACTTGCCGAATGCGACTCTTCAGTCTGTTGATTCTACAGCAAAAGCTGCTGAAATGGTTGCGGATGGAGATGATTCTTGTGCAGCTCTGGGTAACATCAAGCTGGCAAACATTTTTGGCCTTCATGTTGTTGCCGAAGCAATTGAAGATTTGCCTGACAACTGGACAAGATTTTTAATAATTGGACCTAAGCCCGGTATTGAGGGTAAAAGAGATAAAACAACTATCCTCTTTACTACGCCGGATAAGCCGGGTGCATTGGTTGGTGTTCTTGGTGTCCTTTCGGGCAAAAGTATCAACATGACCAAACTTGAATCTCGTCCTTTCCTTGGCGAAAAGTGGAAGTATATGTTTTTTGTGGATCTTCAAGGTGATCTAAGCACTGAAGAGTATGAAAGTATTATTGATGAACTCAAGGAACGCTGTCTTACTTTTAGAATTCTGGGAAGTTATCCTAGCGGTTCGCAGGGTGGCAGCAAGTTTTAGTTCTTACAACTGCTTTTAAAAAAAACACAGGGATAAACGGATGACTTCCGATACATGTATTAAAATTAAGGCTCCTTCATCGAAATCTTTGTCACATAGGGCGCTCATTGCGGGCGCTTTTTCCGCAGGGACTACAACGGTGCTTGATCCATTAGATAGTAATGATATTAAGCGCACTATGGATTGTCTCACCTCAATGGGGGCAGAATTCAGCGTTGAATCCGGCTCTACTATAGTAATAGGTATGAGCGGAGGCCCTAAGGGGGGCGATAAAGAACCTGCTATCCTTGAAATGAGAGATTCTGGAACAACTTGCAGGCTCATTACTGCGATTGCAGGGGCTGGAAAAGGGCAGTTTCGCATTCAGGGTACATCCCGCATGCATGATCGTCCTATCGGTGAATTAACTAAAGCTCTCGAATCTCAGGGTGTGAAAGTTACTTTTGCTGAGAAAGAAGGATATCCTCCGGTAATACTTGAGTCGGATGGTTTCAGCGGCGGTGAAATGGAAATTTCTCTTGAGGAAAGCAGCCAGTATTTATCCGGTTTGCTTCTTGCCGCTCCATATGCGAAAAAGAGCACAACAATAACAGTTGTCGGTAAAAAAGCCGTATCGTGGCCATATGTTGCTTTGACCCTGAATGTGATGGAAGATTTCGGTGTCTCATTCGCTGTAGAAGTTATTAGCGATGGCAAGTGGGTGCAAACAGATTGGCGCTTGGTGGAGCAGGTTATACCTGGCGAGATCAGATTTGTTGTGCAGCCTTCAAAGTATCAAAGCGATAGTTGCCGCGTTGAGGGTGACTGGAGTAATGGATCATACTTCTTAGCCGCCGGAGCTGTTGGTCAGCATCCTGTTAGAATTGATGGTTTAGCTATCGATTCTTTGCAGGGAGACAGGGCCATTGTGGATATTTTGAAAGCTATGGGTGCTAAAATCGAAAGTGACTCTAACGGGGTTACAGTTTTTCCCTCAAAACTTCATGGCATCGAAGTAGACATGGGACTTTGTCCTGATTTAGTTCCGACAGTAGCAGTTGCTGCTTCTTTTGCAGATGGTCCTACTACTATAACTAATGTAGCTCATCTGAAAATTAAAGAATGTGATCGTTTAGATGCAAGTGCTACAGAGGTTATTAGAGCAGGTGGAAAGGCCGAAGTCGGTGATGATTTCATAAAAATTATTCCTGGGACCCTTAAAAAGGGTGAAAAAATTGTCTTTTCGACATATGACGATCACAGACTGGCAATGAGTACGGCTATTTTCAGCTTGGCAGGCATTGAAGCTGTTGCAGAAGATCCGGATTGCGTTAAAAAGTCATTCCCGAATTTCTGGAAAGAATGGGATAAAATCAAAAAAGGTAATGGTTGCTAAAATGGAATCTGAGTTTAACAGAATTCACAGCATAGCCGTAATTGGCTCAAGAGGACAGATGGGCGGATTTCTAGCCCTGAAAGCCGAGCGTGCGGGTATTCTCGTACATCGGTTTGACCAGCCTCTTGACGAGGAAGAGATGGCTCGCCTTCTTCCTAAGAGCGACTTTGTGCTGCTTTGTATTCCTGTGACCGTTATGGATGATGTGCTTCCTATGGTTGTACCTCATATGAAGAAAGGCGCGGTTCTTTCTGATGTAGGCTCTGTTAAAGGGCGTCCGTTGCAGCAGATGATCAGGGCTTATGACGGCCCTGTGGTCGGAACCCATCCTTTGTTCGGGCCTACCATTCCTGTTGATTTTGATCCAACCGTTGCTCTTGTTGCAGAGCGTGATGGAGACAAACCTTCGCTGCCAGCGGTTAAAGATTTCTTTGAGCGGTTAGATTTCGGAGCATTCGAATCTACAGAAGAAGAGCATGACCGGGCAATGGCAATGATTCAAAGTTTAAACTTCAGTTCCTCCATAGCATTTTTTGCATGTGCGAGAGAACTTCCTAATATTGAAAAGTATGTGACTCCATCTTTTAAGCGCAGGCTTGAAGCCGCTAAGAAAATGGTGACACAGGACAGTGACCTTTTTGTAACTATTTCTGGTGCAAATGAGTATAGCCTTGAAGCTATTCGCTTGTTTCGTTCGTTCCTAAGCCTTGCTGCGTCTGGAGATATGGATCTTCTTTCCGAACGCGCATCTTGGTGGTGGCGTGAAGACAATAAATAGGAGAATAGCATCAAAAAAATTTTAAGCCGTATTCTCCTAGAGGATGCGGCTTTTTTTATATGCCTCGTTTAAGCGAGCACTTACTGTAAAATTAAAAAAGTGGAGTAAATATATGAAAATCGAATTGACGCAGTATGGCAAATGGTTGCCGGCTGATGTGCAAACTCCGATCAGTCTTTATCTTGGACTTGTTGGGGATGCACCGGGAATACTTCTTGAGAGTGCTGAGGTTGATGGAAGGCTTGGGCGTTACAGTCTTATAGCTTGGGATTTTAGACTTTCTTTGACTCCTGTGCGCGGGAAGCTTTCTGTTGAATGTGCGGATTCTCGTCTGGCAGGGCTTGCCCAGTATTCAGGTATGGACTTTCTTGAAGGTCTTCGGGCTGTTATGAAATCCCTGCATGTAGATGCGCAGGATGAAGTTGGTCCGCTTCCGGCTTTTACTAGGGGTTTATACGGTACGCTCGGTTACGGATTGGCAGGAATGCTTGAGCCTAAGCTGGCAGATAAAATTCCAGCCAAAGATGCTGAGGTCCGTCTCGTTTTACCGGGCAGGGCAGTTTTGTTTGACCACCTTAAGCACCGTTGCTGCTTCCTATCTTTAGATGAAGGGGCAGAGCCTGAATTTACGCCTCAGGATTTCACCAACAAAACCGAACCGACTGTCGTTGGCGAACCTACAGTTTCTCCAGGACGTGAGAAGTATATTGAAGGTGTTAAAAAAGTTAAAGATCTTATCGCAGAAGGTGAATGTATCCAGGTGGTTCTATCCACTCGTTTTTCAGCTCCTTTTGCCGGAGATTCTTTCAACCTATACCGCAGACTGCGTCAGGCAAATCCGTCCCCATTCATGTTCTATATGAAGTTCAGCCGTGAAGAGATTCTGCTTGGATCATCACCTGAAATGATGGCTCGTTGTGAACGCGGCAGACTTGAAGTTCGCCCCATTGCCGGAACCCGTCTTAGAGGCGTTGATGCTGCAGGAGACCTGAAAAATTCCGAAGAACTGCTTGCTGATCCGAAAGAGCGTGCGGAACACGTAATGCTTGTTGATCTAGGTCGTAATGACCTCGGGCGCATTGCTAAGGCTGGGACCGTTACCGTTGAGAAGTTTATGCAGGTTGAATATTTCAGTCACGTTATGCATCTGACTTCTTATGTCGAAGCGGACCTTCGCGACGATCATGATGCTATCGATGTTTTGCAGGCGACTTTCCCTGCTGGAACTTTATCCGGCGCTCCTAAAATCAGGGCTATGGAAATTATCTCCGAAATTGAAGAAGTTCCCCGTGGACCATACGGCGGAGCAATTGGTTTCATTGGTTTGGATAAAGATTCTATTAACCTTGATACCGGTATAACTATTCGCTCCATGTGGATCAGAGATGGCAAGTGCCACTGGCAGGCTGGGGCTGGAATTGTTTATGATTCCATCCCTGAAATGGAATGGGAAGAATGCAATAATAAGGCAAGAGTTTTACGGGAAATTTTGCAGTCGGAGGGTGGCGATGTTTTTGCTTGTTGATAATTACGATTCATTCACTTTCAATTTGGTGCAGGCGTTTCAGCAGTTAGGTGCTGAGCCTCTGGTTCTAAGAAATGATCGCGAAGAAATTCTTGAACTTGCCGAATCTGGTAAACTTGATCGCGTCTGTCTTTCTCCCGGACCAAGCCGCCCTGAAAATGCGGGTCTGAGCCTTGAATTTTTGTCGCGCTTACCAAAGGAAATTCCAGTTCTCGGTGTTTGTTTAGGTCATCAGACCCTCGGTCATTTCGGCGGAGCATCTGTTGTGCGCGCGGACCGCATCATGCACGGTAAAACTTCTGAAGTTTATCATAGTAATGATGGACTTTTCAGGGGGATGGATAATCCCTTTCAGGTTTGCCGCTACCATTCATTAGTCGTGAATGTTGATGAAGCTATCGATATGATGGAACTTACTGCTTGGACAGACCAGAAAGAAGTTATGGGATTACGTTATAAGGACCGTCCATGGGCAGGGGTTCAGTTTCATCCAGAGTCAATTTTGACTCCAGATGGACCGAAGCTTCTTAAGAACTTCCTCGACGGTAGTATTTAATCAACTCTCAAGAATTTAAGGATGATAGGGTGAGCAAAATGGCAGAATGTGTAACCTCGGCTTTAAATGAACTTGCCGCAGGGAATGATCTTTCAACAGAACAGGCTGACTGTGTTTTTGAAGAGCTTTTTACTGGGAAAGTCTCGCCCGTACAGGCAGGAGCTTTGCTCATGGGACTGCGCACAAAGGGTGAAACATCCACAGAAGTGGCTTCCGGTGTAAAGGCTGCTCTCAAGGCAGCTAAACTTGTTACAGGTTTAAGTGGTCCTTGTATTGATACCTGCGGGACTGGCGGAGATGGAAGTAATAGCTTTAACTGTTCCACCGCTGTGGCTTTGTATCTTGCCGACATGGGCTATAAGGTTGTTAAGCACGGTAACAGAGCAGTTTCATCTTCATGCGGAAGTGCTGACATTTTGGAAGAGCTTGAAATACCAATCGACACGACTTTCGAAAATGTTTCAGAAGTTCTTGATCGCGATAATTTTGTTTTTCTTTTTGCTCCCAATTATCATCCTGCTTTTGGCATAGTCGGGCCCATCAGAAAAGAGCTTGGTATCCCGACTCTATTCAATCTTATGGGACCTCTTTTAAATCCTGCTCGTCCTACACATCAGGTGCTGGGTGTCGGTCGTCCAGAAATAATGCGCCTTATGGCGGAAGTTCTCGCTTTGACAAAAGTGGAGAAAGCTTACGTTGTTCACGGTGCTGGTAATTTTGATGAGCTGACACCATTTGGCGTTAACAAGGCTGTTCTTGTGGATAATGGCAAACTCACCGAGCTTGAAATTAATCCTGCTGACTATGGTTTCGCGGTTTCTGATCCGAAAGATGTAGCAGTTACAGACCGCAAGAATGCGCTTGAAACTATACGCAAAGTTCTAGCGGGAACAGCGCCACAGCCGATGCTTGATATGGTTGCATTAAATCTCGGGGCCGCGATTTCATTACTTGATGGAATCAGTCTTGCCGACGGAATTAAGAAAGCAAAAGCCAAAGTATCCACTGGCGTAAGTAAGGAGTATTAGAAAATGCTTGAGAAGTTTCGCATAGCCAAACAGGGCGAAGTGGACATGCTCCACAAGCTTGATGCGGAAGGAAAACTTCCCGCGCCTTACACAGGTGAGCGCCCTTCATTTGCTGATGCAATTAAGCGTGACAAGTCAGGTATGAAGGTTATCGCTGAATATAAACGGGCCTCTCCTTCAAAAGGGATTATAAACCTTGAGCTTGGCCCTGTTGATATAGCTAATATGTATGCACGGGGCGGGGCTTCTGCCATTTCGGTCTTGACCGAAGAGCTATATTTCAAAGGTAGTCTTGACTATCTCGATGAAATTAAGCCCTGCGGGTTGCCGATGCTACGTAAAGACTTTTTGGTTGATCCTCTACAGGTCATCCAGACTTCGGCAACTCCAGCTTCAGCCCTATTAGTTATAGTACGTATGTTCGAAGATGACGCATCGCTTAAGGACATGATTGATAAAACTCATGCTGCCGGGCTTGATGCGGTGGTTGAAGCTTTTGATATGGACGACCTTATGCGGGCTAAGAAGGCCGGAGCGCGGATTATTCAAATTAATAATCGCGATCTTGATAACCTCGGTATCGATATGAATAGGTCGGTCGAGTTCATTAAAGAGCGCGATGATAATGAAATATGGATTTGCGCCAGCGGCATTAACGAGCCTGATGATTGTACGAAAATGGCTGAACTTGGCTATGACTGCGTACTGGTAGGAACCTCGATAATGTCAAACGCGAGTCCCGAAGATAAGCTGGCATCTTTGGTTGAAGGGGCTGCGCGATGAATTTACTCGTAAAAGTTTGCGGCATGACCCGTGCAGAAGATGTGGAAGCTTGTGAAGAGCTAGGTGCTGACTTTTTAGGTTTCATCTTTCATCAATCAAGCCCTCGCTGTGTTGATGAGGCTTTTGCCAGTTCAATTGTTACCAAAAAGGCCAACAAAGTTGGTGTTTTTGTAAAGCAGAGCGCAGCGGAAGTTCTTGCAATTTTAAAAAATGGAAAGATTGACTATGCGCAGCTTCATGGCGGGCAGAACGAAGAGTTTTGCAACGCCATCGGAAAGAACCGCATTATTAAAGTTCTTTGGCCCCAGCGGTATGATTCTGTGAAAGAATTTCAAGAGGATATTGACCGTTTTACCCCGCATTGCACCTACCTTCTTTTTGACGCAGGAAGTTCTGGTGGCGGACATGGAAAGACGCTTGATTTCTCAATTTTTTCAGAAGTCAAGATTCGGATTCCATGGCTATTGGCCGGCGGGTTATCAGCTAAAAATTTGATGGATGCTATAAGTGCTGCGAAGCCAAGTGGTGTTGACCTTAATTCCGGAGTTGAAGTCAGCCCCGGTATAAAAGATAAATATAAATTGAGTGCAGCTTTTGTTTCAGTGCACTTAGCAAATAAGAGGAACCAGTCATGAAAAGAGGATACTTTGGAGATTTTGGTGGACAGTTTGTGCCTGAACTGCTCATGCCGCCGCTTCTAGAGCTTGAAGAGGCTATGGGAAGAATTTTAAAGTCGGCTGAATTTCAGCAGGAATATACTAGCTTACTCAAGAATTTTGTAGGGCGTCCTACCGCTCTTACTCATTGCCAAAATCTTTCCCGAGAGCTTGGATTCAACCTCTGGCTGAAGCGCGAAGATCTAGCACACACCGGAGCGCATAAAATCAACAACACTGTTGGTCAGGCTCTGCTTACTAAGATGATGGGTAAGCCAAAGATGCTTGCTGAAACTGGAGCAGGTCAGCACGGAGTTGCTACCGCTACAGCGGCGGCTTTGCTTGATCTTGAATGTGATATTTACATGGGCGCAATTGATGTGAAACGCCAGTCTCACAATGTTCGCCGCATGGAGCTTTTCGGTGCAAAGTGTATTCCTGTTCATTCAGGAACGCAGACATTAAAAGATGCAATCAACGCAGCTATGCGTGTGTGGATAGCAAACCAGCGCACCACTCATTACTGTTTTGGAACTGCCGCCGGAGCGCATCCGTTCCCACTTTTAGTTAGAGAATTTCAGTCCGTAATCGGGCGTGAGGCTAAACAGCAGTTTAAAGAACGCACTGGCGAAATGCCTTACATGGTTGTCGCCTGTGTTGGTGGCGGGTCCAATGCAATCGGTATGTTCCACGAGTTTGTTAACGAAAAATCCGTTAAGATCGTGGGCGTAGAAGCTGCCGGAACTGGCGAGCCTGGATGTACAAATTCAGCACCTATTAATCTAGGTACTCCGGGAGTGCTTCACGGGATGAATACTCTGTTATTACAGAGTGATGACGGGCAGATACTTCCATCACATTCCATCGCCGCGGGACTGGATTATCCGGGCGTAGGACCAGAGCATGTTCACCTACATGCTACTGGCAGAGCTGAGTTCGGCATGGTTAACGATAGTCAGGCTATCAATGCTTTCCAGATGCTTTGTCAGAAGGAAGGAATTCTTCCTGCTCTTGAAAGTTCACACGCAGTAGCGTGGGTTATCGAGAACAAAGACACCATTCCTAAAGACGCAAACGTAATTGTTAACCTGTCTGGTCGTGGTGATAAAGATATGGATATCTTGGATGATTACCTTGCGCAGCACGGAAAATAGTGGAGCAAATAAAATGAGTATTACAACACTTGCTGATAAAATAAATGATGCCAATGCAAAAGGGCGCACAGCTCTTATTCCATTTCTTCCCGGTGGATATCCTAATAAGGAATCGTTCTGGAAAGAAATCCTAGAGCTGGACGCAAATGGCGCAGATATAATCGAAATCGGAATGCCTTTTTCTGACCCTGTAGCTGACGGACCCGTTGTCGAAGCGGCTTCAATGAAATGCCTTGCTGACGGAGTTAATCTTAAATGGATTATCGAGGGACTAGCAAAAGTTCGCTCGCAGATAAACGCAGGAATCGTATTGATGGGATATTACAATCCCGTCTTGCAATACGGACTTGAAAAGTTTGCAAAAGATGCCAACGGAGCCGGAATAAATGGGCTAATCATCGCCGATTTACCTTACGAAGAGGGTCTTGAGTTTCGTGACTTGCTAGCAGCAAACGAAGTTGCGCTAGTGCCACTCGTCGGCTTAAACACCGAGCCTGAGCGCATGAAGCTATATGCCGATGGCGGAAACGGGTTCTGCTATTTCGTATCAGTACTCGGAACAACTGGTGATCGTGATTCTTTGCCTGAAGAGATTAAAGTAGGGCTCAAGCACGCTAAGGACATATTTGATATACCCGTAGCTCTAGGGTTCGGACTAAAGCATCCGTCACAGTTAGAACAGCTCGAAGGGCTGGTCGACGCAGCTGTTTTCGGATCTGCTCTTATTCGTCATATTGATGATGGTAAAAGCTGTGCGGAATTTATGAAAGTTTGGACTTAATAACAGGCTTTTGACTACCAGAGGGGGAACTTTTTTAGGAAAGTTTCCCCTTTTTTACGGATAAACAACAGCCCAGTCTTTGGTTCTTTCATTAATTACGCCAGATTGCCTAAGCGCACGGTCAATGGTCCCATTTTCTCTTAATATTCTAAGACCTTTTTCAAGAGATTTATATACACATTTTCCTTGATGGTGTTTTTTGGAAATCATGAAGTTTCTGCTGTCTGCGAATACTATTTTAGCATTTGGAATAGGGCGGAGTTCTATGTTTTCGACTGTTCGTGATAAGTTGTCGCGATTTGGGAATTCTATTAGTGAAAAATCTGCACGACCTTTCCCCATCATTTTATAAATCAGTTCGTACTTCGGAGCTGTTTCAATATGTGTAAAACCCATTTTTTTTAATAATTTAGAATCCGCCGCCCATGTATTTCCAATTAGTGGAATCTGTTTTTTTAGTGATTCGAATGGTGGACACATGTCTAGTAAACAGGAATCTTTTTTCACGTATATACCTTTTTGAAAATCCCCTGCCTGGATGAGCGGGGTTGTCATATATACTGATTCGTCAAAGTCGCTTTTACACATATCCTCAGCAAGTAGTGTTACTTTGCCTTTTTTTACTTCTGTCATAGCGCGCCCTGAGTTTGGGTAGCACTTGAATTCCATTTCGCAGTCAAATTCTCCGGCGTGTAGTGCTTGGATAAGAATAAGGAGCGAAACCAGACTTCGACTCATTTCTGGTCCACCGTAATCGCTTATTAGTAAAGGATCCCCGCCGTTTTTCTTTATGTAATTTTCGTAGCTATTAATGGTTCTGGTGTTGGTTGCTACCAAAATGTGTTCAGAAGATATGGCGAATGTTGGCGTAAGTAACATAATTAAAATTATGGAAAATATTGTTATTTTATTCATTCTCAAGTGTGTTTTAAATTTATATGTTCGAAGGTGTATGTTTTTTAGAGAATATGTAAGTAAACACTTTCAGAAAGTAAAGCTCAAATTATGAATAAAATAACTCTAGGTGGCTGCGCAGGTAGAACTTCAGATGTGTTGACGATTATAACATGTCTAGGTTGCTGGTGTTTTAGGGAAGGGAGGGTGTCGGATAAATAATATCCCAGTCTTTAACTTTTTCATTAATAATATAGGACTGTCTAAGAGCTCGCTTTATTGTCCCGTTTTCCCGCATAATTTTTAGTCCCTTTTCCAGAGCTTCGAATACGATCTTACCTTGCGGGTGCTTTTTAGAAACCATAAAATGTCTGCTATGTGGAAATACTACTTTAACGTTTGGAAGCGGGTATAAGTCGCCGTCAGTACTTTGTACAATCAGATTTTTATTTAGTGGAAAATCTAGTAAAGTGAAGTCTGCACGGTCTCTATTAATCATTTTGAAAAGGAGATCATATTGCGGCGCAGTTTGTATGTTTTTGAATCCGATTTGTTTTAATGTTTCTATATCAGTGGTCCATGTGTGCTCGACCAGAGGCGTTTTCTTTTTTAGGGATAGAACTGTAGGATTATTTTTTAGTAAAAGAGATTTTTTATTAACGTAAATCCCTTTCTGAAATTCTCCGCGCTGTAAGAGAGGTGCTGTTTTGTAAACAGAGTCATCAAATTCTTGTTCCCAAATGTCAGATGAATATAGAACCGCGCGCCCGTTTTTTACCTCATTGATAGATCTTCCCGGGTTAGGGCAGGTAATAAAAAAAAAGTCTGAGTTCATACCTCCTAAACTTAGGGCCTGCCGTAAAATAAGCATAGATACAGCTGGTCGCGAAGAATCAGGTGAATAGTAATCCGCAATAGCAAGAGGATCCCCACCTTTGCTTTCGACTAAATGCAGGTAGCTCTTCTTGGTTCCCTTGTTACCTGCAATCGGAATTATTTCTGATGCGGTTGTAGGCGCAGGAGCGAGGAGTAATAGTACGGAAAGAATGAAATAAATAAAATTCATATTATGGTTATTTTGAGGTTCTGTGTACACGTTCACAAAAAAATAATGTATTTCTTATTGGAGGTAAAGCTTTAAACTTTCGCAACAGGTAAAGTCATTATGATTGTGAATCCATCGCTTGTATTTGTGGCATGTATTAGCCCTTGATGTATGTTTGCTATCTTTTGAGCTGCCGCAAGGCCGAGCCCGTAACCAGGAGTGTCGTGACCTTTTAAACGATGGAAAGGGTTGAATATTTCTTTAAGATCTTCTTCTGGAACCGGCTCATGACTATTGGTCACACTTACAACCACTTCCTTCATTTGTTCGTTGTTTTTAGCCGCCCGTAAGTCTATCTTGATAGTACCGCTTTTATCGGTGTATTTAAAAGCATTTCCCAGAACATTATCCAGCATTATTCTAATGCCGTTTTGGTTGCAGTCCGTGATTTTTACGTCGGAAAGGTCAGTCTTTATTTCAAGGTGCTTATGATCCGCAGTGGGTTGGTACTGGTACAGCAACTCAGTAATTAATAAATTAAGATCAACAGAATCTTCCATGGCTGGGCTTTTTTGCATGTCCAGCTTAGAAAATTCAATTATTTTACCGATTAATATGTCCATATGTGCAATCTCAGCCTGCATGCCACTGATAAAAACTTCGCACTGAGCAGCTTTTTTGTCGTTAATCCGCTCCCTTATCATCTCCAGAGAAATACGCATCCTAGCTAGTGGGCTTCTTAACTCATGCGAAACATTTGCTGTGAGCTCTCTGCTACTTTTGATTATCTTTTCCAGACTTCCAGCCATGTGGTTGAAAGTTCTTGCCAGTTCGGCCACTTCGTCTTTTCCGCGCACTTCTACGCGCTGCGTTAAATCTCCTTGGCCAAGCTTTGCCGCTTTTTTGGTGAGTTCTTTGATTGGTCTGATTATTCTAAGAGCCACCGGAAGCAGGAAAATAGCCGCAAGTAATGTTATTAAAACCTGCCCGCGCAGAAACCAGATTTCTTCTTCAAACCTGCTCCATGGGTGAAATATATGATAAGTGAAGGGGTAGCCCTCTGGCCGTTTGGAAGCATAAGTTCCATAAATGGATTTCATGCCTTTACTGCGCTCTCTGTATATGTAGGCTCCTTCAAGTGTTTTTTTAGGCGCGTCTTCAAGGTGGACCGTGAGGTCAGGAATTTTTTCTTCTGATGAAGCTATTACTTCAGAATATGGACCGGTAATCCACACATTTGCGTGAAAAGAATCGCTCAGAGCTTTCAGTATAGGGGTGAGGGTTTCTTTTTCTTTTCCGGCAGAAAGCTGATTTAAATCCATTTCCATTTCAGTGAGGTTTTTAACGGTCATGAGCTGACCTTCAGTTCTCTTCATGCGGGGACTGCCACCCCATCCTGAATGAATTATCGAGATGACCGTAAATTCAGAAATCATGAGCACAAGCAAGAATGCTAGAAAAATTTTTAGGTAGAGCCTACTTATTTTCATTTTTCACCCACGAATAGATAGCCGGTTCCCCACACAGTTTTTATTCGCGATTCGTGGTTCTGGTAGGGCTTTAGAAGGGCGCGGAGCTTACTTATATGTACGTCGATGCTGCGATCGAATGCGTTAAAATCTTTGCCCCAGACTGAGGTCATGAGATCATCACGGGTGAGCGGATCGCCTGCATTTTCCATCAGCGCGTGAAGTAGTTTAAACTCTGTAGAAGATAGTTCAAGAGTGTCACCTTCTATCTCTAATCTCTGATGAGGTATGTTCAAAGTCAGCCCTGCGACGTTTATGGTGCTCGAATTTTTAGCGTTTCCATTGCGCTCAGAATCTTGAGCACGGCGAAGTACAGCTTTGATCCTAGCCAAGAGCTCGCGGGGGTTAAACGGCTTGGACATATAATCATCCGCGCCTAGTTCGAGGCCGACTATGCGGTCAGTATCCTCTCCTTTCGCGGTGAGCATGATTACCGGAACATTTGAATGCGGGCGTAGGTCTCGCAAGACTTCAAGGCCATCTTTACCGGGCATCATTATATCTAAGATGATAATTGACGGGTGCACTTTTTTTACCGTTTCAACACATTTATCGCCGGACGGAAGAGTGTTTACCACGTAGCCGTATCCATCAAG
The DNA here is from genome assembly GCF_000711735.1 of Maridesulfovibrio frigidus DSM 17176. Lineage (NCBI taxonomy): Bacteria > Pseudomonadati > Thermodesulfobacteriota > Desulfovibrionia > Desulfovibrionales > Desulfovibrionaceae > Maridesulfovibrio > Maridesulfovibrio frigidus. Next base: position 89,024 of record NZ_JONL01000003.1, read on the forward strand.
ATACTGGCTTAACAGGTCTCTAAGTTTAGAATCATCGTCGATTATGAGAATGGATAGTTGTTTTTCCATAACACTTAGATACCCATACAAACTGTTTCATGCAAAGAGAGAAATCGTTCTTTTTACATTTGTTAACAATTTTTATCATAAGCATAATACTCTTTTCTCTCCTTTGCGGTAGTTAGTGAAAAAATGAATCGTAACGGAGATATTATTTATGCCCTCATTTAAATATAAATTTTTAATTTACAGCTTGATCACGGTATTTAGCGTGTCAGCTTGTTCCCCTTTTAAGCCTGATCCTAGAGGGGGCGAACCAATGGGGCTTCCTTTAGCGTATGAGCTATATTCCACTGAACCCGAAGATGGTGGAAAGTGGTGGGAAAGGCTTGGAAGTGCGGAACTTAACGGGTTTGTTGATGAGGCTCTAACATCTGATTTTGATATCCGTATTGCATGGGCAAAATTACGTCAGCTTCGTGCTACAGCTATTAAATCCGGAGCAGATAAATATCCTACCCTCGACGGGAGCGGTTCATCCAGTAATGCTATGACAGGTTCTGACGGAACTGAGAGTACAAAAGGCTCTACTTCAACAGATAGTTATGAGCTTGGGCTGACTCTTTCTTATGAGATTGATGTATGGGGAAAGATTGAAGCTAAGGCCAAATCCGGCCAATTGGATTTTCTTGTTTCCCGTGAAGATGTAAGTACTGCAGCGATGACTGTTGCAGCGGAAGTTGTCTCAAGATGGCTAGAAATTCAGGCACAGCGCCAGAAGAAAGTTATACTTGAACAACAGGTTGAGACTAACCGGATTTACCTAGATCTCATCGAACTCAGGTTCCGTAATTCTCTTGCTACTGCGTTGGACGTTTATCAGCAGCGTGAAAACGTAGCTCGTGTGAATTCTTTAATTCCTCCAATAGAATCCCGCGAAAGACTTTTGCTGAATGAATTGGCACTTCTCATGGGACGTCCCGCCGGAACTGTCCAAGTTCAGACAGCTCTTTATCCTGATCTTGAGCCTATTCCGGGCCTTGGAATTCCTTTCGATCTTATTGCAAAACGCCCTGATATTCGCGCTGCAGGACTTAAACTACAGTCCGCAGATTGGGCCATTACTGCCGCAAAAGCGGATAGACTTCCTAGCTTCAACCTTACGGGTAATGCGGCACTGACAAGTGCGCAAATAGCAAATATTTTCAGTGGCTGGATGGTTGGCCTTGCTGCTTCTATTGCGGGTCCAATTTTTGATGGTGGTCTTCGTGCAGCGGAAGTCGAAAGGACTCAGGCTGTTGTTGATGAGAGGTTAGTGAATTATAAACGTACTGTTTATACTGCGTACAAAGAAGTTCAGGATTCTTTGATTCAGGAATCCTGGCAGAAGAAATACATCACAGCCCGCAAAAATCAGCTTGAAGCCGCAAAAAAGAATCTGAACGAAGCTGGTTCCCGTTACTTACAGAGTCTTGAAGAGTATCTCCCGGTTTTGAATGCTTTGCTTAGTGTTCAGAGTTTGGAGATTAATATTGTTGACGATGAATCCAATCTTTTATTGTACAGGGTTTCGCTCTACCGCGCACTTGGCGGAAGTTGGACCGATTCACTTCAGTCTGCAGATGAGCTTCCTCGTGAAGAAGGCAACATGACTGCCGCAGAGATCAAAACTGCTTCCGCAGAATAAGGATACTTAGATATGACAAAAAAATTAATGTATTATGTAAAAAACATAGGCCTGAAAGGGGTAATACCTCTTTTGATCGTTGGCTTAGCGATATTTGGAGCACAGATGCTCATCAAAACTAAGCCAGTTGCAAGAAAAAAAGCTCGGGTAAGCTCGGCCCCTCTGGTTAATGTTTCCAGTATGAAACCACAGGAACTTAGGATCTGGACTCCTGTTATGGGAACGGTTGAAGCGTCGCGCAAAATTTCGCTTGAGCCTCAGGTTACAGGTAGAGTTATTTCCGTGAGTGATTCTTTTATTCCCGGTGGTTATTTTGCAAAGGGCGATGAACTATTACGCATTGACCCCTTGGATTATGAACTTGCATTGAAGCAACAGCAGTCTGTTGTCATCGAAGCTGAGTATAATCTAAAGCTTGAACGGGGACACCAAAAAGTTGCAGGCCGTGAGTGGAAGTTGCTGAGAAAATCTTCTGGTGGAACCGTGCAGGAAGCCGAATTGGCGCTTAGAAAACCTCATCTTGAAAAAGCTGAAGCAAATCTTGCCGCGTCTAAAGCTAAATTGCGCCAATCCCGTGTTAATCTATCTCGTACAAGGGTTCGGGTTCCCTTTTCTTCCATGGTTGTGACTAAAGATGCCGGACTTGGAGCTAATCTAGCCGCGCAGGAATCAATTGCCACTATGGTTGGTACTGGCGAATTCTGGGTGATGGTTTCTGTGCCTGTAGATCGTTTAGACCGTATAGTGATTCCAAGTGCAGCAAACGAATTTAAAGGGTCGGCAGCACGGGTTCTTTCCGGCAGCAACGGTAACTCTTATGAACGAGAAGGACATGTTTTACGTCTTTTGCCTTCTCTTGAATCAAAGGGGCGTATGGCGCGCGTGATTGTTGCAGTTGAAGATCCATTGAATTTGAAAGGAACCCCGGGCGTTCTTCCTTTGCTCCTTGGAAGCTATATTAATGTATATATCGACAGTGGAACCCTAGACAGTGTTTTTGCTATACCGCGCTCAGCCTACCGAGATGGCGATACCCTTTGGATCATGAATGATAACAGTGAATTAGAAATTAGAAATGCAGAGTCGCTCTGGCGTGATTCGGATTACATATACCTTGAAAAGGGTTTGGTCGAAGGTGAGAAACTAGTTACCTCCGATATTTCTACCCCTTTGCATGGAATGAAGCTTCGCGAAAATGTGTCCGCAGTAGAAATGGATAATACCGATGGCTGATATTATTAAAAAGATAACCGGTCCCATTGCTTGGATGGCAGGTAATTCAGTCGCTTCGAACCTTTTGATGGCTATTCTGCTTGTTGGTGGCCTTTTGATGGCTTTCAGCATTAAGCAGGAAGTTTTTCCTGAGTTCTCCGACGATACGGTAACAGTTTCTGTTACTTACCATGGAGCCAGCCCTGAGGAAGTTGAACAGGGTATTGTGCTGGCGGTTGAAGAAGCTGTTATTGGATTGGATGGGGTAAAGGAAGTCACAAGTTCTGCAGCTGAAGGCGGCGGTTCCGTTACTATTGAAGCTCTTGAGGGATATGACCTTCAACAGCTGTCTCAGGATGTTAAGAGTGAAGTTGATCGTATTACATCTTTCCCTGAAGAGGCGGAAGACCCTTCTGTAAAAGCTTCCAGTCATAAACGTCAGGTTTTGACTTTAATGGTTTACGGTGATGAAAATCCTTTGATTCTACGTAAACTGGCAGAGCAGTTGCGTGAAGAGTTGATCAGTGATCCTGGTATTACTCAGGTTGACCTTTCGGAAGTAAGTGGACTGCAGGTTTCAATTGAAGTGCCACAGGATAAATTACGTGCGTATAATCTTACTTTAACTGAGGTTGCTAAAACTATTAACGCCGCTTCGGTGGAACTGCCTGGTGGTGGTATTAAAACTGGATCTGGTGAAGTTCTCGTACGTTTTAAGGAGCGTAAAGATTTTGCTAGGGAATTTGCCCGTGTACCCGTTGTTACAGGAGATGATGGAACACAGATCCTGCTGGAAGATATCGCGGATGTAAAAGAAGATTTTCAAAGTGATGATAATCTTACTTCATATAATGGTAAACCAGCAGTTCGGTTAAATGTATACAGAGTTGGAACTCAGACCCCCATAACTGTTTCTGACGCTGTTCACGCAAAACTGAAAACATTTAATGCCGGTTTGCCTCCTAGCGTACATGTTGATGTGCGAAATGATTCTTCTGATGTATTTAAGCAGCGTATGGATCTTTTGCTTAAAAATGGATTCATGGGACTTGTCCTTGTGTTTATTTTTCTGGCTTTGTTTCTTGAGCCAAGGCTTGCATTCTGGGTATCCATGGGGATTCCTATTTCTTTCTTAGGTGCAATGCTGATTCTTGCTCCGGCCGGGGCGAGTATTAATATGATTTCAATGTTTGCCTTTATCATTTCTCTGGGTATTGTTGTTGATGATGCTATTGTTGTCGGGGAAAATGTTTATACTATGCGACAACAGGGCATGTCGTGGCAGAAAGCCGCTTATGAAGGGGCGAAAAGAATTGCCATGCCTGTGACATTTAGTGTTCTCACGAATATTGTGGCGTTTATGCCTCTATTCTTTATTCCCGGTGTCATGGGGAAAATATTTAAGATTATCCCGCTGGTAGTGTGTAGTGTTTTTGCAATTTCATTGATTGAAAGTCTTTTTGTTCTTCCCGCTCATCTTGCTCATGGTAGCGAGAAAAAGCCGGGTAAGATAATGAGCTTTATTTTAAGAAACCAGCAAAAGGTATCAAAGGGATTACTGGTCTTTATTGATAAGGTATATCGGCCTATTCTTGATAGAGCTATTGCATGGAAATATTTGACAGTGGCCCTTGGAATTGCCTGTCTGTTGGTTTCATTTGCATATATTAAAAGTGGACGCCTCGGGTTCACCATGTTTCCGAAGATCGAATCTGATTATGCATACCTGACCGTTGATTTGCCATATGGAACAGCGAAAGAAGTAACCCTACAAGTTCAGAATAAAGCTCTCAGAGCTGCAGAAATCGTTAAGAAAGCAAATGGCGGCGATGAACTTGTGCGTGGTATTTATTCTAAAATCGGTGGGGCTGGGCGTGGCAAATCAAGTGGTAGTCATGTTCTAAAGATTCAAATTTTTCTGGCTGAATCTGATGTTAGACAGATTTCAACTGATCAGTTTGTAAAGCAATGGCGCCGTGAAATGGGTCTTCTTGCGGGTGCTGAATCAGTCCTTTTTGAGTCAGACCGTGGCGGTCCGGGATCTGGTGGATCGCTTGAGATTGAACTTAGTCATAGTGATGTGGATGTTCTAGAAAAAGCAGCAGCTTCGCTGGCTGAGTCGCTTGGCACATATCCTAAAGTAAAAGATATTGATGATGGATTTTCACCAGGTAAAAGACAACTCGACTTTGAGCTTTTACCAGAAGGTAGAAGTTTAGGTTTAACTCCGCAAGCTGTAGCTTCTCAAGTGCGTGCGGCCTATTATGGCGCTGAAGTTCTTCGGCAGCAGCGTGGTCGGAATGAAGTTAAAGTCATGGTTCGGTTACCCCTCTCTGAAAGGGTTTCTGAGTATAATCTTGAAGAAATGATGATCAGAACTCCTGAAGGTACAGATGTTCCTTTGCGGGAAGTTGTTAAAATTAAAGGTGGAAGATCATATACATCAATTACTCGCAGAAACGGGCGAAGGGTTGTTTCTGTAAGTGCTGATGTAAATCCGCGTAAAGAAACCTCACAGATTATTACCTCGGTGAAGAGTGATATTCTTCCACAGCTTAAAGCCGACTATCCGGGCCTTGGATTTTCTCTTGAAGGTAAACAAGCGGAGATGCAGGAAAGTACCGATAGTTTGTTCTCAGGTCTGGCAATGGCTATGATGTGTATTTATGCACTTCTTGCAATCCCTTTCCGAAGTTATTTTCAGCCGATTATTATCATGTTCTGTATTCCTTTCGGGATAGTTGGGGCGGTAATAGGGCATATACTTCTGGGATACAGCCTTAGTCTTATGAGTCTATTCGGTATTGTTGCTCTTAGCGGGGTTGTGGTTAATGATTCGCTGGTCTTTATTGACTACGTGAATAAAATGAGGCGCAAAGGGCATTGTGCATATGATGCGGTTCTTGCGGCGGGAACAGCACGTTTCCGGCCAATTATGCTAACCACATTAACGACTTTTGGTGGACTTGCTCCAATGATTCTTGAAACATCAAGACAGGCGCGCTTCTTGATTCCAATGGCGATATCACTTGGCTTTGGGATACTTTTCGCAACAGCAATTACCCTGCTCTTAGTGCCTTCTTTCTATATGATATTTGAAGATATCAGGCTCGGTATACGTAAATTGTTTAATCTTCCCATTGCGGAAGGACCTGTTGATGGACCTATTGAGAATGTTCCAGTTAAGTTTTGTGAACATAAAGATGACTAATTACCGTAATTAGAATGATATAAAAAATCCCGACCGAGAATATCTCGGGCGGGATTTTTTGTTGTGGGTAGTTGTTCTAAACTATGCAGATTTCGTACGTCCGATGGTCAATGCCGCTATAAGTGCTACAGCTTTTGCCGCCACCAGTATGGAAAGGCTGTAGCGGAAGTCCGGAAGGGTAAATTCTTTTGCGCCATGGGAACTTGCAACAAGCATCCAGCCGATAATTGGCTGAGCGAGAGCACTTCCGCCGATCAAAAAAGTATTAACGAACCCGAGTGAAATACCGTTGGCTCCTTTGGGGCTGATGTCATTACCATATGCGTAGGCGACAACATTACCGCTGCAAAAGAAGCCGAGCAGGAACATAAGTCCATACATCAATTGCATCGGAATTCCGGGCAAATATACAACTGCGCTAACACAGATAAGTCCGCCAGAAGCGGCAATAATCATGGGCAGACTGCGTTTGCCTAGTTTGTCGGAAAACCAGCCGAAAAAGAAACTACCCGGTATTGCGCCGACAAAGAGCATGGAAACCACAATCGCCGCATTGGTGGATGATATGCCGTAGAGTTTCGCTATGAAGGATGTTCCCCACAAAGCGCCAAAGCCTGTATATATCATATTTATAGTAGCGGCGTAGCTCGCGTTCAGCCATGCGTGCGGATTGGATGCTATAGTTTTAAGTGCGGTAAGAGCTTCCGCTAAGCCTGACCCTCTGTCTGCAAGAGTGTGCTTTTGAATAATGACTGGAGGGTGGTCTTTAACCAGAAATATTATTAGAAGAGCTACAATCCCGCCAAATGCGGCGATGCCTAGGATAGTGCCGTGCCAACCTGAAACTGCCACCGCGCGGGTGAGCGGAGCCTCGCCCATTACAGCCCCGACCATGCCTATAATATTGGTAAGTCCTACCATGGTAGCGAATTTTTCGGGCGGGAACCAGTTGGATACGAGCTTTAGACAGGATACGAAGGAAAAACCCGTAGCCGCGCCAAGCATGATTCTAACTCCGATTGCCTCTGCGGGGGTGGTCGTGAAGGTAAAAAAAGCCCCAGCGCAAGTAGAAACAATGGCGGCAATGGCAAGTGGACGGTGCGGGCCGAATCTATCCGCCATGATCCCGATTGGGATTTGCATGAGCGCGTATGAATAGAAATATACTGATGAAATAAGTCCCATAGAAGCCGCATCGGCGTGGAAATGCGCGGCAAGTTGCGGCTCCATTGCGCTTGGGGCGACTTGCTGCATGTAGTCGTAGAAGAAATATAAAGTGGCTATGGCCCATACTGCCCAAGGCATTAGCGGGTGGGATATTTGGGATTTTGTTGTCATTGTATGTGGGGTTTTAGGATTGTTATTCTGAACCTCATGACTGTGAAGATAAAAAGATCTTAGGTCAACCTAGGGCGTGGAATTTCTTGCAATAATGCTGTAAGCTCTCCCTCATGTCAAAACGCCCGATACTTGTACTTCAGATGCAGCGAATGGGGGATTTAATCCTTTCCTTTCCGCTTTTTCTGTGGCTTGAGAGAACTTACCCCGGTCACCCCATTTGGGTTGTGGCGGAGGAGAAGTTCTTCCGTCCCCTGATGCCCTTAAGCCCGCAGGTGGTCTACTTCCCTTGGGCGGGACTTGGTGTTCTTCGCAAAGAAAAATACGAGCTGATCATAAATCTTAGCATCCGCAAGCAAGCGGCCTCTCTTGCGGGTGAGCTTAGCTCAGAAGGCAAGCTTGGGCCTGTTTCTAACTCTGATGGCGATGCTTATATCCTTGGAGATTGGCAACTTTACCGTGCAAGTGTGGTCCATAATAATCGGCACAATCGCTTTCATTGGGCGGACTTGAACGCGCTGGACTGCATACCTTTGGATACTATTTCCCGCACATCTTGGTCAGACCCCCGTACTTTACATGGCGGAGATAAGCGCATTGGACTGTTTCTCGGAGCAAGCGAGGAATCTAAGCGCCCTACTGTGCCTTTCTGGGCTGAACTGTGCTCGGAAATACTTAGCCGCGGCATGAAACCGGTGCTTTTTGGCGGTCCTGATGAAACAGGGCTTGGCGCAGAGGTTACGCGTGCTTTCGGTGGCCCTGTGCTCGATATGACTGGCAAGTTAAACCTTGGCGAACTTGTTGCTGTGGGCCAGTCTTTACAACTTTTCATCACACCTGATACTGGGCCTATGCATCTTGCTGCATGGTCTGGCCTGAAGGTGCTGAACCTTTCCATGGGTAATGTTAACCCTTGGGAAACTGGCCCTTATCAGAATGACCATTATGTGCTGCGCTCGACTATGAGCTGCGCGCATGGTTGCTGGGCATGTTCGCGGGATAGGCTTCATTGCCATGATCCCTTTGTTCCTTCTCGTATAGCGGCCATTGCAAAGAGTATGATGCGTGATGATAAGGCTGCGCTTTTAAAAACTTCTCTACCGGGATTGCGTCTTTATTCGTCTTTACAGAGAACGAGCGGGTTGTATAAATTGCAGCATTTTAGCGGTCATTCTTCTGGGGCAGGAGATCGGCTAGGGCTTTTCTGGCAGGAATTCTTCGGTATGTCCTTCGGCTTATGGGATGATGCTGGAACTAAGCTGATATGGGCTGATTTCAGTGAAAATCACCCGCGTCTGGCTCAGAAGATGCGCTCACATTTGCCGGGGTTAGGCAGCGAGTTTAGTAGAGGGCTGGCTAAAAGCGCTCCTCTGTCCGATAATTTCTGGAATTCATGTCCACTTATTATTCGTCAATTCGCTGGATATATTCATCTTTTTCTTCAAAATAACAACTATGATCGCCCGTCGTGGATCAAAGTTTTATCTCTCTACGAACGACTTGCTTCTATAGTAAGTGGCAGCTGATTTTCACTGAACTATTTTCCCCTCTCGGAATAATATTCCCTTTTTTGCCTACCATTATTTATTTTAACATGCTGTAATAATTCATGTTCAGTTTTGGCACGCCTTGTGAAAGAAGAGTTCTCGAGGAGCTAAAAAATGCAAATACTTCCACATCTCGATCAAAGTACCAATGAATTGGCAAAGATTACAGACAGGTCCAACTTGGTTGAAGACTCTTATCGTTCTTCAATGTTCGATGATTTTCTTTACTCAAGCAAGGAGGCTGGTCTCGAAAGTGTCTATCAGCCTGTGCAGGAAGCTGTTGCCGACATCCGTTCTACTTATGATGAAGCACCTAGTGAAAGTGTGCAGTATGATGATGAGGTTCGGAGTACTTCTGAATATATAGAAGAAGCCGCGCGGGAAGTAGCAAATCAGTCTGTTGATCAGCAGCCTCAGGATATCAAGGTCAGTCGTGAAGATTGGAATGAAATCAAGGAAGAGCTTGAAGAGTATGGCGTAGACAAGAAGGACATTGTTGATCTTGAAGAAAAGGTCATGAGCGAGGGTGGCCTAAGTTACGGTGAACTTGTTAGTGAGCTCACCGGCATGATGACGTCCGTAAAGGGTTTTACGCTAAATCCTGTTCAAGAGCAGAATATGCATTCCCTCTTTTCGAAGCTCGGATTCACTCCAGATGAATCTAAGGGAATGCTTACAAAAATTTCTCAGGGAAAGATGGGGGAAGTTGTTGAACAGGTACAGGCTAAAATTGCCTCTCTTCCTGATTCTCAGCCGCTCCAACTTTCAGAAGATGAAACTAAAACTCTCAGCGAATTTTTTAAGCTCTCAGGGGAAAAGACTTCGCAGCTCGCTAAGATGGTCATGACAGAAGGATCTACCGTCGGCTCTGTTAAGAAGGGATTCTCAATGCTGGAAGATGTCTTGACTGAGAATACTGCAGTTCAAGATGCGAAGGATCTTGATCTGGTTAAGACTGTTAGCAACTCTTTGCAGAACTCTATTGATAAGGCTTCCGATCAGACTCCGGATAATTTCCGCATGGCTTCTGCAAAGGTTATTCGCGACTCCATGGGAGTTGGCAAAGATATTAGCGAAAAGAATAATCCTACTGCTGGTGAAGGGGAGCCTGAGAATAGTCATTCCGTAATGACTGGTAAAGATACTGTTGGAGTTGCTTCAAGCAGTACTACAAATCATTCAGGAGCTAACTCAGAAGCTAAATCAGCAAATAATTTAGATGGTAAGTCAGATAAGAGTTCTACAGCCGGTAATCAGAAGGGTGCTTTTGAAGGCAACGCTCAGGATAAGAATACCTTTGGCAGTAGCACTAACGGTGACTCCCAGACTAATCAGGATGGAAACAATTCAGCGAGTGGTGATACTAAGTATACAGCTAAGCACTGGCTTGAAAATATTCTCACAGATTCCAAGGATGTTGACACTTGGAATGACTTTTTCGGCAAGCTGACTGATGGCTCTACTATTAAGGGAGAGTCTGCTCTTCTGGGTGAGGGACTTGGATCTTCTAGTATGGGAGCTCTTAAGGGGGCTGCTACAGCTGCTCAGGCTGGCAAGACTAGTGGCATGTGGGCAAATACTGCCCGGTCAAATGTTCTCGAGCAGGTTCAGGAAGGTGCTTTTAAGAACCTTGGGCAGGGAACTAAGCAACTTACTCTTACGCTTAACCCTCTTGAACTTGGCACAGTTAACGTCATGATTCAGGTTAAGAATAAGGAAGTGCAGGCAACTATAAGAGCAGAAAGCCCAGAGACTGCAAAGGTCATTGCAGAACAGCTGGAAGCCGTTAAGCAAGTTTTGGAAGAACAGGGACTTAAGGTAGAAAAGCTTGAAGTTCAGACCGGTCTTGCGGATAGCGAAACTCAGGATTCATGGAACGGCGCACAGGATCATAACAGCGCACACTATCAGGAGATGATGGCTGGAATGAAGAAGCGTTGGCAGGCTCTTAGACAAGAAGGAACCTCTTTGGCCCAAGATATGCAAAATATAGAGCATGCGGCAACAATTTCCCAAAGTGGATTGCATGTAGTCGCTTAACGAAAAAAGAGAGGTAAGAGTCATGGGATATGTAGGTTACAGTAATATACTAGGCAGAGCGGAAGCCGATTTGGCAGCCAGCAATATGCCGGACCACCAAACGCAGCTGGGAAGCGATGACTTCTTAAAACTACTTTTGACCCAGATGCAGAATCAGGATCCTGCAAACCCCATGGAAGATAAAGAGTACATGGCGCAAATGGCGCAGTTCTCGAGTCTTGAACAGCTTACCAAACTTAATACTACTATGGAAGGCGTGGCCGACAATGGAGAGCAGGAACAGATGGTTTCCGCAGTAAGCTTTATCGGCAAAGAAGTGAAGGCAGAAGGTTACACCGTAAGTCGCTCAGACGGAGAGATCAGTAAAGTCTATTATGGACTAGGTGAAACGGTAGCAAATGCATTTATCAATATTTATGATCAGAATCAGAACCTTGTAAGAACAACCCAGCTCGGTACTAAGGCCGAAGGTACCCACGAATTTGAGTGGGACGGAAAGGACTGGGCAGGGAATGATGTGCCGGATGGTGTCTATACTATTGCAATGGCAGCAGAAGATGTTGATGGCGCACCAGTTATGGTTAAGACGGAAGTCAGTGGTGAAGTTTCAGGAGTCGTTTCTGAGGGCGGACAACAGTTTCTGCATCTCAAAGACGGTCGTTACATCAACTTTCTCAATATTAGAGAAGTTGTCAGTCCCACGGTTGTTGCAGATAGTTCTGACGAAACTACAAGCTAAATACAACCACGAGTCAACGGGACTTAAAGGAGGTTTCTCATGGGTTTATCAGCATCATTATTTTCAGGAATCACAGGACTACAGGCACATGGCGATAAGATGTCTGTTCTCGGTAATAACATTGCTAACGTTAACACTGTCGGTTTTAAAAGTGCAAAGATGCATTTTGAAGATGCGATCAGTCAGGATGTTACAACTGCGACAGGCACAGCGCAGGTTGGTCGAGGTGTTCAGGTCGGGGCAATTTATGCCGACTTTGCACAGGGATCATTTGAGACAACATCAGAAGCAACAGACCTCGCGATTGGTGGGTCAGGCTTCTTCATAGTAAAGCCAAAGGAAGATGAGACCGTTTATTACAGTAGAGCCGGTAATTTCCGTTTCGATAAAGATGGCTATCTAACAGATCCGCACGGTTATGTGTTGCAGGGCTGGGAAGTTCAAACTTCCTCCACTACAGTTGCTACAGGCGACTCAACAACTGCATCAGAGGCTGTGCGAACTGTAGGGGTGCCGACAGATATTAGGCTAGAAAATTTCCAGTCTGCTCCGCAGGCTACATCGCGTATTAATATGATTACCAACCTTGATTCCGGGGAGGAAAGTCATGCTTCCAGTGCGAACAATCCATTTTTCTCTCTCTTTGAAGCGTGGGATGGAACCGCAGACACGCCAGTAGGTGATTCTCTGTACGGATACCAGTCTACCATGAAAGTTTATGATGAAAATGGTTCTTCCCACAATGTGACCACTTATTATGATCAGGTTACACTCAGTAATGCGGGTGGTAAGAAGGTCTGGGAATACATTGTTACAAGTACGCCTGCTGAAGATGGACGTCTTATAAGTGGCACAACTGCTTTCGCAACATCTTCCGCTGCAGGGTTGCTTATGACCGGGACTTTGACCTTTAACGCTGCGGGAGATCTGACAGGAACATCTGCCTTTACTCTTAAGAGCGGCGTAGCGGCGGACGGCATTAAGAACCTTTCTAACTGGACACTTGCGAACTTCTCGCAGAATGGCATGCCACTATTGACTGCCAACTTCTTGTCCACTTCAAATGCCAGTTTTACTGACTCTGTGGGTGTTGCAACTATTGAAATGAACTTCGGACTCAGCAATTCGGATCTCTCAGGAAGTGGTGTAACTAAAGGCTGGAGCACCGGGACAAGTGCTATTTCGAATGCTTCACAGATCGGAACAAATATTACTGATATCTCCAGAATACCAAATTACGGTAGTGTTGAAACCAGTGCGCTGGCCTCGACCAGTTATAGTACGGGATCAACTACATTATTCCAGTCGCAGGACGGTTACACCGCAGGTTTCTTACAGAGTGTATCAGTCGATAGAGATGGGGTTTTGACCGGACGATACTCAAATGGACAGATCCTTGAATTATACGCCTTGACCATTGCCGACTTTAATAATCGGTGGGGACTCCGGCGGGAAGGGGGTAACCTCTTCTCTGAAACCAGAGACTCAGGGGATGCGCTTACAGGTAGGCCGAATAGCGGAGGAAAGGGCTCAATAGCCTCAAACTCTCTAGAAGCCTCAAACGTTGACCTTGCGGTGGAATTTGTAAACATGATTACCACCCAGCGCGGTTTCCAGGCGAACTCGAAGGTTATCACAACAACTGACTCAATGATGGGTGAACTCATCCAGCTCAAGCGCTAATAGTCTCTAATGTATCCTGATAAGATGCTGAAAATATAAGAAAGCTCCTTTCTTACAACCTCCGTAACCGGGATTGACTCCCTCGGTTACACGGTTACCAGAACCCCTGTTCCCGAAACGTGCCGTTTCGAGAACAGGGGTTTCTTTTTGCCAGAAAGCTGACTCTGCTTAATGCCAAATATACGGAATAAATTTCCTGCTTTGGAAAGTGTGTATGGTTCTTTTTTGGGGAAATAGTTATTTAAATAAGTGTGTTGTGTGCTTGAGTGTCGTAGCTATTTCCGTCTTTGCGAGAGGGGTTTGTATAATTTAGTTAGGAGGGAAAAAATTGACTAGGTCAGTCCATTTTAGAGAGTCTAGACTTTGTCTATCTATATAAATCTTTATATTAGTTGATAAAAATGTTTTTGGCATTAGCATTGCTTTAAGTTGTTTAAGAAAACGGATTTTTTGTGAACAACAAGGAGGTTCAGATATGTCCTTAGTCATTAACCACAACCTTATGGCGATGACCGCTACGCGAAATCTTGATCAAGCGTACGGCAACCTCGGCGTCTCCACCCGACGCCTCTCGTCCGGACTAAGAGTTGGAACAGCAGCAGATGATGCTGCCGGACTGGCGATTCGCGAACTTATGCGAGCAGACGTTAAGTCTTTGAATCAGGGAATGAGAAACGCAAATGATGCGATTTCCATGATTCAGACTGCTGATGGAGCTTTGCAGGTTATCGATGAAAAACTCATCCGCATGAAAGAACTTGCAACCCAGGCATCGACCGGTACTTACAACTCCGATCAGCGCCTGATTATCGATTCAGAATTTCAGGCAATGGCATCGGAAATTACCCGTATTGCCAACGCAACAGATTTTAATGGAATTCACTTGCTGAATGGTAATCTTTCAGGGGCGACCAGCGCGCACAACGGAAACGGCGTGCATTCTACAGGTCCTATGAAGGTTCACTTTGGAGCAGGAAACGATTCTGCTGAAGATTACTACTACATTTCAGTAGCGACTTCTACAGCTTCTGCTCTCGGTGTTAACACCGCTATTTCTACTCAGGCCCTTGCTCAGCAGGCACTTGAGAAGATTCAGAACGCTATTATTTCAAAAGATAAGATTCGTGCGAATCTCGGTGCTATGCAGAATAGGTTGGAGAATACTATCACCAACCTATCAATTCAGGCTGAAAATGTTCAGGCTTCAGAGTCTCGTATCTCTGATGTGGACGTTGCAACTGAAATGACCGAATTTGTAAGGAATCAGATTCTCACTCAGGCCGCAGTAGCAATGCTGTCCCAGGCCAACTCACTGCCTAAGATGGCAATGCAGCTTATAGGCGGATAAGTCCGCTTAACATATTGGGTGACGATTAAGGACTGTGGAGGCTGGCTGATCACCGCCTCCCGGTCCTTAGCCTTTTGGGTCAGATTTTTCTGGATATTTGGAATTCAAATAAACAATTGCAGTCGCAGCCGCAGTTTGTTCCGCTTTTTTTAGACTTGTTCCTTCTGCTTCAAAAGTTTTTCCCGTCGGCAAATTTAAAATTACCTGAAATACTTTTTCATGCTCAGGGCCTGCAGTTCCGCTCAGCACATATGTTGGTCGTTCTTTAAATATTTCCTGAGTGACTTCTTGTAATTGACTTTTAAAATCTTTCGATGTTTCGATTTTAAATGTTTCAGGCCATTTATCTTCAAATAAATTTAGTATTAATTTGCACGCTTCAGGGTAACCCCCATCAAGAAAAACTGCTCCGATTACCGCTTCCATTGTATCTGCCAGTAAGGATGAGCGCATTCTGCCGCCCTGTGATTCTTCGCCCCTTCCTAGCTTCAGAAAGTCGTTAAGCCCCAGTTCGAGGGCAACGTTTGAAAGGCTTTTTTCTTTTACTAACTTAGACCTGATTTTAGTCAGTTGGCCTTCGTGAGCCTCTGGAAATCGTTTGAAAAGCTCTTCGGTTACGCTCAATTCGAGGACTGCGTCTCCAAGAAATTCAAGTCTTTCGTTGTCATCGCAAGGCTCAGCCTGCTCATTTGCCCATGAACTATGAGTTAAAGCTGTAGCTAAATGCTTGACTTGCGAAAATCGATAGTGGATACCTTGCTGTAGGCGTAAAAACTCTTCTTCCATAAAACCCTGCTTAAATTTATATATATTAATAATGCAATCTTATTCATCATTAGCGGCTCTTTTTGAGCCCGCATCTATCGCCATTATCGGGGCTACTTCAGATCCGGCTAATCCCGGAAATATTGCAGTGTCCAATCTTCTTGCCTCAGGATATAAGGGCAAAATCTTCCCAGTCAATGGTGAAGGTGAAGAAGTTCTTGGATTTAAGTCCTTTTCTTCTGTTTCGGACATCCCTCGCTTTACCGATTTAGCCATTATATGTCTATCTCCTGCTGAGGTTGTCAGGACAGTGGAAATGCTAGCTGAGCTTCCTGTTCACGCGGTGATTGTTCCCACTGAAGGTTTCGGTGAGACTGGCCGCGAAGGGTATATGCTCGAGCAGCGCCTTGCTAAGATCTCAAAAAATAGTGGGATGGCCATATTAGGCCCGAATTGTCTTGGATTAATGAATTCTTCAATTTTCATGAATGCAAGTCTTGCTACTGACTACATCACGCATGGTAATATTGCATTCTTTTCTCAGTCCGGTGCTCTGTGCAATACTGCACTCGATTGGGCAAATAGTGAAGGAGTCGGTTTTTCAAAATTTATTAGTCTTGGAAATAAGGCAGTTCTCAGCGAAGCGACAATGCTGCGCTATCTTGCCAATGATCCAGATACTAAAGTTATCGTTGGTTATTGCGAAACTTTGAAAGACGGACAGGATTTTTTAAGGGTTGCCTACGACACCACCAGCAAGAAGCCTTTAATTTTGCTTAGGGCTGGCGGAACGGCTGCCGGTGCGCGTGCTGCATCAGCTCATTCCGGTGCTTTGACCGGATCAACCGATGCATACAACGCAGCGTTCAATCAGGCTGGAGTTTTGCAAGCCACTGATATCGAGGATATGTTCAACTTGGCTCACGCTTTTTCATGTCAGCCACTGCCGGAAGGGCCAAATGTTGCTATTGTCACAAATTCCGGTGGTCCCGGAATTCTTGCAGCTGATATGTGCGAGAAGGGTACTCTTAATATTTCGCGTCCGTCTTCAGCTACTCTTGAAAAGATGAAAGACTTCCTCGGGCCGCATGCTGCATTGTACAACCCTATTGATATGATCGGTGATGCAAACGCGGAAACTTATGCAAAGACAATTAGAGCGGTAATTGAGGACGACGTTTTCGATTCAGTTCTGGTTATTCTTACCCCTGCCGCAAATATTTTGGGTGAAGTAGAAAAAGTTGCTGCGGACCTGCTTGTGGCGGCTGAGACCTCTACAAAACCAATTGTAGCGTGTTTTATGGGAGATCCTTCTGTGGAGAAGGCTAGAAAATTGCTCCGCGATGGTGGAATTCCATGTTACGATTTTCCAGAGTCAGCAGTGAGAAGTCTTGATGCGATGGCTCGTTGCCACAGATGGCAGAACAAAGATTGGCCCATCGAAGTTTGTTTTAGGCGTGATATTGCTAAAGCTAAAAGTATTGTAGCAAATTCCAGAAGAGTCGGCATGATGGAACTTGTCGAGCTGGATGCACAGCACTTAGCATCTGCTTATGAACTTCCTGTGCCGGAAACTGTGCTTGCGCGTACTTCAAATCAGGCGGCAAAAGCGGCTAAAAGAATCGGGTATCCCGTAGTTCTTAAAGTTGCTTCTCCTCAGATATCGAGGAAAGACGATCTTGGACTGGTTGTAACCGATCTTCATACTCCTCAAGATCTTAGGCGGGCATTTCAGCAAATAACAGCCCGTGCAGCGCGTAGGCGTAAAGATGCGTATATTACCGGCTGTCTTGTTCAGGCTATGGGGCCTAAGGATTCGCACGAAGTCGAAATTTCTTTCCGCCGTGACGCTCAATTCGGAGCTCTTATACGGTTTTCTCTTGGTGGCATTCACGCAGATATGTTGGGAGATGTGTCATCAAGACTTGCTCCACTTGCGTTAAATGATGCACAGGAAATGATTCGCGAAGTTACGGCTTATCCTGTTCTACGGGGAGCAAGAGCCGGGGCTGCGGTCAATCTAGGTGCCTTAGAAGATATATTGCTTATGGTTTCTCAGATGGCTTCAGATATACCTGAGATTCAAGAAGCAGAGTTTAGTCCCATTATTGCGGGACCTGATGGGGCGGTTGTCGCCAATATGCGTATGACAATCGGTTAAAAATTTCAAATTTAAGGAGTAACCTCCATGCCCGGTTTATATATAGGCTCTACTAGCGGCTATTCCGGTAAGAATATGATCGTTATGGGTCTTGGCTTACATTTTCAAAAACAAGGTGTCAGTCTTGGTTATATGAAGCCTGTTGGAGCTATCCCTGTTGAGGTGGATGGCAGACTAGGTGACGAGGATGCATTCTTTCTTCAAGAGGTCCTAGGAGTCTCCAACCCCGCGAAAGTAGTTACGCCCGTAGTCGTTACTCACGATTTCAAGGTGTCTGCCTTTAACGGAAAAGTTGAAGATCACGTTACGCCTATCGTTGAGTCTTATGCAAAAATAAGTGCTGGTAAAGATCTGACTCTCGTCGCTGGGTCTGGTTCCATGTATTCTGGAAAATATTGCGGAGTGGACGGGGTTCACCTTGTTAAAACTCTTGATGTTAAGTGTATCGTTATTGATAGATTTCAAAAAGAGTTGAATTACGATTATCTGGTAGTGCTTAAAGAAACTCTCGGCGACAATATGGTCGGGGTTATTCTGAACGATATTCCACCTACCTTTATGGATGAGATTACGTCCTTGATTAAGCCTTTTCTCGAAAGAAAAGGGGTTAAGGTTCTGGGAGTCATTCCTAAAGATCCTCTCATGGGGACTATTAAAGTCGGAGATCTCGCGGATCATCTCGGCGGTAAAATAATTTCTGCTCACAGCAAAAGTGATCAGCCTGTGGAAAGCTTCTTGATAGGCACCATGCAGGTTGAAAATTTCATGACGCATTTCAGAAA
Organism: Maridesulfovibrio frigidus DSM 17176; assembly: GCF_000711735.1. Classification (NCBI taxonomy): domain Bacteria; kingdom Pseudomonadati; phylum Thermodesulfobacteriota; class Desulfovibrionia; order Desulfovibrionales; family Desulfovibrionaceae; genus Maridesulfovibrio; species Maridesulfovibrio frigidus. Next base: position 107,537 of record NZ_JONL01000003.1, read on the forward strand.
ACATCGTAATTCAGCCGTTATTGTTGGCGGAGACAGATCTGATGTTCAGCTTGTTGCCCTTGAGGGAGAATGTCCTTGTCTGGTGCTAACAGGAAACCTTTACCCTAACGATATCATTTTGACTCGCTCCGAAGTTCTGGGTACGCCCATTATTGTCGTCAGGGATGATACTTTTTCCGTTGCTAAAAAAATGGAAGATGTTCTTTCACGGCATAAATTGCGCGAGCCTGCTAAAATTAAGCATGGCGTTGAGCTTGTTGAGTCTCATATTGATTTCGCGCACCTTAAAAAGGAACTCGGCTTGAAGTATTAGATTTTATTCAGTTGATGTGAACGAACAGCCCCGCAGGATTTACCCGTGGGGCTGTTTTTTTGTGTATTGTATGTGATGGTTGAAAGACAGAAAGATAGAATGCAGAATTACAGACTGACTTATGGCGGTGGCTCTTTACGAGAAAAAAGGACTGTTCTCTTTTTCGTGCACTACGGTGGTCATGGGGCCGTGTCCTGAATAAATTTGCGTATTATCTGGTAGTATAAATATTCTGTTTTTTACAGAACTTAGCAGTGTTTCGCTGTCTCCGCCAGGGAAGTCCGTTCTTCCTACCGATATCATAAATATCACGTCCCCCACGAAAACTGCTCCGATGGTGGGAAAAAAGAATGAAAGCCCTCCCGGAGTATGTCCAGGAGTATCGAGCACCATCATGGGCTGTTCAAAGACCATCTGTCTGCCTGCTTTCAGATCAGTAATATCAAGATCGAAAACGTGTTCGAATTCTTTAGATCCGCCATATGCGTAGGATACATCTTCTAAATATTTGTCAGCAATATTTCCAAATACAGGTGCGCCGGTCATTTTTTGCAATTCGGCCGCTCCGCCGATATGATCCAGATGCATATGAGTCAGGTAGATTGCCGTAATTTTTAAACCGCGTGTTTGTATAGCTTCTAAAAGCGGTAAAGGTTCGGGAGCACAGTCAATGACTACAGCTTCCCGTCCGCAAGTGAGTAGGTAGCAGTTCGTCTCAAGGGGGCCTAGGACAAATGTTTCAACGATAATATCGGACATGTTTACAAAGCCTTGACTACGGGTCGGCAATAGAGTGGAATCGGGCAAATTAATTTTCGAAATTATTTCAACAACTAGCTAGGAATTACGATGCTTTACTTTTTAGGAAACTGTCAAATGGATTTCCTCAGCCGCGCTGTTCGCGAGGCGGGGCATGAATGTACTTATAGAGTGCTGGCTTCCTCGTTTACGTATAACAGTTCGCCCGGTACGATTCCTCCAGAGTTGCTTGAAAAGGATACGCAGCTTGGGCTTGGCGACTTCTACCACGACCGTTCTTTGTTCAATCAGTTTGAAATGATTTCGCAAGATGAAGCTGGAAACGGGGCTGAGCCGGAAGCTATCGTTATTAATCTGTTCCATGAGAGTAGCCCTCTTTTTATTCATAAAGAACAGAAATATGTATTTTTCATTGATCCTAAAGTGTGGCAACATCATCCTGATTTTGAAAAATGGATGTTAGCAGGATTTGGAATGATTCAGGCTAATCCTGCTTCGTATATGAAACGTTTCGAGAAAATGCTGAATAATTTACGCGATAAATTTCCGTCCACGCCTATCCTCGTTGTGTCAAGACTTTCTCATCATCCTGCTTTCGGCCCTGATCCATATTCCTATCTCGAAGGGTGGAATGATTCGTGGAAATATAGTGGCACAACCTTTAATCGCTGGCAAAATAATGTTTCCAACTTAACTGTCCTTGATATGGATAGAGTTTTTGGCGGCATTTGGGCTTCTTCCGAAAAAATAATTGAGCAGCACTGTCCCTTTATGAAATTTAAATTAACCGAAGAAGGCGAGGTCATTAAAGAGATTCATGCGAGCAGAGATGTTGAGCATGTTGGTTCCATGTGGCCTGTACTTGCCCAAAAGATAATCGAGTTTAAAGAGACTGGAAAAATCAGCTACTCTGAAAGCGAAGTAGTGCCGGATGAATGGTCACTTCCGTGGCAGGCTGAGAAGTTTGAAGATGATGAACTGCTGAATATGCTGTCATCCGGCGCGAATTATTCGTGTGCGCGCGCAGTGGGATCATTTTTCGGTAATCTTGAAAAGGATTACACCGCATTATTGGTTCAGTCCGCGGAGTTGACTCCTGTCTGTCATAATACTTTGCATATGATTAAAACATATGGACGGATTTGGAGAAATCCTACTCTTGCCGTGTGGTGTCTGGCACATCGTATAAACGTGACAGCATTTACTGCAAATGGCCCGCTTTACACTGAGGAATATTTGTTGAAGCTGGACGAAATTGAACGATATGCTCTGGGATAAAAAATTGGTCTAATAATTAATTAGCTACGGTCATTCCGTATTCTTGCAGTATTTTTTTAAGCTCGCCTGATTTTTTCATTTCACGCAGCGCCTTATTGAATTCCTTCACGAACGCAGTCGGAGTGTGCTTTTTAGAAAAGGCAATGTAGTATTTCAAAGTTTTGTCTGTGCCTGCATATTGGATATTGTCCAGAGCTAGTTTATGGATCATGGCGGAGCCAACATCTTTGTTGGAATAAACAGCATCAACCTTGCTCTTGGAAAGTTTTTTAAATAGGGCGCTGTCATCTGGCATAATGCTAACATCTATTCTTGATTCAAGTTTCTGTGCAATTTTTTTAAGCTCGATAGATGTGTTTGATGGACCATATGCTCCAACTGTCAGGTCTTGCAGGCTGTGTATATTTTCATAGTTTATTGGCGAATATGTACATTCAAAAAAACCATATTCTACTTGAATAATCGGCGGTGAGAAATCGAGCCATGTTTCTCTTTGCTTATTTTTGCCAACAAAGAATAGAGCTTGAACCTCACCTTTCTCAGCCATATCCTGTGCTTGCTGCCACGCAAACAATTGCAGTTCTATTTTTTTACTCATTTTGTTGCAAACACTGTTTATGATATCTGCCCCCGGGCCTTTCACTTCTCCATTCACTAAATATGAAAAGGGAGGGAAATCCTGAGTTGCAAAAACTAAATAATCTTCAGCATATGCAGGCTTGCAAAGAGTTAGTAGTATTGCGAACAATGCACTTAAAAATATATTTTTTTTCAAGTAATAATCCTTTTCTCTGAAAGCTTGTAGGCCCTAATCGTTTTAGCAAAGGGTCTTCTGTTCTTATGGGATATTGGATTTAGAAAAAATAAATCCTGCACAACAAAATTGTTATACAGGAACTAAGTTAACATTTGGCGCAGTAACCTGCAATGCTGACGTTGAATTATTTAGGAGATTGCCTCTCCGCTTTTAAAGCGCCAAGCAATGCTTCATCCAGGGAAGGGTGCGGGAAAATGATATTATGCAGGTCGTCCTCTGTCCAAGCTTCCTGCACAATCATTGCCGCAGCGGTGGTGAATCCTGAAACGTGATGCCCAACGGCAGTTATTCCAGCTACCTTATCATCCAGCCAGACAACTTTTACGAAACCCTGTGTTAAGGCGTATGACTGGGCAATAGGATTGGCTACCAATTTGAATGAGGAAACTTTTACGTCCCCCTCACCTTCAAGGTCAGAGACCATTCTTCCCACGCGCATTGTTTCTGGTGATCCATAAAGAATAGAAGGAATTGGCGCGTGGGTGTAAGGAGCGGTATCCTTGCCCGCAATTCTGCGGACGACATAACCAGCCTGATGACTGGCCGCGTGAGCAAGCAGCATTTTCCCGTTTAAGTCGCCGATGGCGTAGACATTCGGGGCTGCTTCGAGATTTTCGTTTATCTCCACAAAACCGGGGTCTACTGTCGTAGCTCCGCAATTCTCCAGACCAAGGTCTTTAGAATTGGGGCGTCTTCCTACGGCTATGAGGGCTTTCTCTGCGATAATTTCTATGCCGTCTTCAGTACGTAAAATTGCTTTGCCGTTTTCAGCTGTGACGGTCTTAACTTTAACGCCGAGTTTAATATCCCATTTGTGACGTTTGAACACTGAGTGCAGTGTTTTGGATACTTCGGGATCTTCATAAACAGCGATGCGGTCGAGAGCATCAACGATGGTGATCTTAGTCCCTGTTCTATGGGCAATCTGCGCCATTTCGAGGCCGATAAATCCTGCGCCGATAACGAGGAGTGATTCCGGCATTTCAGTCAATGCAAGAAATCCTGCGTTATCTAAAACTGTTTCGTTGTCAGGATCTAGTCCCGGAAAAACAGTAGGATGGGAGCCAGTAGCTAGAATAAGATTTTTATATTCTAAAACAGCTTCTTCTTCTGGGTGGGAAACTTCAACTTTTCCCGCTTCAATAATTTTGGCAGTGGCTGGATAAAAATCAATTCCGAGAGCTTTCAGCTTTTGCATCATGGCTTTACGGGTGCCAGCTACAAAGCGGTCTTTCTTGGTGCAAAGGGCTTCGAAATTTATCTGAATATCACCAGTTGCAACTTTAGCCTTAACCTGCGCTGCAAGGTCTTCGACAGGAGAAGTTGCTCCGAGATATAACTTGGTGGGGATACAGCCCACATTCAGGCAGGTTCCACCAAGTAAATCTTTTTCTACCAGAGCTACTTTTATGCCAAGTGCAGCCGCTTCTGTGGCAGCATCAAAGCCGCCGGGGCCTGCACCTACGACAACGAGGTCGTAGGCGCGGTTTCCGGTTGGTAAATTACTAGAGGTCATCTGTGATCACCATGTCACGGGCTGCTTTGGTTTCATCAAGCCTGCTGACAGAAAGTGTTATCGGAGCATTTTTGATGAAGTCAGGATCGGAGTCGGATAGCATTGCTATTTCGATCATATCGTCAATGAATCCGTCCAAGGTTTCTTTGCTTTCAGTTTCTGTTGGCTCAAACATCATACATTCCTTAACAATAAGCGGGAAGTAGATGGTTGGAGCGTGATGACCTTTATCGAGCAGAGCTTTAGCCACATCCAGAGCGCGAATGCCATTCTTAGCCTGCTTTACAGCAGATGCTACGAACTCATGCATACAGATGCGGTTATAAGGAATTTCGTAATCGTTTTCGAGTCTCACACGCATGTAGTTAGCGCTGAGAACTGCGTTTTCGGTAGCTCTGATCAAGCCTTCGCGACCAAGGCGCAGCATGTAAGCATATGCTTTCAGGTATACGCCAAAGTTGCCGTAAAACGGTGCAACGTAACCGATTGATTTCGGTGCATCGTAGTCGAGGTAATACTGTCCGTCTTCCAGCTTTTTAACGCGTGAAATCGGTAGGTAGGGGATAAGTTTTTCGCAAACTCCGACAGGTCCGGAACCGGGACCGCCTCCGCCGTGAGGAGTAGCGAGAGTCTTGTGTAAATTGAGATGCACAACATCAAATCCGGCATCACCGACACGCATTTTACCCATAATAGCGTTCATGTTTGCTCCGTCATAGTAAAGTAGAGCGTCTTTTTCATGAATCATTTTAACTATTTCGGGGAGATGATTTTCGAATAGTCCGAGGGTGTTAGGGCAGGTCATCATGACTGCTGCTACTTCATCATCAAGCACTTCCGCCAGAGCTTCAGGAGTGATGATTCCGTCGTGGGACTCAACCGAAACAACGTCATATCCGGCAATAGCGGCTGATGCGGGGTTTGTTCCATGTGCAGAGTCCGGACATATAATTTTGTTTTTCTTGTTGCCCTTATCTTTATGATAGGCAGCAATGATCATTACACCTGTTAGTTCGCCATGAGCGCCAGCCATAGGGTGCATAGTGAAATCTGCCATTCCGGTCAGTTCACTCAGCATTTTCTCGCTTTCGTGGATAACTTCGAGTGCGCCCTGACAATGGCGTCCAGCGCCTTTAAGCTGAGAAATAACAGGATGCAGTCTTGCAAAACCAGGTAGTGCGGCAACCTGTTCTGTGAACTTTGGGTTGTATTTCATGGTGCAAGAACCAAGAGGATAGAAATTTGAGTCTACCCCGAAGTTCTTCATGGACAACTTCGTAAAGTGGCGAACCACATCAAGCTCAGATAAGGAAGGCATGCCTGAAGTCTCACGTAGCAGATCTGTCGGAATAAAATCTTCGAGTTTTGATTTAGGCTTTTCAGGCCAAACACCTTCGCGACCGGGAACGGATTTCTTAAATACGGTTTTCATTATAATGCCCCCCGCAGGATTTCAGCAAATATGCCTATTTGTTCTTCCGTTGTTTTCTCAGTGCAAGCTATAAGCAGCCCGTTTTCGATACCCTCGTAATAGCGTCCAAGCGGGAACCCCGGGATTATACCGCGTTCAGTCAGCTTATCTATTACTTCAAACGCATTTACGGGAAGGGTAACAGCAAATTCGTTGCCGAATGGTCCCTTAGTAAATAGGTCAACTCCATCGATGGAGGTAAGTCTGTCTGCTGCATAATGAGCGCGCTCTATTGAAAGTCCGGCAGTGCGTCGCATTCCTTCGTCGCCTAGGAGGCAAAGGTGGATCAGCGTGCGCAGTGCACAAAGTGCCTGATTGGAGCAAATGTTTGAGGTAGCTTTCTGTCTTCTGATGTGCTGTTCGCGGGCTTGGAGGGTAAGCACGTAGCCGGTCTTTCCTTCGCCGTCTTCAGTACGTCCTGCCATGCGGCCCGGCATTTGACGAACAAGGGCTTTAGAACAAGCCATAATTCCGAGGTATGGGCCACCGAAAGATAACGGCTGACCAACGCTCTGGCCTTCTGCTACTGCAATGTCCGCTCCCATTTGGCCCGGAGTTTTCAGTACAGACTGAAGGACCGGGTAGGTGGACATGATTGCGACCGCTTTGTGCTCGTGTACTGTTGTGAATAGGTCTGTGAAGTCGTTAACAGAACCGAAAAAGTTGGGGTTCTGAACAATTACAGCGGCGGTATCTTTGTCGATGATAGCTGTAAGTGATTTGATGTTTGTACGCCCGTGATTGTGCGGTACGGTTATCAATTCAAGGTTCAGATTAGTTGTGTAAGAATCGAGCATGACCCTATAGATTGGGTTAAGTGCTTCACTTACGATGATTTTGCGGCGCTTGGTTTTGCGCACTGCCATCAGGGTTGCTTCGTACAGAGCTGTTCCGCCGTCGTAAACGGATGCATTGGCGTATGGAAGGTCCATGAGTCTCGCCATTGCGGTCTGGTATTCGAAGATAGCCTGCAAAGTTCCTTGGGAAGCTTCTGGCTGGTATGGTGTATAGGCTGTGTAAAATTCGCTTCTGGAAATTAGTGCGTCGACTGCGGTGGGAATGAAGTGGTCGTAAAATCCAGCTCCAAGAAAGCTGGTCAGGTTTGTGGTGTTTCTGGACGCTATTTTTTCCATTTTTTCAAGAACGGCCATTTCGCTGTTGCCTTTAGGAAGGTCAAAGCTTTTGGGCCTGAGTTCTGTTGGAATTTCAGCGAACAGATCGTCCACGGAGTTTACGCCGATAACTTCAAGCATTTCCCGAATTTCTTCCGGGGAATGAGGTACGTAAGGCATTTCGTCCTCCTGTGAAAAAATTACTTCCCCGCAATCTGATACGGATTGCGGGGAAGATGGTGAATATTATATTTGCAGATGCACCCAGATTAGTGAGCGTCTTCTTCTGTTACGGCCTGATAAGCGGCTGCGTCCAGAAGATCGTCGGTGGAACCAGTGATTTTAACTTTGATCAGCCAACCTTCCTCGTAAGGATCGTCGTTGACTTTTTCAGGAGCGTCTTCGAGGGATTCATTGATTTCGGTTACTTCACAGGCAACAGGAACGTAAACTTCGCTGGCTGCTTTAACTGATTCAATTGAACCGAATTCGTCGCCGGCTTCTAAAACATCTCCTACGCTAGGAAGTTCGATGAAAGTCAAATCGCCAAGCTGTTCTTGAGCGAAATGGGTGATTCCGATAGTTCCGTTTTCGCCTTCAACTTTTAGCCATTCGTGAGATTTGGCGTAAAGAAGTTCCTGAGGGATCATAAAGCCTCCTCTATTGGGTGCACTTGATTTTAAGTTATTTAAGCGTCCTCTGGTGAAGACGTTTTCCTGATAGCATTCCTGCTTAAGAAATAAAAGCCTTACTTATAGAGTTAAACAAGAAAAATTTACTGTGAAATTGCCAGATAACTAAAAAAGATGATATTTAATAAAAACATAATCTGTGTGATTCGTGTTACTAACTATTGTGTTTTGGCGAAGAAAAGCATACGCAAAAGAAGTTAGCTCGTTCTTTGCTTTGCTAACAATTTGTCAAAACAATTTGAGATGTCCCTTATATATAGGATGTCTAAGAAATAAGTAAGCTATATTTTTCAGGAGTAGTCCTAAATGGATTGGGTTTCAGGCGATAGAGAAATAATTGTAGTCAATACTGCCGGACGCGAGTGGAAAATCGAGCGTAGTGCCGATCTGGAAAGTCTATGGAATTCCATCGGCGAAGATGATTTCGGTGATGACGAGCGTCTGCCATACTGGGCAGAACTTTGGCCTGCGAGTGTATTGCTTGGGGAATGGCTGTACCGTAATCAGAAATTAATCAAGGGTAAAAAGTGCCTTGATCTTGGGTGCGGACTAGGACTAACTGCTGTAATCGGGGCTTCTCTTGGCGCGGATGTTGTCGCTTTTGATTATGAATTTCCCCCGCTATATTTTGCCAGAAACAATGCCGAACTTAATGAGACCACGCAGCCTCTCTGGCTTCAGATGGACTGGAGAGATCATTCACTTTCTGAAGGATCTTTCGATTATATATGGGGCGGCGATGTCCTTTACGAAAAAAGATTTTTTGATCCTCTTGAGAGATTATTCCGGCAGGTATTAAAGCCGGAAGGAACTATTTGGATGGCAGAGCCTGTCCGGGATATTTCTACTCCTGTATGGGAGAAGTTAGATCGTTTAGGGTGGAAAACATCTCTACCGCTTACCGAGAAGGCCGCCTGTTGCAACGCTGAAATGACAGTTAATATTCGCGAAGTTGTTCCGGGCATATTTAAGAATTAATACGGAGGTTTGAAATGGGCAAAACTATACGCTTCGGAGTGTCTCTGGATTCAGATCTGTTGGAGAAATTCGATAAGCTTTGTGATGAAAAAAGTTATCAGACCCGCTCTGAGGCCATCAGAGATCTGATCCGTAATATGCTGGTAGAAAAAGAATGGGATGAGACTGATGGCGAAATGGCCGGAACTCTTTCTCTTGTTTATGATCATCACCAAAGCGGTCTCTCTCAGAGACTGACTGAACTACAGCACGACAGTCATGATCTCATCATGTCCACTCTTCATGTGCATCTCGATCATGACAATTGTCTGGAAGTTCTTGTTCTTAAAGGTGACGGGAAAGAAATTAAAGAATTGGCACATAGACTTATTTCCACCAAAGGGGTTAAGCACGGCAAACTCGGGCTTACCACAACCGGTGAAACTCTCGTATAACGGGCTTTAGAATATATAAGGCATCAGCGCAGCGATGCCGTTGGAGTAAAATGGAAGACGTTCAAAACAGTCCATCTCAGGTAGCTATGTCCATAGACAGGGTCGGTGTGCGTGACCTAACTCTCCCTCTTGTTGTGCGAGATAGGGCGGCTGAATGCCAGCATACCATGGCCAAGGTTGCTCTTTCTGTAGATTTGCCGGCCCACTTTAAGGGCACACATATGAGCCGGTTTATCGAAGCTCTTGAAGATTGGACCGAGGAATTGGATTATAAGAGTTTCTTTAATCTGTTGAATGATATTTTGAGAAGACTCGAAGCTAGAAGTGCACATGCAAAATTGTGCTTTCCATTTTGCTTGAAAAAAACATCTCCTGTGAGCGGGCGCAAGGGTTTCATGAGCTACGATTGCTCTGTGGAAGGCGAGCTTGTTGGCGGGCAGTTGGAGTTCACCTTGGGAGTTAAGGTTCCTGTGATGACCGTTTGCCCTTGTTCAAAAGCTATCAGTGATGAAGGAGCACATAGCCAGCGAGCTGTGGTCCATATAAAGACGCGCTCGAAGGGATTTGTCTGGCTGGAGGATCTGATTGAGATTGCAGAGGCATCCGGATCGTCGCAGGTCTATTCTCTTCTTAAGCGTGAAGATGAAAAGTACGTAACAGAGAAATCTTTTTCAAATCCTACGTTTGTTGAAGATGTAGTAAGAAATGCCGCTAACGGTTTGGAAAAACAGCCTAAAATTTCATGGTACAAAGTAGACGTTGAAAGTTTTGAATCAATTCACAATCATTGTGCCTTTGCAAGTATTGAAAAAAAATAAATCGTACTTATATTCTATGTACAGGGGAAAGCGGGGCAACTGCCCCACTGCTCTCCGCCACACAGCCGCTGTTGCTTCCTTAATTGGTCAAGCTATGGCGGCGACTTTTTGGGATAGATTAAAATATTATTGAATCTTTTCAAAAATAATTCGCATCTTTTTAATCCTGTTTCTGTTGGCTGAAAAGTCTGAGTAGCCGATCCTAGATGCTGACCGAATTTGAATCTCGCTTTTATCCTCTTCATAAAAACATTCCAGATCATCAACAAACTTCATTATGCTGCTGGTGAATTCTGCGTGAAGGTATGGACCTTCTCGCTGCACAACTTTTGCTCCGCTCATTTGCTCGATGCTTTCTGCAAGAGTTTTCATTACGATCTCTATGTCGCCGTGCGCTTTTAGGGGAGCAACTTTATGCTCATCATCAATTGCCTGCGAGGACACGCAGTTCGGGCTTTTCGGGCATGTTGCAAATTTTCCATTTTTAATACCTAGGTTCTTAGGCTTACTTGCTGAGCATGCTGAAATAAAAAGTGTCGCCAGCAAAACTAAACCGCAGAGTATAATTAATTTATATGTCATTTTGAGATTTTAGATGAATTATGAAGGAATAAGCAAGTCTTGTTGTTTAGATTAAAATCAATAAAAAAGGGTCGGCAGAAAATTCTGCCGACCCTTTTAAAATTTATAAAACTTAAAAATTATTTGGATTCAACTGCATAAGGCCAACCGTCCTGACCATTAGTAAGAACAAACAAACGGTAAGATGGAATTCCATTGGAAGCCAGGTAGTTAACGGTACGTTCAGCGCCGCCTTTACCACGTGGGCAGATTACAACTACGGGTTCGTTGCTATTTTTGAGCTGGGAAATGGTGTCATTCAGCTTGGCAGTGTCTTCACCTGATTTTACAGGGTAAGCGTAAGTGGCAATAGCGTTTTTGATGTGGTGATCTTTGAAGTCTTCTGCAAGCTGAATATCTACGATACTGATCGCAGCATTCTGGTCCAATGCTTTTTGTAGGGACTCGGCGTTCATGTAATTATATTCATCTTTCATGGCAAAAGCAGTGCTAGCCAAGACGAGGATCATAAGAATAGCAGAACAAACACTTAAAACTTTTTTGGGCGCAAACATAGTATTCTCCTTTGAAATTACAGGCAGTTGATGCGCACTTATAGAATTCCAGAGAGAAAAGGTCCAATATTTAATATTGATAGATGTGGAGAGTATAGATCAGGAACATCTATGAATGTGAAGGTCGTGAAGTGCAGAACTTCTTATGCGAGCAGGGAAATTTATCAAATTATATAAAGTTATGAACAATCTGTGGAAAAGATTGTTCATAACTCTTAGTCACGCCAAAGCAGAGTGCATAATAATGCACTCATTTTGTAGGTGATGTGAAAAACGGGGAGTTTATTTGAACGGGTTCGTTCTAACGCAGAAAGATCCTTCTTTGAGCATGTCAGCGATGCTTATTTCATCTAGAGCTACGTACATAGCCTTGCTTGCTTTAATCCATACTTCACGGGTCGGGCAGTCTTCTATGCGCTGGCAGAGTGTGTCATTATCTAAACATTCCACAAGTCCAATATCGCCTTCAAGGGATCTGACTATGGCTCCGACTGAAATGTCGCTCGGGGCCATGGCTAAGGTGTGTCCGCCTCCGGGACCGCGCTTACTGGAAATGAATCCAGCCTTTTTGAGCTCCCGTATTAGCTTCTCAAGATATTTTGTGGATAACCCCTGACGTTGTGCAATATCGCTGATACGAACGGGGCCACCTTCGCAGTGCATGGCAATATCGAGCATCATTCTTGTTCCGTATCGGCTTCTTGTGGTTAGTCTCATGGCGGGTTCCTTGTGTTTTTTTGTCAGCATTAGGAAAGTAACGCCGTGCGGTCAAGTGCCAAAGTTGAATTAAGTTGAAAATATACTAGATCGTTTTCAAGCGCGCTGAAAGCAGTATTTCTTGAAAATATAAAAAAAGATTGCAACCTTGAGATTTGTTGAATAGAAACGTATATTGGGAAGTTCGCGCGGCATTAGTCAGCGCTGAAAAAATGACCTAATTGGAGAATATTATGAGCCCGAATAGTACCGGGAAGAAAGAGTTTGATGTAATTATCGTAGGCGGCGGTCCGGCAGGACTTTTCGCTGCATACTACCTTGGTGAAAATACTGATCTCGATGTTCTTGTCATCGAAAAAGGTAAACAACCGCTTAAACGGAACTGTCCTATTACCGGAGATCAGGAATGCATTAAATGCAAACCCTGTAATATTCTTTCCGGTGTTGGCGGGGCTGGTTTGTTTTCCGATGGAAAGTTGAACTACATCCATAAACTCGGGAAAACAGACTTAACCCAGTTCATGTCTGTTGAAAAAGCCAAAGATCTCATCAACGAAACTGAAGATATTTTTAACCGTTTCAATATGGACGGGAAAGTATTTCCGACTGATATGGAAGCAGCTAAAGATATTCGTAAAAATGCTCTAAAGAACGGCATTGATTTACTTTTGATTAAACAAAAACATCTGGGAAGTGATAACCTTCCGAATCACATTGCGGCTATGGCTGAATATGTGAAAGGGTGTGGAGTTACTTTCCACACTTCTGAAGATGTTAAAGATATTTTGATTGAAGACGGTGCTCTTGCCGGGGTTATTACAAATCGTGGTGAATATCGCGCTAAAAATGTAATTCTCGCTCCGGGAAGAGTTGGGTCTGAGTGGATGGGATCACTTGCTAAAAGACATGATCTCGCTATCACTCAGCGCGGTATTGAAGTTGGAGTACGTGTTGAAGTTCCCGCAGATATTATGCGTGACCTTTGTGACGTTATTTACGATCCGACATTTTTCATCCGTACTAATACTTATGATGATCAGGTTCGCACATTCTGTACAAATCAGGGCGGTTTTATTGCTCTGGAAAATTATCAGGATTTCGTTTGCGTCAATGGTCATGCATATATGGGTAAAAAATCTGAAAACACCAACTTCGCATTTCTTTCAAAGGTAGTGCTCGAAGAGCCTGTTACAGATAACCATGCGTATGGCGAATCTATTGGTAAGCTTGCTACTATTATTGGTGGCGGTAAACCTATCCTTCAGCGTTTTGGCGATTTGAAAAGAGGGCGTCGTTCGACTTGGAACAGGGTGCGCAATAGTTTCATTGAGCCTACCATGAAGAATGTCACATGTGGTGATATCGCAATGGCTCTACCCGAGCGTATTGTCAGAAACCTCATTGAAGGGCTGGAAAAACTGAATGAAGTTATTCCAGGTGTAGCTAACGAAGAAACACTGCTTTATGCTCCTGAGATTAAATTTTTCTCAACTCAGGTAGAAACAAGTCCTCAGCTTGAAACAGCTTTCGAAGGTCTATTTGTCGCTGGCGACGGTCCAGGGGTTGCGGGTAATATTGTATCTGCTTCCGCTACAGGGATTATTCCTGCTAAAGAAATAACCCGCAGAAACAGTTAGTATCAGTTACTGAAGTAATCTCTCTTAGGCCTCCGCATACACTGTATGCGGAGGCCTTTTTTATTTTATTTTTATTTTAACGGTTTCTAGCTGTCCTCTTCTCTTTTGATGACACGTATTACCTGGTATGCTACTGATTTTTAAGTATTCAACAATATTTCAAACTCAGAGGCCCGAATATGGTTAATGGACCCATGCAAGAAAAACAGTCTGCCAGTGTTATATTTGTTTTACTGATTTCCGCCGCAGCGGCACTGGGTGGATTTCTTTTTGGATTTGATACGGCTGTTATTAATGGGGCTGTAGTTGCTCTGGGAGAGCATTTTAATGTTGGACCTGTTCTTGTGGGGATGTCGGTTTCACTTGCTCTTGTCGGATCAGCGGTCGGGGCTTTAGGGTCCGGCGCAATTTCTGAGCGCTATGGGCGCGTAAGGCCGATGCTTTTTGCCGCACTTCTTTTTACAGCAAGCGGTATTGGGTCGGGATTTCCGATAACCATCTGGGATTTTATTTTATGGCGTTTTGTCGGCGGCGTCGGAATCGGTTTGGCTAGTGCCATTACCCCCGCCTATATTGCGGAAATTTCTCCAGCAGAGCTTCGTGGGCGGTTTGGGTCCTTGCAGCAGTTAGCTATTGTTACAGGGATTTTTGTTGCAATGCTCAGCAACTATATGTTGGTGAAATTTGCAGGAGGCTCCGCTGACATGGAACTTTGGATGGGAGCTGAAACGTGGCGCTGGATGTTCTGGGCCGAAGTTCCTCCTGCATTGCTCTATGGTTTTGCTGCTCTGATGATACCGGAATCTCCACGCTATTTGATTGGAACCGGGCGCGAACGGGAAGCTGAGTCGGTGCTTAGAAGGGTTCTAGGCGAATCCGTTTTGGAAAAAATTGAAGAAATCAAATTGACTCTTAAAGTTGAGAGCGGGACTTCATTTGCTGATTTAAAAGGGCGCTACGGGCTTTCCCCTATTATATGGGTTGGACTGGGACTTTCTGTTTTACAGCAGTTTGTCGGAATTAACGTGATCTTTTATTATGGTAGTATGTTGTGGCGCAGTGTTGGATTTACAGAAGAAAACTCACTCTGGATTACAGTCGTTACGGGCGTTGTAAATATTGTAACAACGTTGGTGGCGATTGCTTTTATTGATCGTGTAGGGCGTAAGCCATTGCTCCTACTCGGTTCGGCTGGCATGTTTGTAAGTCTCGGCTTGCTGGCGTTTCTTTTTGCTAGTGCTCCGCTCGATGCCATGGGAAATCCTGCTCTGTCTGGAGGGGCGGCTACGACCGCGCTGATATCTGCTAATGTTTACGTTTTTTGTTTTGGATTCTCATGGGGGCCTGTTGTCTGGGTTTTGCTCGGGGAAATGTTCAACAACAGGGTCAGAGCTTCGGCATTGGCTCTCGGGGCAGGCGCTCAGTGGATAGCGAACTTCATGGTTTCAGCCTCATTTCCTTCACTTGTGAAATGGGCCGGACTAGGCATAACTTACTCTATGTATGCATTTTTTGCCGCAATTTCGTTTTTCTTTGTGATGTTTGTAGTGAACGAGACACGCGGGAAAGAGCTTGAGGATATGGAGTAGCAGGCAATAAAAGTTAACTTCCATATTGACTTTGTGTCATTTCATTGACAGTGATTATGTAAGCTTTTGTTTAAATAGTCTTTTAGCGTTCATTTGGCAGTCAGGCCATGGTAGTGCGGAATGGCTTTTTGCCAGTATGTGTAGAATAATTTTCGGAGACTAGATGGCTCTTAATTTAGACGGAATAATTGGCAATAGTATCGCCCTCAAGGATGTGTTTAAAATCCTTGGAAAAGTTGCACCTACCGATAGTACTGTACTGGTTACAGGTGAGTCTGGCACTGGTAAAGAACTGATAGTTCGTGCGCTTCACCAGAACAGCAAGCGTAAAGGAAAGCCCTTTGTCCCTGTCAACTGTGGAGCTATTCCCGGGGAACTGCTGGAGTCAGAATTATTTGGTCATGAGAAGGGTGCATTCACGCATGCTATTCGCTCACGTCCTGGGCGTTTTGAACTTGCTGATGGCGGAACTATTTTTCTTGATGAGATAGGTGAAATGGACCTTAGCCTACAGGTTAAGATTCTACGCGTATTGCAGGAAAAAGAAATTGAGCGGGTTGGCGGGACTCAGATAAAAAAGGTTGATGTCAGGATTGTAGCTGCAACCAACCGTGATCTTGAAGCTGAAGTTGCTGCCGGAAGATTTCGTGAGGATCTTTTTTACCGTTTAAATGTAATTCCCATGCACCTTCCTCCGCTACGCGATAGAGGCGGGGATGTGCTGGTTTTAGCAAAGCATTTCTTGTCTAAATTCTGTGTGGATAAAGATAGATGTACTATGCAACTTGGCGGTGAGACCGCTGATTTGCTTGTTTCATATTCATGGCCCGGCAATGTTCGCGAGCTTGAAAATTTCATGGAAAGGTTATCCATTCTTTGTGATGAGGATTTGGTGACACCTGAGGATCTGCCAGAAAAAATATTGAGAGATGTTGGCAGGGAGCCCAAAAAGAAAGCGGCTGACCTTGTTCAACCAATGGGTTTTGCATGGCCTACTTTAGATGATATGAAAGAGCATAGCAGTGAAGGTCTTAAGGATTTTCTTGAACAAATTGAGGATAAAATACTCATTGAAGCTTTGCAAAAAACTGGTGGCGTAAAGAATAAGGCTGCTGAGCTTTTAGGAGTTAAACGGACCACGCTCATTGAGAAAATTAAAAAAAGAAAACTGGAAGTTTAAAAGTTTTTAATTTTTATTTGCTGATTTTGCAAGGTAGGCAAGAATATTGCAGAAATACCAGATTGTGATGATCAGCAATTTAACCGGTTTATTCCGGACTCTTTTGATGGCGGCCTTCATTTGGCTCGTCTGCCCTTATCCTGGTTTGGCTATGGAGTATTTTGTAGACACCAAGTCAGACATGGACTCCCTTCGTTTTGTCTTTGACCAAAAGAATCTTTCCGGCACAGTTCGTAGAAGCGGACGTGAAGAACTCACAATTACATTTCCTACCGGGGCATTAAGAGCGGAAAAACTTCCTACTCCTATGTCGTTATCCGGTCTGCGCATTATCAATTCTATCAAAATGGGGCCTAGCTCCCTTGTTATCGGGACTAGAACGACTGGATTCGGTTTCATTCGCATACCGGGTGGAAACGGGGAGATGGTTTTACAATTTTTCCGTGACCCTATCGGCTCAAAATGGCGTACGCCAACTGAAAAAGCAGCGCGGGTTGCTGCAGCTTCTCCTCCACCTGCCGTGATTGAGCAGGACGTCCAACCTCCCATCATTGATGAAATTGATATAGATCCTGAGTCTGAGGGTGAAAGTCTTTATGAAGATGATGAAGTTGCGCCTGTTCAAAATGAAGAAGTTGAATCTGTACAAGACGAAACTGTCTTGCCAGACCCAGTTGTTACGGAACGACCTGTTTCTTCTGTTCCATATACCTACCGTTCGCCCATTTCTAAAGTAGGCCCTGCTGAAGCAGTGGCTGTTGATACATCCCAGGCATCAGCCAGAGCTGGTGGAAGTGTTCGCTCTGAACCCGTGAATGGACCTGTAAGTGGAAGTGTCGGAGGCCAAGTTTCTCCTCCTGATGGTCAGGTGGAAGGTTCTATTACGGGTAGCGTCAGTCCTCCAGAAGTTCAGCCTCCTGACGATATGGTCATAGAAGATGATGGGCCTGATGAATTTGACCCTGAAGCTGGCGGGCCAGATGATGTAGAAGAACAAGTTTTTCCTCAAGCTCAGCCAGAAGGTGCGGTTGTCAGGCGGGTTAGTCCTCCTGTCCAAGACGCAGGTAGCGTTTCCGGTCAAATTTCAAGACCGCCTTCTCAGGCTTCCGGCAGCGTTACTCCTCCTCCGGGGCAGACTTCCGGACAGGTTACTCCTCCGCCGCAGAGTGATTTTATTCCTGCTGCCAATGATGAGTTCCCTGCTGCTGAAGGTGATGATAATTATTACGGTGCTGCTGAAAATGGAACCGATGACGATTTTTACGGTGAAAATGATAACGCAACAGATGATGGCGAATTTGCCGATTTAGCGACCGATGATACTGATGCTTTTCCTGTTGAAGAAGGGGGGCCTGCTGAAGGTGAGGATGGAGAGACGAAAGAACTGACCCTTGAGGAGAAATTAAAAGTAGCAAGAGGGATCATGCTCGTTGCAGAGAGTGCTCTTGAAGAGGGACAAATTCAAGTTGCGCTTGAAGCGTATGAAGAAGTTCTTGTGATGCCTTACCTGACAAAAGATTTGAGAATCAAGGCCCTTTACGGAAAAGCTGAAGCACTCACTGAGCTTCATAAAGATGATCTGCAAAATAATTTCGGCGATGTTTCTAGCTCATGGATGGAAGCCATGAACTCCGATACGAATTCGCCGAACGTTCCGATGGCTTTGCTTAATCTTGGTCTGATTAACTTGAAGGCGGGAAATATGCCGGAAGCCAAGGCGTATTTTAACCTGTTAAAGTCTCAGTATCCGAACGATCTTAATATTCCCTACATTAGCTTTTATTGGGGTGAATATTACTTAGGCATTCAGGAATATGAAAAAGCCGCAGATCAATTTCAAAATCTTGTACAGACTTATCCTGATAGCAAGGTTGTACGCGAAGCTGCCCTTGGACTTGCTAAATCACTTGATGCTTTAGGCTACAACGAACAGTCTTTTCAGATTATTGACTATATAGATAAACGCTGGCCTAGATACTATATTGAAGATCTTGAGTTTTTGCTGATGGCAGCGAATACGCAGAACCGGCTTGGTAAAGTCGATGATGCTAAAGAAAACTATTGGGCATTTTATAATCTAGCACCGGATTCGAAGGAAAATGATATCGTTTTAGCACGCTTAGGTGATATCTATTTGAAAAATGGTGATACTAAAGCCGCAAAAGATCTCTACGAGAAGGCTGCGGAAGATTATCCAGAAGAAGAAGGCGGTCTGGTTTCTATGATGCGCCTTGCGGAAGAAGGCATTTATGATAACCCTGATATGAATCAGATGGATAAGGTCTTTGATCGCCCTTATAATTTAAGACCTCAGAAAATTTATACGCAAATTATTGAAAAACATCCTAATAGCCCTTTGGCTCCTCTTGCCCAGCTCAAGCTTGGAATGTGGTATTATTGGAATAAAAAGTATGGCGAGTGTCTTGGTTCCGTGCAGGACTTTTTGGATAAATATCCAAGGAGCACTTTGCGCACGAAGGCGAGCGAACTCGGGCATAGAGTCTTTGATAAAGCTGTTCCGGAGCTTGTTCAGGATGAAAATTACGGCAGAGTTGTTAAATTCTGGAATTCTTACGGCAAGAAAAATAACGAAGGTGATGGAGTTAACGACGAAACCAGAATGGGTGTAGCTTTAAGTTACTGGAAAAAAGAACAGCCTAATGAAGCTCTGAAACTTATCGATCGCTATCTGACTGAGAAACAGGTTCCAAAGTATTCCGCCATGGCGCTTGATATGGCTCTTGGTATTTATGTTGAGGAACAGGCTTGGAGTAAGGTTACAGAACTGGTAGACCTAGCAAGAAACAATTGGGAGCTCGATCCGAAGCAGAGTGTGCATATTGATTTTGCCAAAGCTATGGCCTTTGAAAATCTTGGCGAAACAGAGCTTAGTACTCCCCTTTGGGCTGGGCTTGCATCCAATTTATTGTTGCCTGAATCTTCACGGGCATATGCCATGTATTATATGGCGAAATCTGCTATGAAGAAGAAAGAGCTGAAAAAAGTTTTTATTTACGCTCAGGAAGCTCTTGCTATGTTGCTTCAAACTGGTGGTGATCGTGAGAAGATTAAAGATTGTATTCTTATGACAATTTTTGCTGCGGAAAGTTCCGGCAGATATAGAGAAGCTCTTAAATGGGCTGCCGAGTATGATAAGTATATCCCGATTTCTGACCCTGAATGGGCGTCTTCCCGTTTCAGGCTGGCGCAGCTTTATGAGAAGGCTGGAGCAATTGAAGAATGGGGAAAACTGATGGAAGAAGTTGCAAAGAAAAGTCCTGATGATCTCTATGGACGTTTGGCTACATCCGCTCTGGCGACTCGTAAAATTGAGCGTGATGCATCAAAATTTGATTCAGGATCGTCTTTTTAATAACCCTAGTTTATTACGGTCATAAAATCTTATAAAGGCAGGTGGATATGGACAGGAAGCCCGTTGTTGCCGGACGTTTTTATACTGATGATCCTCAGGAACTTAAAATAGAAATCGAAAAATATGTTGGCGAACGCACTAAATGTGCAAAGCCTCCGTATGATCGATTGGTTATGCTCCCTCATGCTGGTTACATGTTTTCCGGCGGTACATGCGGTAAAACTTTATCCGAAGCATCGCTTGCTCCTACCGTAATATTGCTCGGTCCTAATCATAGCGGACTCGGAGCTCCTTTATCTGTTTGGGGTCAGGGGTGCTGGGAATTCCCAGGCGGCAAGCTTGAAGTAGCTGACGTTCTTGCGAAAGAGATAATTGAATGCGGCGCTGGGTTTGTTTCAAATGAAGCTGCTCATAGCCGGGAACATTCTCTCGAAGTCCTTATCCCGTTTTTAAAGTATGTAAATCCGAAAACCCGTATTGTTCCAATCTGTGTGTCAGAACGTGCCCCGGGGGTATTGAAAAAAGCTGGTGATGCTCTTGCCGAGATTATTGCTGAAAGCGATGATGAAATCACCATCGTAGTCAGTTCGGATATGAGCCACTTTATTACCGCTGATCAAGCCAAAAAACTTGATTCTATCGCGCTGGAAGCTGTGATTCGCATGGACCCTGAAGGGCTTTACTCTGCTGTGTCTAGCAATGATATAAGCATGTGCGGAGTTCTTCCTATGACTATGGGTATGCATGCCGTTCAAAAGGCGGGTGCCAGTGGCGGACGATTAGTCGAGTACACTAATTCCGGCAAGGTTACTGGCGATTTTGAAAGCGTAGTAGCCTATGCGGGAATCATTATTTCTTAAAAAGTGTTGAACTGTTAAAATATATTTAGCGACTGTTACTGATGTAGCAGTCGCTTTTTTCGTATAAGAATCCATTATAGAGGTTGCCATTCGCCAAAAGCGGCATTATCAGTACTGAGCATCGATTGAAGGTCTGTTTTCGGACTTGCCTTGATTAGACACAATAATGAGTGAAGGATATATATATGAATTTTGAAAATGGCTATGCAATTGGAATTGATACAGGTGGAACTTACACTGATACCGTCATTGTTAAATGTGCGGATTCGAGCGTTGTTGCTACTGCTAAATCTCCTACGACTCACCATAATTTGAGTCTTGGACTTGCCGCCTCTCTTGATAAGGCTCTGGCAGAAAGCGGAATTGAACCTGGTGAGGTAAATCTCGTTTCTGTTTCGACTACTCTTGCTACAAACGCCGTTGTGGAAAATAAGGGCGCTAAGGTTGGACTTTTTATAATCGGGTCCGGCAAAGTTGTCAGGCTTCCAGTTGTTACCGTCCGTTATATTACTGGCGGACATAAAGTAACAGGCGATGAATATGATCCGCTCGATATTGAGTCTTTGGTAGATGGCATCACTGATATGAAAGGGCATGTAGACAGTTACGCTGTCTGTTCAGCCATGAGCATTAAAAATCCAGCTCACGAAGCCATCGCAGAAAAAGCTATATCCATGACTGATCCAAAACCTGTTTTTTGTTCACACCGGATAAGCACTAAAGCAGGACAGAAAGAAAGGGCAGCTACAACCGTATTAAACGCGCGTCTTATGCCTGTGATGAAAGAATTTCTAGAGGGAGTCGGCAAGGCTCTTGATGAACGCAATCTTGGTAAATTAGTGGTGGTCATTCGCGGTAATGCAACTTCTATGAGCATGGAAAAAGCCGTAGAGCGCGCAGCTGACACTTTTGCAAGTGGACCTGCTTCTACAGCTTATTATGGCTGTGTATATTCTCCTGCAAAAGATGCTCTGATTGTTGATGTGGGCGGAACCACCACTGATGTTACTTTAATCAGAAATTCAAAGCCGACCATTCAGGATAGCGGTAGCATCATCGGTGACTGGGAAACCCATGTTGAGGCCGTTGAGATGTTTACTGTCGGCGTGGGCGGGGATAGTTTTTCGCGTATTACTCGTTCTGGTAATCTTGAAGTTGGCCCGGGCAGAGTTGTTCCTTTATGTATGGCGGGAGATATTCCGCTTCCTGATAAATGGCTCGGGAAAGGAAATGATGCGCGTTTGATAAAGATTGGCCCCGCTGTTGTGGAAAATCCTGATGACCAAATTTTAGTTTATCTTGCCGAAAATGGCCCATCTACCTTCGGGCAGATCATGAAAGGGTTGGACATGGTCGAAATGACCCTCGGTACAAAGCTGGAAAAGCTTGTACGTGTTCAGGCTGTTGACGAAGTCGGCTTTACTCCGACTGACGCACTTCATGTTCTAAATAAAATCGATATCGGCAACCGTGAAATGTCTGTTTCGGGTGCTGCTGCTTTGGGTACGGAATTTGATCTTAACGGCGATGAATTTGCTGAAAAAGTTCTGGATGTGACCCGACTAAAAATCGAGAATGCAATGCTTGAGCATATTGTCCGTAAAGAAATTGGTGGCAATATGGCTGGAATCGTTGCGGGGCGCTCAGCTAGTCCGCTAGTGAGATTTGATGTTTCTTTGAACTTACCAATTGTTGGAATTGGAGCTGCTGCTGATTGTCTTTTGTCTGAAGTAGCTGAGAAATTACACACTGAAGCTGTTTATCCTGAACACCATGAGGTCGGAAACGCTCTTGGCGCGGTTAGAATGGCTCTTGATAATATGAACAAAGGGAGCGAATAATGCGTGATGGTAGAAAGCCTTCGGCTTATGAATATTGCCTTGAAGGGGCCAGCGAAAATATTGAGACAGAAGTCGTTCACGGCTGGATTTTTAAAAATGGCAAATGGGTAGCACACGCATGGTGTGAATTTGCGGATAAGGTCATTGATTTGACCGAATCGACTCATTCTATGTCTAAATTTGATTACTATCAAAAATTTATGGTGAGCGATCAGCGTTGTAAAAGATATTCACGCATAGAATTTTTCACCCTTGTTGGTGATGAAAAGCACTACGGACCATATGATAAAGATTTGTTTTATGCTGAAACATCAGACGAAGATCCTATTGATGTGGTCGAGTCTGGCAGAAACAAAGAAGCCTAGACTGCAGTATGAATATTCCCGGTATTTTTATAACAGGAACAGGTACAGACATCGGTAAAACCGTTGTCACAGCAGGCCTAGCGAGGCTTTTTAATAAAGCTGGCGTGAAGGTTTTACCTGTAAAACCAGCCCAATCCGGCGGAGTTCGCCAGCCAAATGGTAAGCTGGGTTCGCCTGATGGGGATGTTTATAAAAGTGCCGGAGCTGAATGGAATGTAGAAATTCAGTGTCCGTATATATTTGAACCTGCCTGTTCTCCTCATTTGGCTGCAAAGCTAGCTGGCGTTGAACTTGATGTCAGCTCTATTGCTGGAAAAGTGAGGTCTCTTGAAGGGAGTGGAACGCTGCTTGTTGAAGGGGCTGGAGGGGTTTTAGTTCCTCTGAACGGGAAAAGCACTATGCTGGACCTGATGAAAGAACTTTCGTACCCTGTTGTCCTTGTTGCCGGAAATAAGCTGGGCACAATCAATGATTCTTTACTTTCTCTGATGGCCTTAAAACAGGCCGGAGTAAAAGTGTGCGGCGTGATTATGACTGCTTGCGAAGGTCCTGCGCCTTCCGAATTCGGTATGGCTGAAGATAATATACGCTCCATAGAAAATTTTTCCGGAGTTAAAGTCTTGTCCTCCATTCCATATATTTCGGACTGGAATGTTGATGAACTTCGTTGCTGGGAAGAAGTAGACCGCGCCCTTTCTGGTATTAATATTAGCTCATTTTAAGATTTATCCCGCATTTCACTGTTTCATTTAATAACCGCACAAGCCTGATTACAGAGCACAAATGAGTAATAACGAACCTATGATTAGCTTTGATCGAGATCACATTTGGCATCCATATACTTCGGCTGTTAATCCGCTAACAGTTTATCCCGTTGCCGGAACTGACGGGGTACGCATTATCCTTGAAGACGGTACAGAGCTTATTGACGGCATGGCTTCATGGTGGTGCGCCATTCACGGGTATAATAATCCTGTGCTCAGCAAAGCTCTTTGCGATCAAGCGCAGAAGATGCCTCATGTAATGTTCGGCGGTCTAACTCACGAGCCGGCTGTTACTCTAGCCCGTAAATTAATAGATCTTTCGCCTGCACCTTTGCAGCATGTGTTTTTTGCAGACTCTGGGTCGGTATCGGTTGAAGTTGCGCTTAAAATGGCGATTCAATACTTTCAGGGAACGGGCCGTACTGAAAAGAATAGGATAATGACCATTCGTAACGGCTATCATGGCGATACGCTCGGATGTATGTCTGTGTGTGATCCAGTAAACGGGATGCATTCCTTATTTTCCTCAGTTTTACCTAAACATATTTTTGCTGAAGCTCCTTCCTGTCGTTACGATGAAGGGTGTACTGATGAAGATTTTGCGGACTTTAAAAGCAAAATTGAATCTCACGCGCATGAGCTTGCGGCTGTTATTCTTGAGCCTGTGGTACAGGGTGCTGGCGGTATGCGTTTTTATTCTCCCGAGTACCTTAAAAGGGTACGCGAAGCGTGTGATGAGCATGACGTTTTACTTATTTGCGATGAGATAGCGACTGGATTTTGCCGTGCCGGGGCTGTGTTTGGCAGTGATCTCGCCGGAATCAGTCCCGATATTATGTGCGTAGGCAAAGCCATAACAGGCGGCTATATGACCCTTGCCGCAACTCTTGCCACTGAGAAAGTCGCTCAAGGGATTTCATCTGATGGTGGGGTTTTCATGCACGGGCCAACTTTCATGGCTAATCCGCTTGCCTGCGCTGTTGCGAATGCATCCTTAGATCTACTTGTTGAAAGTAATTGGGAAGAGCGCATTCCGCAGATCACAACAATGCTTGAAGACGGGTTTTCGCCTTGCGCGAATCTCCCGACTGTAGCTGAGGTTCGATGTCTTGGTACTATAGGTGTTGTTGAGATGAAACAGCCTGTAGATTTGGACGCGATTCAGGCTGAATTTGTGAAGCGGGGCGTTTGGGTGCGGCCTTTCGGGAAGCTTATTTATGTGATGCCTCCTTATGTTATTTCCAACCTTGAGCTTGAAGCTCTCACTTCCGCTATTTGCGAAGTGGTAAGTTTACAGGGGTAAGGTAATTCGATGGACAGACAAGAAAAGCAAGCTATGTGGGATGCAATTAACGCTGGAAAGCCCATAGATAGGCACGTAGCTTTAGCTATTTTAAGAGCTTCGCACGGTGAACTTGCTGAAATTTTACACGCTGCTCACAAAGTGACATCGCTTCGTTTTGGCAAGGAAGTTTCGCTCTGCTCAATTGCCAATGTGCGTAGCGGAAATTGTTCTGAAGATTGTTCATTCTGTGCTCAGTCAAGTCACTTTAAGGGTGTTCCAGCTCCTACGTACCCGCTTATGTCCACTGAGCAGATTAAAGAATGTGCCGAGAAAGGTGGCAAGGCTCCTCTAGAATATTTCAGCTACGTTACCAGCGGAAGAGCGTTAGAAGGTAAGTCACTTAGCCGCGTTTGTGAGGCTGTTTCCGAAATGGAAGCGGATAAGCAAGAGATTAGTTCAGGTGGATTAAATTCTGCGGATGGAAACTTTAAGCATTGCGCTTCACTCGGGTGTTTGAGTTTTGAAAGCTTAAAAAAACTTAAAGAGTCTGGTGTATCTCGTTACCATCATAACCTTGAGGCAGCTGAGAGTTTTTTTCCTGCCGTATGCACTACTCATAGCTATTCAGAAAGAATTGAGACAGTGCGTAATGCTAAAAAGGCGGGACTTGAAGTTTGTTGCGGCGGCTTGCTGGGTCTTGGTGAAAGCCTTGAGCAGCGGGTAGAGCTTGCAGTCGCTATTGCAACCGAGCAGGTTGATTCCATACCTCTCAATTTTCTAGTGCCAATCCCTGGAACTCCGATGGAAAATAACACTCCACTGGAACCGCTTGAGATCTTACTCTCTATTGCAATGTTCCGCCTCGTAAATCCGCACTCTGAAGTCAGAATGGCAGCGGGGCGTGGATCTCTTCGTTCATTGCAATCATTTATTTTTCACGCTGGATGCAATGGACTAATGGTAGGAGATTTTCTAACTGTGTCGGGGCAAGGGCTTGAAAATGACCTTACCATGCTCCGTGATTTAGGACTTACAGTTAAGTAATAGGATAAGTTTAAAATAGAGTTAGATAGTCTTAGATAATTTGCTCAGAGAATTTCAGTGAAGAATTACAAATAGCATTTTATAAAAAAATCTATCCATAAAGAAAAAGATCAAATCCGCGAAATATTTAATCGCAGGTTTGATCTTTTTTAGTTTCTATAGAAAACAAGGTTTAATCTCGGCGCAAGTTGTACCGGTCTTTTCCTTTTAGTTCGATTAAGTTGAGTGCTGAAGAACTGTGGAAACGTAATCCTGAATTTTAATAAGAATTTCAGGAGAAGGTTTATCAAAGGTTAAGCCTAGAGCAATTTTGCGAGAATCTTTCGTGGCCCTTTGAACCTTGCACGGAATAAAACCATCTTTTTCTTCAATGAAATACGGGCAGAATAGCTTAACGTCATCTCCAATTTCAGGGAAAATAGATGTATCATCCTTGAGGTAAGTTATTCCGCATCCGCTGCTGCTGAGATCTTCGACAATAGTCAAATATTTTTGTTTTTCGATTATGACATCTGCTTCAAGGAAGCAGTTAATTCGTTTATGTCTTCTGAGATTATAAGTCTCTATGCGCTTGGGGTATTTTAAAAAAAGTATTTTATCGGGAGAGTTTATCAGCTTTATGATGTTGGTTTTAAAACCAGAGGCTACTCCCTCAAAAATGTAACGAACAGTCGCTTCATTGCCAGAGTACAGGTATTCAGACCAAATAGCCTTATCATTGGGGTGAACCATAGGCTCTTTAAGGAGAACGTATTTTGACGGATAGCCGCCAAGAACTATGGAAGGAGCCTTATCATTAAGACCTCCTAGTTCGATTGCCACTCTAAGCCCTGGTGTGCATGCTGCCTTTAACTTGGCACTTTGACTCATCATTTTTTTGTCTTCTTAAGTATATATGTTTTAAATTTGTGTGCCCATTCTAAGTCTGGCTGAATGACTAAAGCTTTGTCAATATGATTTAAAGCTTCATTAGACTGCCCTGCGTCAAAGTAAGATCTTGCAATATTAAAATGAAGATTTTCATCTTCCTGATTCAATTCAATCGCTTTCTTATAAAAATTTATGGACTCTTCAAAAAGAGATTGTTTGCGGAGAGAAATAGCAAAAAGATTAAATTCCTGTCTTTGGGCTTCTAAGAAAACAGAATCATTTTTTAAGAGTTTATTAACTATTTTAGATAGTTTAGTGTAGTTCTGTTTGCTGCAGAGAACCGAACCCATTCCTAAATTTGCTTTGGGGTTTGCAGGGTCAATGAGTAGTGCTCGTGCAAAAGATTGCTCTGCATCATCAAGTTCGCCCTTTGCAAATAAGTCTTCACCTTTCAAAATCTTCGCATTGAGAGATTTTAGTGCAGGAAGAGTTTTTCTTTCATAATAATCTATTTCAGGGCTGAATGATGTGAGAAACTGTCTTTTAGTTAGGGTTGTTACCAACCCAGAAGGTATAAATCTCTCATTTAAAGGTTGAACATGATACTGGTCAACTCCTGTACGAGTGACGTAGTAGTATGTTTTGTGCTCGGATTTTTGGAGGGTGGTTCCCGCCCCTGTCTTTTCCTTCGTGTTCTTGGAAAAGACCCCGAGTACTTGATTAAGATCATCCATATATTCTTTCTCCAAAGAATGAATCAGAAATCTCAGCCTATGAGACAAATGCTAAAAATGTTTAAGTCGCTTAAAAAAGTTTTTTGCTTACAAGGTAACTAAATAAGGATGTTACACCGTAAAAATACTATTGTGATTTGCGGATATCCGCGATTTCAAAAGCTTACTGTTCACAACTTAAGTGATATAAGTCGCTCTTTGTAAAATCTTCAATTATTATTGTTTGTAATTAGTAATCGAATAATTTGCTGAAGCGTTTGTAATATAAGCATAGTTTGTCGATTTGTCGATTAGAATATTATTATTGTCTTTCTTTGTGACAAATTATAATTAGTCCATGATCAAAATATATTATAAATAATAATAGTTAATGAAAAAGCCTACTTGCATGTAAGTAGGCTTTTGAATAGTTTTCTAATTTATATTCGTCCTTCTTCTACTGCGTGGCATACGACCAACCCTTCACTGCCGACTTTCATACTCTGCGGTATTTCCATCCGGCAACGGTCATTAGCATGCGGGCATCTACCATTAAAAACACAGCCTGTAGGCAGGTTTATTGGTGTAGGAACGTCACCTGATAGGTGAATATGTTTCTTACGTTTTCCGCCAACTGTTGGAATTGCGGAGAGCAGGGCCTGTGTGTACGGATGCCTAGGTGATGAGAACAGTTCTTTCGCCGGCGCCAGCTCACATAGACAACCAAGATACATAACCGCAACTCTGGTGCTTATGTGCTCAACAACCGACAAGTCATGGCTGATGAACAGGTAAGTTAGATTGCGCTCTTCCTGTGCATCCATGAGCAGATTAAGTACCTGCGCCTGAATTGAAACATCAAGTGCCGCTATAGGCTCATCTGCTACGATAAATTCAGGATCTACTGCCAGCGCCCGTGCGATGCTGATTCGTTGTCTTTGTCCACCCGAAAATTCATGCGGATAGCTATTTGCCCACTCTGGGTCCATTCCAACGCTGCGCATTACTTTGTGAAGACGTCCTTTTGCGTCACCTCGCGTAATGCCTTTGTTGTGAAAATAGATCGGCTCTTCAATTATCTGGCGGACTGTCATGCGCGGATTAAGTGACGCATACGGGTCCTGAAAAACCATCTGCATTTTGGTGCGGAACGGAAGCATTTGTTTGGAAGAAAGCTGATCAATACGCTCGCCCCCATAATAAACTTCTCCGCTGTTAGGCGGGTAGAGACCCATAATAGTTCTGGCAAGTGTGGATTTACCACAGCCGGATTCGCCAACCACACTCAAAGTTTCGCCTTTTTTGATTGCGAAGCTGATGTTATTTACAGCTTGAACAATTGTATGGCGTCGCGTGATTCGTCCGTTTTCCATTGTTAACTGGTCAAGCAAGCCTCCGGAAATATCGAAGTGCTTAACCAGATTTTTTACTTCTACGAGGGAATCGGTCTGCATGACAAATCTCTATTATTTATCGGCATGGTGACAAGCCACCAGAATACCGGATTTATTCGGGGCAAGCTGCGGAACTTCAACTTTACATATGTCCGTACAAATGGTGCATCTGGGATGAAAAGGACAACCTGACGGCATGTTGAGTAGTGAGGGCATCGCGCCTGGAATCTGAGTCAACCTGTCTCCAGCACCGCCACTTTGCGGCAATGCCGCGATAAGTCCTTTTGTATAAGGATGTGCCGGATTAGTTGTAACTTCGCTGGTCAGCCCCGTTTCGACAATACTACCTGCGTACATGACAGCAATTCTTTCCGTTACTTCAGAAACTACAGCTAGATCGTGCGTGATAAGTATCAGTCCCATATCATCAGTCAGGCAGAGTTCAAGGAGTAGATCCATTATCTCTGCCTGAATAGTAACGTCGAGCGCTGTAGTCGGCTCATCTGCTATAATCAGGGAAGGCTCAGTAAGTAGTGATATAGCGATTACAATGCGCTGTCGCATACCTCCGGAGAATTCATGCGGGTACTGGGCGAGGCGTTTTCGCGGTGAAGGGATATAAACTTTTTTGAGCTTTTTAAGAGCAATCTCTTCAGCTTCTTTATAGGATACATCCATGTGCGCTAAAACAGTCTCTGTCATCTGAGTTCCGATGGTGAGAACCGGATTAAGGGTCATCATCGGGTCCTGAAAGATCATTGAGATTCTGTTGCCGCGAATGTTACGAATCTCTTCACTGGACATTTTAGCCAGATCTTTCCCTTCAAACAGAATTGATCCACCTGAGATGTAACCCGGCTGTGAAATAAGTTTGATGATGGAGAAACCTGTCACAGATTTACCTGCCCCTGATTCACCAACTAAGCCCAATCTTTCGCCTTTATTTAAATTGAAACTCACATTACGCACAGCCCTTAGAGCTCCGGTACGCAACGCGAATTCGACGCTTAAGTCTTTTACTTCGAGTAAGTGTTGCATTCTTTATCCCTTATACAGCTTGGGGTTCAGGAAATCTCTAAGCCAGTCACCAAGTAAATTGATAACTAGAATGAGGACAACAAGTACAATTCCCGGGAACATAGTGATCCACCACGATCCGCTGAAAATGTACTCAAAACCCACGTTGATAAGTGAACCAAGTGATGGCTGAGTGACGGGCATTCCAAGTCCGACAAAGGACAGGGCCGCTTCGCTCATAATAGCATTCGCAACTTGAATTGTTGAAATAACAAATACCGGAGAAAGAGTATTGGGGAGAACGTGTCTCCACATTATACGTGTTTTTGATAGCCCTATGACTTTAGCGGCTTCAACATATTCTTTCTTTTTTTCCGCCAGTACGGAAGCGCGGACAGTTCGTGCATATTGAGGCCATTCTGCAAATCCGATAATCAGGATAAGTAGCGGAACTGCAATTTCTTCATATTTTGCAAGACCGAAAGCCGCCTGAAATATTGCGGAAATAAAGATAGCAACCATGTATGTTGAGAATGAAAGCTGTACGTCCGCAATTCGCATCAAGATTGATTCGACACTTTTGCCCATGAATCCGGCAATAAGTCCGACGAATATTCCTATGAATGCTTGTAGGGCAACAGCTCCGAATCCGATAATAAGAGATACTCTCAGGCCGTAAAGCATGGTTGAGAACAGATCCCTTCCCTGTCCGTCAGTGCCGAATAGGAAATCTGGATTTCCACCGGGCAACCATGCTGGTGGAATCTCGGCATCCATAATGTTTATGTTTATGGAGTCATATGGATTGAAGGGAGCAATGAGGTGCGCCGCAAATCCCAATATGAGAAACACAACTAGGATGCAGAAACTGGTAAGAGCGACCGGGTCGCGTAAAAAGTCGTGTAGAAAATATGACTCTTTAAATCTTTGTAATCGAGATCTAGTTTTCATTTTCGCCCCGTAATTCTTACTTGCGGATTGACAAGGCCGTAAATGACGTCAACCAAAGTGTTAACAATGACAAAGATCAATCCGACAACAACCAGATATGCAACCATAAGCGGCGCATCGCCGCGTTCAACTGCTTCGATGAACATGAACCCCATACCCTGCCACTGAAATACAGTTTCAGTAAGGATGGTGAACGCGATCATAGTTCCAAGCTGTACACCCCCGACGGTGATAACTGGGAGAAGTGTGTTTTTGAAAGCGTGAACAATAAATACGCGGCGCGGGGCAAGTCCTTTAGCCCATGCGTATTTGATGTAATCGTTCTGAAGAACTTCCATCATTTCAGATCGAATGAGGCGAATAAACAAGGGCAGCATAATTGATGACAATGCAATGGAAGGCATAATTAGGTGTTTGAGACCGTCTAAGGTCAAAAGTCCTGTTCGCCAGCCCCATAGGTTGATAGTCTCACCGCGCCCGTATGAGGGAAGCCAGTGCAGTTCTACCGAAAAAATGTATATCATTAAAATTGCGGTCAGGAAGACGGGGATAGAAACTCCCAGAGTCGACCCTCCCATGATAATTCGTGAGAATATCGATCGCGGATTAATCGCAGAATATATCCCTAAAGGTATCGAGAAAAATACGATAATGAGCGCGGCACAAAACACAAGCTCAAGGGTTGCAGGCGCTTTGCTGAGAATGACCTTAAGGGCAGATTTTTTGTAGAAAAAGGATCTGCCGATATCGCCATGCATAGCACCTTTTATGAATCTACCGAACTGAACCAGAAAAGGATCATTCAGGCCAAGCTCGTTTCGTAGTTTAGTCCGTTCTTCTACCGAGACAGAAACTCCGGTGATTTCCCTGATAGGGTCTCCGAAGCTCTGCTTAATGGCAAAACCAATAAAACCGATAACCACCATAACTATGATCGCTTGCGCGATTCTTCGTACTATAAAAGCAAACATATGCACTTCATTTCAAAGGGGAACCCCAGTTGGGATTCCCCTTTGTTATTTGTATTAGGTTAAGAAGATCAGTTACTTGATGACAAGATTGCCGAAGTAAGGGAAGTTCTGAACGTTGACGATATCATCAGTGTTCATGTTGTTCTTGCTGGCCCATGAAAGGTTCTGCCAGTGTAAAGGAACAAATGCTGCGTCGTCGTAAAGTGCTTTTTCTATTTTCTGAAGAAGAGCACTACGTTTTGCAGTGTCTGTTTCAGTCTGAGTCTGGATAGTCATAGCGTCAACTTCTGGGTTGCAGTATTGACCGCTGTTGTACTGACCGTAGCCTGTTTCAGTGTTCGGGCACATGAGAAGGAATTCTGTGTAGTTAGCAGAATCTTCAGTATCAGGATGCCAGCCGATCATCTGAATGTCAGCAACGCGTGCATCAAATTGATCCCAGTACTGTGCTTTTGGCATAGTCTTGAGGCTTACTTTGATACCGATTTTACCGAGCATGGAAACAAATGCTTCCGCGATCTTTTCGTCGTTAACGTAGCGGTTGTTTGGTGCGATCATAGTACACGCAAAACCGTCTGCGTAGCCAGCTTCTTTCATGAGCTGTTTTGCTTTTTCAAGGTCGTAGCGAGGAGTAAGAGCTGAATTGTAGCTAGCGAATTCTTTTGGACCCTGCTGAGCTGCAACTGTTGCAAAACCTTTCATTACTTTTTCTACGATACCAGTGTTGTCTGTTGCGTAGATGATAGCCTGACGGACTTTAAGATTCTTGAAAGGCTCAAAACGTTTTGAATTAAGCTGGAAGGTGATGACGCGTGATCCGGACATTGTGACAAGCTCAAGTCCTTCGGTGGATTCAATGCGCTTAAGATCCTGAGGAGGAACAGGCATAATGAAATCAACATCGCCAGAAAGAAGGGCGGCTACGCGAGTTGCGTCATTCTTAATAGGAGTAAGGATGATTGTTTCAACGTTACCTTCTTTAGCCCAGTACTGTGGGAAAGCTTTGAATACAGTGCGAACACCTTGTTCACGCTCAGCAACGATGTATTTACCTGTGCCGGATTCGTTGATGTTTGCGAAGGAAGGTCCAGTCTTAACGATAGCATCCTTGGCCTGTCCGCTTTCGTCTTTACCTGTGTAGAATTTGCTATCCATTGGAAAGATGTAAGTAGCCATGTTCAGGAGGAGTCCGTAAGGCTTCTTGGTGATTACGTCGACAGTGTGTGCGTCAACAACTTTAGCTTCTGCGAAAGGCTCGAAAAGACCTTTGAAGTCAGGGCTAACTTTGAGGCGGTTAATTGACCATACAACGTCTTCCGCTGTAAATGGGTTTCCACTATGGAAGGTTACACCTTTACGAAGATGAAAACGCATGGTGGTGTCATTGATGTGTTCCCATGATTCCGCAAGGCGAGGCTCGAAAGAACCGTCTTTTGCCCAGCGCACGAGTGGATCAAATACCATGTGTGCGTACTGTATCATACCACCGGAAAGCTGTACCTGAGGGTCAAGAGATACTGGGTCAGCATCCATTGCCAGTTTCAGGACTTTTCCTGCATCTGTAGTTTCTTCTTTTTTTTCTGAGCTACAGCCGACTAGGCCGAGGGCCAGAATGACCACAAGAGATAGAAATACTAATGAACGTTTCATCCTCACACTCCTTGAAAGGTAAAAACTGTAATAAAAAATCAGACATCCTTTAAACAAATGACGCTCTAAAAAAGGTCATATCTCTAAACATGAAAATTAAAAAACCCATTCTGCCCACTGCTTCCCCTTGCCGTGCGCATCTCTTAGTATTACACTCGATTTAACATTTATTCAAATCTTTAACTTATTGAAATGACTTATGAAAAATATTATGTTGTTTGAAATTGTCGATTTCTTGAAAAAACGTCAACATTTGTTGCATTTCGGCAAAAAATACAGGGCTGCACACCTTATTACGTATATACTGATTATGGTCAGCTTTTCAGGTTGTGCTGCTTTAAATCCATTCGCAGATTCTATTCCTGAGTACGATCTTGATGGTACACATGAAATGGAGTTGGTAATGATGCCCGGAGATTCTGTAGCATTTGATATGCGAAACCCAGGATCGGGAGGATATCTTTTTGATGGAGTTACTTTTGATCCGAAGCTTGTGAGTCTTGAAAAGTATAATATTTTGAAAGCTGATTCCGGTAGGCTTGGTGATTTTGGGCGCTGGCGGTTTGAGTTTAAGCTTCTTAAAATTGGTGAAGCAGTGGTCATTATCAATATAAAGAGAGCAAATGAGGATCAGCGAGATTCTTATAAAATCGTGACCTTAAGCATAACAGAGGAAGGGGAACCCTTTTTCGAGTGGTAGTTGTAGGTTTTTGTGAATAAAAAAAGGCGGAATTTCGTATACGAAATTCCGCCTTTTAACGTTTGTTCTTATTAATACTTATTCAAATCTTTGATCCAATTTCATTAAAGAGTAGTCTAGCAGGGTACTCTTTGGACATATTACCGCGAGCATTTTAGTTGGGCTCAGGTAAAGGTTGGTCCAGTCAAAATGGATAATGACTTTGTTTGGTGCCACTTCTTCATAGCTTTGCACAGTAGGACGAATGTCTTTGTCTTTGAATCCTTTTTTCGTCTTGTGCTTAATTACATATTCTTCTGATTCCAGAAAATTACGAAGTTCAGCCATTCTTGCCGCTACAGCTTCATCATCGCCATTAAAAGTGATGGCGAAATCTTCGATTTGCGGCTGGGGTTGCTTGCGTGAAAGTGTAAGTGTGTCCGCTCTGGTCATGAGAATACCTATTGGCATTTGCTCATTTAGTCTTTCAACTACTTCTTCTGAAGTGAGTTCCGTGCGGTACATTACGTTCATCCATTCAGCCTGACTTTCTACGGCCACCGGCAGTGCTCGTCCAAAGGATATCAGCGGCATGGGGTGGAACCCTTGAGAGAATGTCAGTGGAAGTTTTGCTCTGCGCATTGCTCTTTCGAAAACAGGGGCAAGGTCTAGCTGGCTTAAGTAAGCTGTTGTTCCTGTTTTTGTGTACCAGATGCGGAAATGGCTGCCCTTGATTCCAAGGTCTGGCTTTTCTTCCTGAACAAATGGTGGAACTTCGCCAGTCTGGTCTCTTTCGGTGAAGACCATCTTCGGGCGGATATCACTTTCAATAGCCTGATCCTTAAGAAGCGACTTGCGCCCGTCAAATTCGCAGACTCCGCAACTGTTGCATTCTGCGTAACGACAGTCATCGGTCATCTTTTCTTTGAAACTGCGATTCCTTTCTGTCAGCAGGTATTTTTTGCTGACACCGCTTGAAATATGATCCCACGGAAGTCTTTGATCTACATCGCGCGCTGCGAGATAATCTTCCGGAGATAAGCCTTCTTCTTTCATTGCTTCAAGGAACTCTGGCAGACTCATATGGTCTTTCCAGCTTGTGAATATGGCTCCGCGTTCGTATGCCTTCTGCACAACTGGGCCTAGTTTGCGGTCCCCGCGTGAGAAAATACCTTCAAGGAAGCTCATACGCGGAATGTGAAATTTTAGTTTGATGCGCTTATATTTGCTGAACTTTTCGCGCAGGTAATCAAGTTTCTCATTAATTTCATCAAGGGAGCTTTGGCGTTCCCACTGGAATGGTGTGTGCGGTTTAGGCACGAAAGGAGAAATTGCAGCGGAGATCTGCATGACTTTGACATGCGGTCCTCCGATGTCGCGAACCTTGACGCAAAGGTCGAGGATTGCATCCAGATCTTCAAATGTTTCCGTGGGCAAACCGATCATGAAATATAGTTTGATGCTCTGCCAGCCATTTTCGAATAGCATTTGCGAATGATCAAGCAACTGCTGTTCGGATATCCCTTTATTGATTACATCACGCAGTCTCTGGCTTCCGGCTTCAGGAGCCAGCGTTGCGCCGGTACGTCTGATGGTTGCAATGCGCTCCATGATAGGAGCGGAAAGTGATCCAACGCGCAGGGAGGGCAGTGAAATTGAAATCTGTTCAGCCGCACAGTGGTCAAAACTTTTTGCAAAAAGAGTATCGAGGGCAGAATAGTCGCCAGTACTGAGTGAGAGATATGAAGTCTCTTCGTAACCTGTTTTATCAAGGCCTTTCATCAATGTATTGGTCAACGTTTTAGGAGTACGTTCTCGAACCGGACGGTAGATTACACCAGCCTGACAGAAACGGCACCCTCTGGTGCAACCTCTGGCAATTTCAAGAGTGAGCCTGTCGTGGATGGCTTTACCATATGGAAGAACCTGATTCTCAGGGAAATCTATAGGATTTAGGTCGTCGACAATGGCTTTTTCAACAGAAAAATCACCTGGATTTTCGGGATCGAAAAATGAAGGGATGTAGATGCCTGCGAGTTTCGAGAGAGCCGTAAGTTTATCAGCTCTTCCCAGTCCCTTTTCTTTACAGTCGGCAATTGTTTCAAGAACACGCAGAATTGATTCTTCTCCGTCACCAATCATCATGACATCTAAAAAGTCTGCCATTGGCTCCGCATTGAAACAAGCGCCTCCACCAGCAATAATAAGCGGGTGATCTTCAGTCCTGTCGGCTGCCTTAAGTGGAATTCCCGAAAGGTCTAACATGTAGAGCACGTTAGTATAGCACAGCTCATGCGTCAGGCTAATTCCTAGGGCGTCAAGATCTTTGACAGGGGTGTCGCTCTCAAGGGTTGCCAGCAATTCATCATGCTCGCGCATTATTCCTGCTGTTTCCTGACAAGGAACATAGGCGCGTTCAGCGTAGAAATCAGGATTGTTGTTCACGATTTCGTAGAGAATTTTTTGTCCAAGGTAAGACATCCCAATTTCGTATAGATCTGGAAAACCGAGAGCTATATGAACTTTGACAGAAGCCAAGTCCTTGTGAACGGTTCCCCATTCGGAACCAAGATAACGTGTAGGACGGGGCAGGAGGGGGAGTAGCTTTTTCAAGTGTATTACCTGTGAAAAAAAGATTTAACTGCGATATTGCCGGAAATATTGAGCCGGAAATTTAAACTGGAAAATATACGAATAGAAATCGGGGAGTCTTGTTTAAGACTCCCCGTACTAATTATTTCTTGAGAAGCTCTGAGATATCGGAAACGTTTCCGCCGCCCATTCCGCCACCTAGGCTTCCGCCAAGTCCGCCGGAGGAAAGAGTAAGCTTGCTGGAAGCTTCAAGGTACTTAGTAGATACATCTTCAGGGCAATTTTTGTATTCATACATAATGTGCTTGCCGTCGAGTTCTCCTTCGATTTCGTTGTCGAAGGGGTAGCCGAAAGGTAGAATCATCATTTGTACACCCTGTTCGGCAGGAACAGTCTGAAGTACAGCAGGATCAGAGATGATATTTTTTTCAGCATCCCATTTACCTATAACCATTTCGCCATTAACCAGTTTGAAAAGCTTTACATTATAGCCCACTAGAACTCTCCTTGAAATTAAGTGCCATTATAAAAAAAGACCGGAAGATGAAAAGTCCGTTCCGGCTTCAAAATTGCGCATTGCAGTAACAAGAGAGAATTAGTGATTGACCTGTGACCTGTCAAGCATATCTACCTTAAAAGGGAAGAGTTGTTTTACTTAATTTAAATAGAAGATCCCTGCCTATGTGTGTCATAGACAGGGATTTTTAAAGAAACGGTCAACGGGGTCATTTCATGACCGCTTAGTTTTAATGGCTATTAGCGTATTCTGGCTGTCCGGAAAGTTCTTTTTTTGGGGCTTTTACAAGTGAGATAGCAATGGATCCCAATATACAGCAAGCTCCGCAGATGGTGAATGCCATAGGGAAGTTTCCTAGATCGCCAAGCTGTCCACCTAACATTGGGCCGAATATTCCGCCTACTCCGTAAGCTAAGAATACGTATGGGTAGTTCTGTCCAACATTTTTTGTCCCGAACGTATCCGCTGTCATGGTCGGGAAGAGAGCAAAGTTGCCACCGAAGTTAAAGCCGATAATTGTTGCTCCAATGTACAATAAGTATTCATTTCCGGCCATGCTTGTGAAAGCAAGCAGTGTTACACCCTGAATTGTCGTCATCATAAAAATTGACATTTTACGTCCAATTTTATCGCTTGCGATCCCCCATGCAATTCTTCCTATTCCGTTTGCAAGGCTAAAGAAAACAGCCATCGCGGTTCCAGATATTGCACTTGATTCTGCTGCTGAAAGTCCCTGTGCTTGAAGTGCTTCCATCGGGTAAAGTTTCATAAGTCCAATGGACATAAGGCCTGCAGCAGCACTAACCGTAAAAGTTAAAAATATAAGAATAAACTGTGGTGTTTTAAGCATTTCTCTAAATGAGAAATCAACTTCTTTTTTAGCAGTTTTACCGGAGGATGTTACTTCTGGGTTGTATCCTTCAGGCAACCAGCCTTCGGGCGGGAAAACCATCCATGTTCCGCCCAGTGCGATCATCGCGAAAAAGAGAACTCCATAGATTGAAAAGGTCATGGAAAGGCCAAAATCGTTTATGAGATTCCCCCATGCTCCAGCGAGTTTTACCCATGCCATTGCACCAAATCCGAAACCCGCAACAGCAAAGCCGGTGATGAATCCTTTTCTATCCGGGAACCAGCGCATACCAACTGCGATAGGTACAGCATAGCCGAATCCGATGCCTGCGCCTCCGATAACTCCGATAAAGAGACAAAGAGCCGGGAAGCTGGTGCCGCCGAACATTCCTGCAAGAGCGTAACCTGCGCCGAGAACAATCCCACTCAGCATTGCGAGTTTTTTAGGACCCCAAACAGCCATTTTTTTACCTGCCCAAACCATGGAGAGGGCAAAAGTTACAAGGCCGATGGAGAAAACAGCCTGAGTCTGAATCTTAGTCCATCCGTCTTGAATAAGAGAGGGAGTAAATACAGACCATGCATAGATTGCTCCGAGAGCCAGTTGAATAAGAATAGCTCCCAGTACTGCAAACCATCTGTTCATTATTTTTTGTTCACTCATTTGTCCTGCCCCCAGTGTTGAGATTGAAAAAAAGCCCTTTCTGCTGTTTTAATTGTGTGCGCTCACTTCTGCGGGTGACCGCCTCTTCCATTTATGAATTAAAACACAGACTAATTTTCAGTGCATTCCATTTTCGGTGAACGGCATGAAAAATAACGAAAAAGTAGTTTTAACCTAGTTTTTACCGCCTATCGCTGGATTTTTGCCGCTGGCAGGGAGGATTATTTCAAAATCATCTCACTATATGTCTGACGCCAGCCTTTTGGGTGAACGTTTACTCCAGGTTTCAAATAACCGACAGCTATAAGCATAGGAATCCAATAATTGTCGGGGATATTAAACTCTTTTTTCACGCCGTCATGATCGAAACCATCCATAGGATGGGTCTCAAGACCTTGCGCCGATGCTGAATACATTAGTGACATAGCGAATAAGCCTGCATTCTTATTGGCAAAAGCTTGTGACGCCTCACTATCTCTTCCGTAAAGTCCTGTGGTTGCACCTAAAAACCAGTCGCGCTGTTCGGGCTGCATTTTTCCAGATTCAAGATTGTCTTTAAAAACACTTTCTAGTGAACTACTTCCTTCTTTCCAACCATCACGGTCGGCTAGAACAATTAGTATAACTGGTGCTTCGGTGACTTTTGGCTGATCGAAGGCAAGCTTTTGAAGCACAGCTTTTTGTTTATTGTCGCGAAGTATCTTCAACTTCCATGGCTGGAGATTGTAGCTGGAAGGCGCTTTTGCTCCGTTTTCAATAACGGTTTTTAAAAGAGCTTCGTCGACATCGCGTTCTGTATCGAAATAATTAACAGCTCTTCTTTTGGTCAGAGTATCGTTGAAATCCATATTATTTCCCCCTTGATATACCTTGTTTCACAAATGTCCCTTCCTCATACTCACGGAATGCAAGATCAAGATCTTCCTTGGTGTGCATGACAATTGGGCCGCGCCAGAAAATTGGTTCATTTAAAGGTTTGCCGGTCATAAGTAGGAAACGTATTCCGCCTTCACCTGCGGTTACCGCAAATTCATCTCCTTTTTCGAACAATACGAGGGAGCGGTTTTTTACCAAAGTTCCGTTCACAGTTCCATCTCCATCAATAATATATATGAAGGCGGTATATTCTTTATTGATAGGGTGAACAAATTCCAGTCCTGCGGGAACAATACAATCAAAGTATTGCGGGTTGATGGCAATGTTTCTTGCCGGGCCACTTATGCCGTCTATTTCTCCTGCAATTACTTTGATAACGGTTCCATTTTCGCGCACAACTTCAGGTATTTCATCCTTCGTTATTTCACGGTAATATGGATCAATCATTTTATGGGAAGCAGGCAGGTTTGCCCATAATTGAAAGCCGAGCATTGCCCCGTTTTCATCTCCTTTGGGCATTTCCTGATGAACAATACCACTTCCGGCAGTCATCCACTGAACACACCCAGCTGAAATAGTGCCCTCATTTCCAAGGCTGTCATCATGTTCTACATCACCACTATGTATATATGTGATGGTTTCGATGCCGCGATGGGGATGCCATGTAAATCCTTTGAGATAATCTGCTGGATTGTGTGAACGAAAATCGTCCAGCATCAGGAATGGATCGAAAAGTGATGCTTCAAAGTATCCGAAGGCGCGGTGGAGCTTTACTCCGGCACCTTCGGTTACAGGTTCACCCTTAAATATTTGTTGAATTTCGCGTCGCACATAAGCTCCTTTATTCTGGAATTCTGTTCTTCCGAAAGGGAGAATGGCTTGAGGATATCAGTAAGATGCGACTTTGTAAGCAGGAATATAATGTAGGTAGCGTTAAATTTGTCATTGGACATAAGAAAGCCGGGGTTCAGAATGCTATTGTTGCCACCTTCCAATAGTCAAAAGCATCTGAACACCCGGCCTGATCCGGACTAAATTACCTTAATATTAAGGTTTCATGATTTCATCGTAACCTTCGATAAGAGTCGTCACAACTGACGGATCTGCGAGGGTTGAGGTGTCACCGAGATTAGC
Organism: Maridesulfovibrio frigidus DSM 17176; assembly: GCF_000711735.1. Classification (NCBI taxonomy): domain Bacteria; kingdom Pseudomonadati; phylum Thermodesulfobacteriota; class Desulfovibrionia; order Desulfovibrionales; family Desulfovibrionaceae; genus Maridesulfovibrio; species Maridesulfovibrio frigidus. The sequence goes on from NZ_JONL01000003.1 coordinate 148,396, forward strand.
GGTGTCGCCTTCAACAATCTTACGAAGGATACGGCGCATGATTTTACCACTTCTGGTTTTAGGCAGAGATGGGGAGAACTGGATAACTTCCGGAGAAGCCAGAGGTCCAATTTCCTTACGAACATGCATGCGCAGTTCTTTGGTCATATCATCATCTTCGTCAAACTCTGCTTTAAGAGTTACGTAAGCGTAAATTGTCTGTCCTTTAACTTCATGAGGCATACCAACTACGGCTGCTTCAGAAACTTTAGGATGTGAAACTAGAGCTGATTCGATTTCAGCTGTTCCGAGTCTGTGGCCGGATACGTTGATAACGTCATCTACGCGGCCCATGATCCAGTAGTAACCGTCTTCGTCCACGCGAGCTCCGTCACCGGATTCGTAAACGCCCGGGAAGCCCTGGAAGTACTGTTGTTTAAATCTTTCCTGATTACCCCAAACGCCGCGAAGCATCCCAGGCCAAGGTTTATTGATAACGAGGAATCCACCTTCGTTCGGACCGACTTCTTTGCCGTGTCTGTCAACAATCGATGCATCGATGCCGGGCAGAGGGAGTGTTGCGGAGCCTGGCTTAGTCGGCGTTGCGTAAGGCAGAGGAGCAAGAACGTGACCACCTGTTTCAGTCTGCCACCATGTGTCAACGATCGGGATATCTTTATCACCGATTTTATCGTGGTACCACATCCATGCTTCGGGGTTGATAGGTTCACCAACTGTTCCGAGAACACGCAGGCTGGAGAGGTCATATTTTTCAGCCCACTGGTCGCCTTCACGCATTAGAGCACGAATGGCAGTAGGAGCTGTGTAGAAAACATTAACTCTGAATTTTTCACAAACCTGCCAGAATCTAGCTGGATCTGGATAGGTCGGAACGGATTCGAACATGATGCTGGTCGCACCGAGAGCGAGTGGTCCGTATACGATGTATGAATGTCCTGTTACCCAGCCAATATCAGCGGTACACCAGTGAACGTCATCATCTTTAAGATCGAAAACCCATTGGCAGGTATGAGCTGCGTAGGTCATGTAACCACCTGTTGTGTGGAAAACACCTTTAGGTTTGCCAGTACTACCGGAAGTGTAGAGAATGAAAAGAGGATCTTCAGAATCCATGAGCTCGTAAGGGCAGTCGTTGGAAATTTCCGGGTCGGACATTAGGTCGCCCCAGAATCTGTCTCTACCTTCAACCATTTCAACTTCGTTGCCAGCTCTTGGAACAACAACACATTGTTCAACTGTTGGACATTCTTTGAGTGCTTCGTCGGAGTTTGGCTTCAAAGGAATAACTCTGCCGCCGCGAAGTACGCCGTCGCCTGTGATGTGAACCTTAACTTCACAGTCATTGATGCGGTCGCGAAGACTGTTGGAGCTGAATCCTGCAAAAATAATAGTGTGCGGTGCACCGATACGGGTACATGCAAGCATTGCGATAGCAAGTTCAGGAATCATTGGAAGGTAGATAGAAACGCGGTCGCCTTTTTCTACGCCCATTTTTTTAAGAACATTTGCAAATCGGCAAACTTCACGGTGAAGCATGTCGTAAGTGTAAACTTTAACTTCATCGTCCTGCTCGCCCTGCCAGATAAGTGCAGCTTTGTTGCGGCGACCATTTTCAATATGACGATCTAAGCAGTTTGCAGAAGCATTCAGCTTTCCGCCCTTGAACCAGTTAATTTCTGGTTTGTCGAAATCGTATTCTAGAACTGTGTCCCATTTTTTGTCCCATGTGATGAGCTCTTCTGCGCGTTCGGCCCAGAATCCATCCATATCATTAATAGAACGGTCATAAATGGCTTTGTATTCTTCAAGACTTTTCACGCACGCTGTAGGTACGTTGGTGGGAGGATTAAAAAGTCTTTTTTCGGTAGAAAGGCTTTCAATTTTGTTCTCTTTAGTCATTTGGTGAAACCTCCTGAGAGTTAATAGGTGCCTGATTGTGCAGAAAAGGGTTATCCGGTTTGTAACCCCACAAATGGTTTTTCTGACCGGATGAGCTAGTTATATACACTTTTCACTTTTGATGCACATGGTTTTCGATAAACGGTAGGATAAAAGCGTGGACGGAACTAACTGCCGTTTGGCGGTGTTAATTACCCGTTAAACTGAAAAAGCTACCGTTTGCAGCATCTTGTTCCTATTGCCCGAGCTTGTATACTGATGTTACCAAGGTATATTCTCTTAAAAAGATTAAAGAAAGGAAGCTCCACGTGATGAAAGCACTTGTTATAAATCTTACTCGTTTCGGAGATTTGCTCCAGACTCAGCCCGTTATTTCCGGGCTTAAGCTTGCCGGATATGAACCAAGTATAATGTGTCTTGATAATTTTTCCGGAACAACGGCTCTTATGCGCGATGTCGCAAGCACTATTGCCATGCCCGGAGCTTCTCTCCTTGCCGCGCTTGATCGTGATTGGCGCGAGGCCTTGTTGTTATTTGAATCTTTCTGCGCTGAGATTGAAGAGCAAATAGATCCAGACCTGATCATTAATCTAACGCCGTCTCTTCCGGCCCGTTTGCTAGCAATGCGCTTGACCCGCAATGGTAATAAGGTCCGCGAACTTCGCGGTTTTGCCGTGGATAATTTTGGATTCAATGCCGACACCTCACCTTGGGCCGGCTTTCTACAAGTTGCGTCTGCCAATAGAGGGGCCAGCCCTTTTAATGTAGTTGATCTATTTAATAGAGTCGCAGGGCTTGGTGACACTGTACCGTTTAAGCTTGCGGAACCATCTACTGAGATGAACGCTGTCGCAGATGAGTTACTTACACCTCCCATATATGAAGGTACGCAGGTCGATGGCGTTCAAGGCTATGTTGGATTTCAGCCCGGAGCGAGTGAAGACCGCAGGCGTTGGCCTGTTGAACATTTCAGGGAGCTAGGCAATAAATTATGGAATGAATTGCGCAGAGTTCCGGTTCTTTTGGGAACAGAGGGTGAACAGGGCATAGGTAGCAGGATTCTTGAGGGGGCATCATTTCCACCTATTAATCTTATGGGTAAAACGGGTTTGTCGGAACTTTCTGCCGTTCTTGGTAAGCTAGATATTCTAGTTACTAACGATACCGGAACAATGCACCTTGCTGCCGGACGCGGCGTACCTGTTGCTGCTATTTTTCTGGCTACCGCGCAGCCGTGGGATACTGGCCCTGCTGCGGAAAACCTACTTTGTCTTGAGCCTGATGCAGATTGTCATCCTTGTCCGTTTGGAGTTCCCTGCCCAAGCGGTAATATGTGCCGCCACGAAGTCAGCGGGACTTATGTATTTGAAGCTGTCGCACATTTTTTGTCGACTGGACAGTGGGCTAGCCCAGAAAATTCAGGCGCGCGCGCATATCTTACTGGGCGCGATGGTCAGGGGTTTATGGCACTTTCATCGCTATCTGGTCATGATACTTCAGACCGCTATAAATGGATCAAGCTTCAAAGGGATTTGTACCGTCGTTTTCTTGACGGGGAAGACCTTTCCACATTTAAATTAGCAGATGTGGTCCCATCTCTAGAATTTCGGTCAAAACTGGTTCCGCCTCTAGCAGAAGCCCGCGATTTGCTATTTCTTTTGACCAAACAGGCTCTATTGCTACAGGCAAATCCTATTGAAAGTATGAAAGTTAAATTCTTAGCTAACTTTCAGAAAATACAGGATATTTTTTCATCAAAGCCAGAGTTGGTTGTTCTTTCTTCTCTCTGGTATTTCGAGTCCAGAGCGCATGATTCCATGGATGGACTTGCTCTTCTTCTGGAGCGTTACAGAGGGCTTGTTTTTGCGCTTCATTCCTCTTTTGAATAAGTTGGCATAGCTTTTGTATGTTCTCCAGTGTACCGGACTAACCGGAAAAAAATACGTACCAATTTTAGAAGGAGAGTAATCATGATCGTTATCGATGGACAAAAAAGGGACATGGACATTAGAAGTTTTGAGAATCTGGAGCAGGTTTTCGAAAGCGTTATCGAGCAGGGATTTCTTGCTGATCGCATTGTAACTGATGTGTTTGTAAACGATGAACCTTTCAGCGAAATTTACCCGAATCAATCAGAAGATATCGAAACTTCTGAAGTTGAATCTCTCGAAATCAAAAGCTCTACCACTGTCGAAATGGCTAGCAGCATTACCCTTGAACTATACAAAGTCGTGAATATCATGGCGGGTGGCGGTAAGCAGGTTGCTGAACTTTTCAGACAGGCTGATGATGCTGAAGCACTTGAATTATATCAGGATCTACTTGATGTAACCAGAGACTTCCTTGGCATGGTCGGAACTCTAAGGGATCAATTTTCCCTGAGCAAAAAGATTGGTTTTGAGGCTGTTGTAGATGAATTTTCCAGTCTTTTCACTGAAATGACTGAAGTGCTTGAAAATGAAGATTGGATTTTGCTTGCAGATTTACTTGAATATGAATTCCTGCCTTCAGTTGAAAAGTGGAAGAATGTTATTTCCGCAATTCGTGAAGATGTCAGAGAAGCAGCTAAGGGGTAACTGTTATGGCAGATACTTTAAATCTTTTAGATCAGGCTTTGGATTTGGGCCATCAGGAAATGAAGTATCTGGTAGCCGGAGAAGTTGAAGAAGCTTTTCAGATTACTGAAAAAAGAGTGCTTTATACCAGTCAGGCCTTGCAGACTAAAGAAAGTGTAAGTCTTGATGCCATTACAGGTAAGCTTGAGAAGCTAAAGTCCCTTCAAGGACAGCTTACTTCAGTAGCAAAGAAGTTACATGCAACTCTTAAAGAGGATCTTGGTCAGGCCAAAAAGGACGGAGTGCGGTGTCGAGGATATTTAGGAGTTGCGAAAGGAACTCCTCTTATGAAGAACCGCTACATCCATAAGGTCGGATAAACTTATAGACCGGTTTGTAGATTTAGCCCTTTGCGTTAGATGACGGTACGACATGATTCGCCCCGGCAGGAATAATATTCTTGCCGGGGTTTTATCCGTTAAATGCTTATATTTCTGTCCAGTCAATGAGTTGCTCATTTTCATCATGGAGAGTTCCGCTCATGGTGAATTCAACTCCTAAGCGACATGTTGCTCTATCAATGTTTTCAACTGTGCGTATTTGTCCAGCATACCAATAAGGTTTAAATACCTTTTGGCGGAAGTTGAACATGAAAATATTGATAAGCACATTGGTCCCTGTATCAAACTTGTTTTCGCTCAGTATCAGCGGAGTGCTGACTCCGATTCCTCCGTTTGAAATGTTGATAACCTCGTTATCTTCGTGACCACCCGATCTTGGGTCATATGAGTTTACTGCCAAATCTGGAACTGCGTCTGCAAAAGATGCATCGTCTGTGTCAGGTGCTCCGAGCCACATTTTGACCCGTATAAATTGCTGATCAATAACTCTTTTGCGCTTATGCCGACGGCGCTTAACGCTGGAAAACTTGGTCGGGGTGCTGATTGTTATCCGCCCGCAATTTTCAGTTCGACAATCGACTGAAACCATTATGGTCTTAAAGCAGTTAACTGATCCGGTTTCTGTTTTCTCAGGCGGGAACATTATCAGCATTGGTCTGGAGTCGGTGTTTTTTGATAGCCCCAGATCTTCTACTAATTCAAGCTGGAGTCTATCTTCCTGAATATCGGTAATAACAGCGCGTGCGAATAAATTGTCATGCGCATCTGGTTCTGCGATGTCTAATATTACACCGTCGTTTTTGAACGATGAGATAAAATTATTGGATTTACCGGAAGATCCGCTTCCCTTCTTAGGTGATGGACGCAGGATAATATAGCCGATGATTGAGGCTAGCAGTCCAATTCCACCTGCTATAGCCAGAATGATAGGCAGAGATTCAGGCGGAAGAGACTTATACAGTTCTATGGCAGGATTAATTACCATTAAATCCAGTTTGTCTAACCAGTGCCTGAAGTCGAGCTTGTCTAATTTATCTAATATGGATTGAAAATCAAAATTTTCCATTATATATGTCCTGTAATGACAATTTTACGATGACAAAAAATATCTCTAAGTTTTATTCATGTAGGTTCCAAATCAATAAATTGTCAATGTCGGCTTCGAACTGGACTATATTGGTTATTACCGCTATTGACCGCTACAATGAATAGTTAGTGAAGTGGTTCAAGGTTGAATTTAAATCTCCATCTGCGGTGTTTTTAACTGCAGACAGAAATATATACGCAAGGTTTTGATATGCTCGAAAGAACTTTTTGTCATCTTAAAGGGATCGGTAATACTACCGAGGCCAAAATATGGAATTCTGGAATAAGTAGTTGGTCAGACATTGTTAAAGGTGCTGACATGCCTTTTTCAGATGCTAAAATCAGTGAGCTTGAAAAAGGTTGCAGTGAATCTTTGGAGCGTCTCAAAGGGCGAGACCCTCGCTGGTTTGCGGATAGACTTCCGGCGTCTGATCAGTGGCGTATGTATTCTCATTTTCAGGATAATATCGCATATATAGATATAGAAACTACAGGCACAGATGCCCACTCCTGCGATATTACGACCATAGCTCTCTGGAATGGCCGTGAAGTGAAAACCTATGTTCAGGGGCGCAATCTTCATGATTTTGAAGATGAGATTGCTAAGTATCCCATGATCGTAAGTTTCAATGGAAAATGCTTTGATGTGCCTTTTATAGAGAAATATTTCGGCATTAAAATTAATGCAGCTCATATTGATTTGCGCTTTGTTTTCAGATCGCTTGGAATAACCGGCGGCTTAAAGGGTATCGAACAATATTTCGGCATCGATCGTGGCGACGCGGCCGGACTTGATGGTTATTTCGCTGTTCTTTTGTGGAATGAATATGAAATGTCCGGCAATGAAAAAGCGCTTGAAACTCTATTAGCATATAATGTTTTAGATAGCGTGAACCTCGAAAACCTTATGATTCTGGCGTATAACCTTCATATAGAAAGGTTTCCCCAGCATGATCTAAAGCCGATAACCGCGGCTGCGGTCCCGGGTAATCCGTTCAATGCTCATATCAGCGTGGTAGATTCCATTAGGCGCAGATATCCTTCTGGAGGATCTTTCCGTAAATTCTAACGTGAATATTTTTCCTGTTAAAAGCCGCTTTCATTATTTGAAGGCGGCTTTTTTTTGTCGTTTTAAAAAAAATATTTCCTTTGTATTCTCCTGATATAATAGGTTTAATTTTTTTAGAGATTGCGAATGAAGAGGTGGCTGTAAAATTTGGGTATGGTCTATGCAATATGGGGAGGGAAGGGCAAAGAGTGCCTAATTAACATATTGATGATTGTAAGGAGAGAATGGAGATGCAGGAACAGACCGCCATGGAAGCTGAAAAAGTTCGCTATCCGCGCCAATTCACACAGGATCTGGTCATCGACCCATCCCTTTATACTGATAGTTCACTGCTTAAAGATGTCGATATGCTTAGTGATCCTACTGTAGCTGTAACAGATCCCATGATTATGGGTATGGTTCTCAAATATTTTTATTGCTATGTTCACAAGGGTAGTTTTGATGAAGTTGTGCCGTTGCAGGATATTAGTGCGCTTTGTGAAATGTTCAGCCGTCACAGCAGTCTTAATGAACCTGACGATGACATTGAGCTGATGAATTACTTGCGTCAGTGGTCCTTTTCTCTAAGGATGCTAGCCGATATCACTAAGACAAGTCATATTATTCGTTCCATTATTACTCAAAAACTTTCTTCTAAGCTCCAGAAATCAGACGAATATGTTGGTCTTGATATTGGAACCGGAACTGGTATTTTGCTACTTGCTCAGCACATTCACGCTCGTAGGCTCGGCTTTAAAGAGATAACTCTTTACGGAATTGAGTATGACAAAATGGTTGGACTGCAGAGCTATAAAATTTTCAATGAGTTAGGCTTAGCTGATATCATTTTAGGTGATGCTAGAGATAAACGCAATTATGAACCTCTTTTAAATAAGCAGGTTTCATTTGTTTCGAATGAAATGGTTGCTGCTATGCATCAGCCGCTGCGCAGGGAACATTTTGTTTCCATCAGTAAAACCCTTTTCGGGACACTTGGTGAGAACATTGCGAACGCAGGCTTTTTCCCTGAAGGTCTAATTGCTTTTTGTAAGGAAATGAATGTTTCTGTGCTGCTAGCAAAGAATACTGCCTTTCTAGGGCCGAAAGAATATCACGATATGAATCTTCTTCCGCAGGGTATTATTATTGAAGGGAATATTGTGCCTCTCCATGAACTTGGTAATGAACTGATGCCATACTTATCGGAATGGTCCAAAACTCGTCTTTCTCATCGCTGGTAAATTAAGCCGTTTTATAAAGAATTTCAAAAAGCTCCTTTGGTATCTAAATGCCTAAGGAGCTTTTTTATGTTTGAACGGCAATCCATTTCACTTTACAGTGCGTAATAAATATATGATAGTCCGCGCGCTCTACACGGCATTATCTTGTATCGCGGCAATGGAGTTTTTTTTGAGTTTTGATTCTTTTGGCTTTGATTCTCGCATCTCTTCGGGGGTTCGCGCGTCTGGCCAGGATACACCTACTCTGATTCAAGAGAAAATTATACCTGCTGTTTTAGCTGGCCGCGATGTGCTGGGCTTTACTCAGGCGGGCACGGGAAAAACCGCTTCCTTCGTACTGCCTATTTTGCAGAAGTTGGTAAAAAATGGAGTTGAAACACGCGGCCCCATCCGCGTTTTAGTCCTAGCTCCTACTCTTGATATAGCTCAAAAAATACACGAAAATTTTATATCTCTCGGTAAGCAGACCGGAATGCGCAGTGGACTTGCTTGTCCTAATGAAACGAGTAGTGCCGCGTATAAAGCTGATCCCGCAAAACAAGTTAAAGATATTTCCCGTGTATCACTGCTGACTGCATGTCCCGCTGAGCTATCATATATGATAGGCCGTAGTGAGGTTGATTTATCGCAAGTTGATACACTAGTAATCGATGAAGCTGACCGCATGCTGGAGATGGGTTTTTTAGATAATATAAAAACTGTGTTGGCAGAGCTTCCTTTTGAACGTCAAAATTTGATGTTTTCTGCAACACTCCACTCGGGAGTGGGTACACTCAGTTCAGAAGTGTTATGTCAGCCTGAAATATTTCAAATTGCAAACACAGCTCCAGTTGAAACGGTTAAGCATATATGCTGCCCTGTACCTGTTCATCTCAAACAGGAGTTTTTGAAGTCTCTGCTTGAGGATATTGAGTCAGAAAGTGTTTTAATATTTGTCAGGACTAAACGATGGGCGAATCGGCTTGCCGCTAGACTTATAAAATATGGGTTTAATGCCGCAGAGTTGCATGGTGACCTTGCGCAAAGTAAACGTTTGCGCGTGCTGGATGGTTTTAAGAGCGGCAAGTTTAAAATTATTGTATCGACTGACCTTGCTGCGCGAAGCATTAAGTGCTCTTCTATTACACATGTCATTAATTACGATATTCCAGATACTATTGAAATATATAGACATCGTATAAAGATGATCGATGAAAAGTCTCGAAAGGGAGTTGCCTTTCTTTTTACCGCAACTGAGGATGTGTCCAAGGTTGAAAAGATAGAGACGCAGCTTGGTGGAGGTTTTTCTGTTCATCATTTAGATAAGTTTGATTATAAAGCACCCAAGCCTTTGCCAATTGTACCTGATGAGGCTTTGCAAAAAGAGCTGAGTAAGGCCGGGCGCAAAAAGAAAGCCGATAAGCTTCAAAGTTTAAAAGATAAGTAAGTACCATTGGCGTATAAAGTTAGCAGTTTAATATCTTAAGACTCCATGTTATATGATCAGGATAACTTAGGTAGAAATATGAAAAAATTTTGGATCACCACACTAGGTTGCAAGATCAACCAATACGAAAGTGAATCGATTCGCCAGCGCTGGGCGCAGATGGGTTTTGAGCAGGCTGTAAATGATGAAGATGCTGATGATGTCGTGATCAATTCGTGCGCTGTTACAGCATCGGCCTTGCAGGATTTGAGGAAGGTTATTCGTAATCTTAACCGTCGTAACCCTGATGCCAATATTATTGTTACGGGCTGTGCCGCGCAAGTTTTTGGTGCAGAACTAGCGGAACTCCCCGGTGTCATTGAGGTCATTCCACAGGAACGTAAGGCAGATCTTTTGCAACTTACTGGTATAGCTGGTGAGTCTGGTGACCAGCCTAAAGATAGCGGGGCGGAAACTGTTTTTCAGCCTTTTGCAATCAAAGATTATAAGCGAACAAGAGCTGTTGTTAAGGTTCAGGATGGTTGTTCTCATCGCTGTACATATTGCATTGTTCCTATTACTCGCGGGCCAAGTGTCAGCAGGAAGATGGAAGATGTACTGGCTGAAATTGAGCGGTTAATTGAGGCCGGATTCAGAGAAATGATCATTAGTGGCATTAATCTCAGTCACTACGGTCGTGAGTTTGAAGGACGTCCTGATTTTTGGGATCTCATGGAGCGGATCGAAAACGAGTTTGGTTCCGAGTGGGGCGGGAAAGTCAGATTTCGTATCAGCTCACTTGAGCCCGGACAGCTAAAAGAAAGGGCTTTGGAGGTTCTTTCAGCTTCAAAATTAATTTGTCCGCAGCTTCATTTATCCTTGCAGAGCGGCGATAACGCTGTGCTTAAAAGGATGGGCAGGGGGCATTATAAGGCTGAGGATGCGCTTGCATTTACTGAGAAGCTAAGCCAGATATGGCCTGTTTTCGGGCTTGGAGCGGATATATTGACGGGTTTTCCCGGCGAAACTGAGGAGGAATTTAACAATACTCTCGAATTTTGCCAAAAACTCCCTCTATCTTATGCGCATGTTTTCCCGTATTCAGTGAGGCCGGGCACGGCGGCGGCAAAGATGAAAGATCAATTGCACGGCTCTGTGAAGAAAGAACGCGGTGCTATTTTGCGTGGTTTAGTCGCAGAAAAGAAGGCTGAGTTTTTAAATAAAATTTCTGAATTAGATTCGTTGCGAATCCTTTTTCAAAATAAGAATTCAGGTGTTTGCGAGTTTTATTCTACCTGTATTTTTGAGGAAGGATTTGAAGGAGCTGTTCCGCGTGAACTCGTGAAAGTTGCTCCTGTAAAGGTTATTGATGACAAATTGATTGTCCGTCTTATCTGAGCCGGGCTGTTGATATATAAATGATAATATAAAATTGATGAGCAGCACAAAAGATGGTGCTGTTTAAATGATATTTAAAAAGTAAGGAGGCTTAAATGCCTGTAAGCATGACTGGATTTGGACGTTTTGAGACTACTGAAGATAAATGGTCCCATTGTTGGGAAATTCGTAGCGTTAATTCTCGTTACCTTGATCTTAAATGGAGATTGCCCGGTTTCCTTCGTGGATACGAATCCCGTTGGGAAAAATTGGTCAGAAAATATGGCTCTCGTGGTAGAGTTGATATTTCCTTGAATCTTGAAGTTTTCAGCGCAGAGCTTCTCGGAATCGGTCTGAATAAACTTCAGGCAGAAGCTATGATCACTCAGGTTCGCGATATGGCGACTGCTGATGGCGTAGATTTTACTCCTGATTACAATAGACTTTTCAGCCTATCTTCCTTGTGGAGAGATGCTTCAAGCGAGCCGGATCCTAAACTAGCCGCTTCCATCACTAAAGGGCTTGAAGGCGCTCTTGCTAACTGGCGTGAGTCCAGACAAGCTGAAGGTGATGATCTTGTTGTCGATCTTAAAGAACGTTTCACCTTACTTAAAGAGTACGGCGAAACCGTTAAGGCTAAAGTTCCTGAAATTCTTGAAATGAGACGCGCTGCTCTTATTGAAAGAGTTACTAATATGATGGAAACTCTCGGCGCTGAGTACTCTGAAGACAGAATGATTCAGGAAGTTGCTATTCTTACTGATAAACTTGATGTTTCAGAAGAAGCTACTCGCCTTGATGCTCACCTCGACCGTATTTTTGAAGTTCTGAATAGTAATAAGGATGCCGGTAAAAGACTTGATTTCCTTCTTCAGGAAACATTCAGAGAGATCAATACCTGTGGTAACAAGTGTCAGGATATTGAAGTCAGCCGTGTAGTTGTAGAATTCAAGGCTGAGCTTGAAAAGTGCCGCGAGCAGGTTCAAAACATCGAATAGTTTGGTTGCAAATGCAAAAGCAAACATTACTTAATATTGGTTTCGGTAATTACGTGGTTTCCAGCCGCGTAATTACCATTGTCAATCCTTCCTCATCTCCGATGCGCAGGCTTCGTGAAGAAGCGAGGCAGGAAGGACGTCTTGTTGATGCCACTCAGGGACGTAAAACACGTTCAATTATAGTTACGGATTCCAATCATGTAATCCTATCAGCTATTCAGGCAGAAACTATCGGACATCGTTATACATCTGAAGAGGTTGATAATGACTGATATTTCAAGACCGCCCAGAAAAGGGCAGGTGCTCGTACTTTGTGCCCCTTCTGGTACCGGGAAAAGTACTCTGGTACAGAAACTCCGCAAGGAATTTTCAGAAGTGGGTTTTTCCATTTCGTGTACAACTCGTGAACCTAGAGAAGGTGAAGCTCACGGCAGGGAATATTATTTTCTGTCCACTGAGGAGTTCATCACCAAGCGTGATGCTGGAGAATTTGCTGAATGGGCAGAGGTCCATGGTAATTTCTATGGGACTCCTAAAAAGCCTGTTGAAAAAATGTTGTTTAAAGGTATGGATATTCTTTTTGATATAGATTTTCAGGGTGCAATGCAGCTCATGGAAACTATGCCTGACGGGATATTTGTCTTTTTGATGCCTCCGTCATATTCTGATTTACGGTCTCGTCTTGAAGGACGAAATACCGATTCTGCCGAGGTTATCTCTCGCAGACTTAGAAATGCTATGAAAGAAATGGCTTCAGCTCCTAAGTTTGAATTCTGGATCGTTAATGATGATCTCGAACAAGCTTATTCTGAGCTGCGAGCTATTTATCATGCCGGAAAAAATCGTCCCTGTACCAATCCGGGACTTCTTGAAAGTGTATTAAGCAGTTGGGAGTAGTATGTCTGAATTAGTTGTTGCCCTCGATTTTAAGAATGCCAAAGATGCCATTGCGATGGCCGAGAAAGTTCGCGGAGTTGCCCCGTGGGTTAAAGTCGGTCTTGAACTTTTTTGTGCGGAAGGGCCACAGCTCATTTCCACATTTAAGGAGATGGGTTTTAAAGTTTTTGTTGATCTCAAATTTTTTGATATTCCAAACACCGTTAAGGGTGCTGTGCGTTCCGCAACTTTAGGCGGGGCTGATATGCTCAGCCTTCACGCAATGGGCGGAGAGCGTATGGCAATTGCTGCTCGTGAAGGGCGCGCAGAAGCTGCAACCGGCAGCGAAGGTCCTTTGCTTATGGCTATTACTGTGCTCACAAGCATGGGTGAAGAAGATCTTCCGTTTGCGGTTCCAAATGGACTTGGCGATGCGGTTCTTGATCTAGCCCTTGCGTCATCCCAGGCAGGACTAGACGGGGTTGTTTGTTCTGGTCTTGAAGTTGAAGCCGTTAAAGAAAAATGCGGTAGCGACTTTCTATGCCTGACTCCGGGAATCAGACCTGCAAGTGTTTCTGATGACCAGCGCAGAGTTGTAACTCCAGCTCAGGCTGTTAGCAGAGGATCAAACTTCCTCGTTGTAGGGCGTCCGATCACCGGTGCTGATGATCCAGCAGATGCTGCTCGCAGAATTATTGCTGAAATGAACTCTTAGTCGGAGCCGTTAAATAGATGTCGATAGGCCAAAATGTCATGATTCAGGGAGTTTTCTCCACTATGCAGGCTGCAAGTGTGGGAACGGGTACTACTACGAAGCGTACTACACAGAAGATGTTTTGGTTTGTTGCCGAGCTTGCTAATAAGACTCTTGAGGTTCAGCCCTTAAACGAGAGCGAAGTTCCATCCGGTCTGAAGACTATTGTTACAATGGAAGAGTTTCTCAATAAATATGAACCTGAACCTGAATACTATCTTGAAGTTGTTTTACCCCGCATGAAAGAGCTGGATACAACGATTGCTCGCGGGGAGTTGCACCGTGATAGATCAGAGCTCTATAGTGCTGAGTATGAGTTCAGTTCTGCAATTGAGATTGATGAACACAATGTACGGGCAAATTTTGGGCTGGGGCTTACATATCTTGCTCGGGGCGAAACGGATCGGGCCAGCGATATTTTTAAGCGTCTGGTCGTACTCGATTCCACGTTTGAGCCACAGCACAAGCATTTATTTAATGAGTTCGGGATCAGTTTGCGCAAAAACGGCATGATCGATCAGGCTCTTGATTATTATCATAAAGCAGAAAAAATAAGCAAAAGAGATGATAATTTGTGTTTGAATATTGCTCGCGCATATTTTGAAAATGGCAAGGTTCAGGAATGTCTTAATTATGTTCATAAAAGCCTTGATATTAATCCGGAGCATGAAGAAGCTGGGCGCTTTTTAAAGTATATGAAAAATATAGGGTGCGGTGAAGACGATATTATTATGGTTGATGATGAAGCTGCCCCTACAGCCCATGTGAAAGCTAAAATTATAAGCGCCAAAAAAGAAAAGAAAAAAAGCGATGTTGTTGTTGATATGAAGTTTAATTTTTAGTCCCCATCTCTTTTTTTCATAAATAATAACGGAGTTTAATTTGCCATCTATTTGGAAGCTGAGAAGCGAAGAAGAATTGCCTTCTTCCTTACCTACACTTGCGGCAGAGCTAGGCATTACTGAACTTTTGGCTGAAATTTTGTGGAATAGAGGGTTTAAAACTCGCGCTGAAATGGATTTTTATCTTTCACCCGGCCTTAGGAATTTATGTAAACCTACTGAAATTCCCGGTGTTGAAGAATCCGCAAAGGTGCTTGTAGATGGTCTCACTGCGGGCAAAAAGTTCGCTGTGTGGGGTGACTATGATGTGGATGGCATTACTTCAACTGCGCTTGTTAAAACTTTCCTCGAAGCCCGCGGCTTTGAATGCACTCACCATCTCCCGAACCGCATTGAAGAGGGCTACGGCCTTAATATCCCCTATTTACAGAAGCTAAGTGATGATGGTGTGGAACTACTGCTCACCGTTGACTGTGGGATTACTAATAACGCAGAAATTGCTGCTGCGAATGAAATGGGGATGACCGTAGTTGTTTCTGATCATCATTTGCCGAGTGATGAACTTCCGCCTGCCGCTGCAGTTTGTAATCCACGCCTGACGACCTTAAATGGTAAAGATTATGATTGCCCATGTGCCACTCTTGCTGGTGTGGGGGTTGCTTTTATGCTTATGGCGCAAATGAACAGATTGCTTCCGGGTGAACCTGCGGATCTGAGACAATATCTCGATTTAGTAGCTCTAGGCACAATTGCTGACGTAGTTGAATTGCAAGGGCATAATAGAATTTTAGTTAAGAACGGATTGCTTCTTTTGAAAGAAGCAAAACGTCCCGGTCTGGCTGCTCTTAAAGTTGTCAGCAAGTATGATATGTTTGCCGCTATCGGGGCAGGGCAGGTTGGTTTTGGGCTTGCTCCAAGAATCAATGCTGCCGGAAGAATGGGTGATCCTGACAAGGCTCTTAAACTGCTCCTTGCCGAGGATATGGAAACGGCCCGTCCTATAGCAAAAGAGCTGGATGCACTTAACTCTGAGCGGCGCGCTGAAGAAGACCGTATTTTACAAGAGGCCCTTGCTCAGGCTGAAGAACAGTCCCGCCCACCTCATAACAGGGTTGGACTGGTGCTTTTCTCCCCCGATTGGCATCCCGGAATCATAGGCATTGTCGCTTCGCGAGTAGTAGAAAAGTATTATCGCCCGACTATTATGCTTTGCGAAGATGATGGTGTTATCAAAGGATCTGCAAGGTCTACCCGCGAATTTCACATTCATGAAGCTCTAACTGAAATGTCAAATTTATTTACTAATTTTGGCGGTCATAAGCTGGCTGCCGGCATGTCTTTCCCTGCTGCAAACTTTGATAAACTTAAAGAAGGGTTCGATAAAGCTGTCTTGGATGCTGTAGGTCCGGAGCCGTTAAAGCCCACACTTAAGGTAGATAAAGAATTGGAGCTGGAAAAAGTAGATTATGTTCTGCTCAAAGAGATGGAGTTGATGCAACCGTTTGGCATGGGTAATCCTGAACCTGTTTTCACAACCACACCTGTGGAAATTATGGAGCGCAGGCCCATGGGTAAAGAACATGTGAAGTTGGTTATCGCTGATTTGGATAAGAAAAGGAAAATGACAGCTAAGGCGTGGCGCTTGGCCGAAAAATTGGGATCAAATTTAATTGGTTCAAAGATGCGTTTTGCTTTTTCACCCAAGATTGATAAGTTTAATGGGATTCCTACTATAGAAATTATCGTTAAGGATTTCACTCGTAAGCTTGAATAATAAATTCGCACTTTTATTTTATAAAAAAGGTTAGCTATATTAATAGCTAACCTTTTTTGTTGTTGTGCGTTTACTCAGCTGTGGTTGGATCAATGATAGATCTAACTACTGATACGCTGTTTGCCGGAAATCCGCCCATTTCGGCGTGTTTGCGGACTGAAGCTTCATCTGGAGCTATGTAGATGCAATAAATTTTGTCATCTGTAACATAACTCTGAACCCACTGAACCTGTGGCCCGAGCTGCTGCAATACTCCACATGAAGTCTGTGAAATTCCTTGCAATTCTGACTGTTTAAGATCCCCAGCTTTGGGTATTTCGCGTTCAATAACAAATTTAGGCATTTCCTTCTCCTTTAAAATTAAGTGATAAGGACACGCGGCAAGCCATTTATTTAAGCGTATTCGAACAATTAATAAGCTGTTGAATACTGCAACCTTCAGTTATTCCGTAAACTTCTGTGAGCTCTTTTGTCAATAATGAATATATTATTAATGCAAAATTTGTTTATTTCTTTCTAAGTAAAGGGCGCTTCGGTAGAAAGCTTGTTTTTTTTGTTTTGTACAACTGTTTTGAACAGATCTTGTTCTAGTATCTGGATAACACGGCGTTCGTTGTTGTTACGAGATATGGTAAGCAGCCCTTGGTCAGCTAATTCTTGGATGTAATGTTCAATTTTTTCTGTGGTGGTCAGAAATGAGTCAGCTAGAGATTTAAGCGTTGACTCGTATTTGAGTTCTTTTGCTCCATTGGCAACGAACATGTCTAGCATGCGTACTACGCCCATGTTTGCGCTCGGAACTTTCATGGCTTTTTGGGTTGTAGTTTTGAGGCGATTAACGAGTACGGTGATGATAGAGGTGATCACTTTGGGTGAGTTTTGCAAGTATTCATCGAAATCATCTTTAGTGACTTTAATGACCTTTGAGTCTTCACGGGCAGTCGCTGTGGCTGTGCGTACGCCTTCATCCAGAAAAAGAGCCATTTCGCCAAAAATAGAAACAGGCGTGAGGTTAGCAAATACTTTATTATGCCCTTCAACTGTACCGGATATCTCAATTTTACCTTCAGTCAGAATGTAAGCGGCATCGCCTTTGGTTCCTTCTCTAAATAGAACATTGTGCTTAAGCACATTACTCATCAAGAAATTTCCACGGGAAACTTGTTTCAACTGAACTGTCTGCTGTGGGGTTATTGCCACTTAATTGCTCCTAGCTATAACTGTTGATTGCCCGATTTCTGGTTTTACATAATCTGCGAGCATATTGTGTTTACAACTTATCAAACGATTCAGAAGCTTGAAAACTACTCCTGACCAGCGGTGCGCTAAAGATATTTTTTATTCCTAATGACTTGCCATACTCGGCATACTCTTCGAAAACAAGTGGCTCAACGTATCTTTTAACCGCTGGGTGCTCTTTTGAGGGGCGCATGTATTGCCCTACAGTCACGATATCGCAATTTGTTTCTGCTAGGTCTTTAATAACCTTGTAAACTTGCTTATCCGTTTCTCCCAGCCCTACCATTAATCCTGATTTCGCGGGAATACTATTGCTCAATTTTTTTACTCTATCCAGCATCTCAAGACTTTGCTGGTAGTCTGCTTGAGGCCTAATTTCTGAGTACAAATCAGGGGTAGTTTCGACATTATGATTGATGACATGGGGGCCGGCTTTGATGACGGTTTTCAGCGCATCAAGGTTGCCTTGGAAATCTGGGATTAGTACTTCAATTTTACAATCAGGATGGTCGGTGCGAATGCGTGTGATGGTTTCAGCGTAGTGCTGGGCTCCACCGTCCGGTAGGTCGTCGCGTGTGACTGACGTGACCACTACGTACTTAAGGCCGAGCCTTGAGACTGCCTCGGAAATACGGCGCGGTTCATCCGCATCAAGCGGATCTATATCACCCGAAGTAATATTGCAGAAGGCGCAGTTGCGCGTACACACGAATCCCATGATAAGAAAAGTGGCGACTTTGCGCGAAAAGCAATCCCATGTGTTGGGGCATTTCGCGTTCTGACAGACCGTATTTAAATTCAGGTCAGCCAGTAGTTTTGCAGTGTCATTGAAAGATTTACCCGCCGGAAGCTTAACTCTAAGCCACGAAGGAATCCGCAAATATTCTTCTGAATTCTTCTTTAAAGACATTTTTAACATCCTCGATGTCAATATCCTTATCCGCTTCAGCAGAAAGGGATGTCGGGTGTGCGCCATGCAAGCCGCAAAGGGTGATAGCATTGAAAAGTGTCATGTCGCGGGAAATATTAAATGAAAGGCCGTGGTAAGTGATCCATTTTTTCACACCAATTCCGATAGAGCAGAGCTTGCCGTCACCAACCCATACACCGGGCTGACCTTCGCTTCTGTTCGCTGAAACACCAAACCGTGCCGCAGTTTGAATAGCTGTTTCTTCCATGTCATGAAAGAACTTCTTAATGCCTCCGCGCCGCTTTTCAATACGCATGACGGGGTAAACAACAAGCTGACCTGGGTAATGGCAAGTAATATTGCCACCCCGGGTAGTACGAACAATCTCCGCACCCATAGCACGGAGCTTCTCTTCACTGATCAGCAGATTGTCCAGCCCTCCCTGCCTGCCGAGAGTCACCACAGGGGGGTGCTCTAGCAGGTAGAGAGTCTCAGGCGCAGCGGACTGCATAACCTGATTAAGTTTTTCAATCTGAATTTTTTCAGCTTCATCATGGGGAATAATTCCCAGATCAATAAAATCCAATTGAAGTTATCCTTCCACCCTTATTTACGGGGAGGTTTATTTTTTTTGTAGGACTCTTTTTTTGAACTCGTCCAAGAATCGGATGTGTCCTTTGGAGAATGACTTTTTCTTGAACTTGTCCAAGACTCAGATGTGTCCTTTGGAGAATGACTTTTTTTTGAACTTGTCCAAGAATCAGATGAGTTCTTTGGAGAATGACTTTTTCTTGAATCAGGTCTTGAATTAGAACGTTCAACTGGTTTTGAATCTTGATCAGGTTTTGACTTGTGATCAGATTTCGGGTCAGAAGGCTTTGCATTCGCAGCTTTATGAATTGCGCGAGTCGGCAGCTCAACAATCTTTGCGCCTGATTTTAGGTCTTCTTCTAGTTTTTCTGGTGTTGGAATTCCTACGAGTCCACCGGGGAAGATTGATCTTGCTTCGCCTTTGGCTAGAAGTAGGATTAAACCTTCTGCGGCACATCCATATTGCCCGAATCCGCCATCGTCAATTCTGAACGATTCGGAAACAGTTCGTATGAGCATACTGTTTTCTTCTGGCACTGGAGTAGGGGCATCGGCCTGACCTACGTATAGGAAACTCATGCTGACGTTATCTTTTTCCATGCGACATTTCTTCGCGAGCTTTTGTAACCACTCTGGAGCATGGGTCGAGTCAAAGTTGAAATGACACCAAGATTTACCTTGCTCACCGCTCATGGGACATTCTTCGTTATGTGGACACGGAGCTAGGATTGAAAGTCCTTTCTCGATAAATTCATTACGCAAAAGGGAAAGAACGCGGCCCGAACGACGGATGCCTGGTTCAATGATGAGCATTTTCCCTTTAGGTGCGAGCATTCTGCTTATCTGTTGAGAGAATTTATTTGCCCATAGTGGAAGGGGCGTGCGCATTCCAGATGAAGCTTCGTTCACCATGTTTGCGGTGATTAGCAGGTTCGCTTTTTCGCGAACCTTGGATGATGGGCCGCCTTTGACGTTAACCATTTTCCAAGGGCTTTTGGGTGCAAGCGCTTCAAATAGTTTTTGTCCTTCGCGCATAGGCTTTGGTGAACGGTCAACGTTGATAAAGGTCAATCGTTTTTCGCGAAGGTTAGGTTTTGCAATCCAGAGTGCTTGCGCGACAGTCAGCGGTCCTGCTCCGAGGTCAATTATGACGCCTTCATTGGGCAGATCGAAATCCATGCCCTGAAAAAGGCGGGTAAGCCTGTATAAATTCCAAGGTAGGAAAAAGCGTAAGTAAGCATTAAATGTGCGTGGATCACCCATGTAATCTTTGGGTAAACTTGCGCGATCACCTGTTAGCATTTTTGATAAATCGCGGATGGCGTAGTGGACTTCCTCTCTATGTCTTGCACGTAGAGGCGCTGCTTTATCCAATATCTTTTCATAGTATTCTAGCGTGTTGGTGACTTTTTCTTGTGGTAATGGGAAAAGTGATGTGACTCTAATAGACATATTGAAATATCATCCTTTCGAGATATTTTGGTCCAAAATCCTTTCCTCCTGCTAACTCCAATACGGTAGTTAGGGATGGTAGATTTGAAGCGAAATCTCGAGCATTTTTATTATTTGTGAGAATTACAGCTCCGGCTAGGGAGGTGTTGCCTGCGGCGCGGGTTATAGGACCTGTTTCAGCAGGAATAAAACCAGTAGTTACAAGATCATTAATATTTACATGCTGTCCCATTGCTCCGCCTAGAATTAAGGAATTCAGTGAAGAAGGGGGCAGGCCGGCCTGATCTAACAGGGCCGTCATGGCTAAATTGAAAGCGGCTTTGACTTTTAATATTTCTTCTATATCAGAAGCAGGGAGTAAAAGCTCCGTATTTGAGCCTAGATTGAGGGCCGGAGAGCCGTGTAGTTCAGTTATGTTTTGGGCTAGTCGCGCCGCAAAAGGAGTGTTTCCATTTGAGAATTGTCCTTCGCGGGTGAGCACACCTGATTTCAGCAAAATAGAGCAGAGTGAGAGATATCCTGTTCCTGTAATACCTGGAGTGCTTCGGCTATCCGGTTCACTTATAAATGACGGAGAAAGTCCGGCAGGTGTGAGGGTGAAAGAGGAAATTGCACCCGGTCCGGCTGTTCTGCCATTGGATAGTCCTACGCCTTCGAGCGCTGGGCCCATGGGGACAGATGACACAATGTATTCATCTGGCGTGAGGCATAGAACAAATTCACCGTTAGTCCCTAGATCCGCAAAAAGATATGGCGGCTCAGGAACTGCGTCTGAAAAATTAAGGGAAACGATGCCTGCTGTTATATCTGCCCCTACAAAAGGAGCTAGATGGGCAGGGACATACGCTTTGGGAAGATCGTGATTCAGTGATAGAATCTCACCGCCCGGACTTGGGAGTGAATATGGCGCACGGCTTAGCCCTTCGATGTTGTCTTCGGCAAGAATTGAGATCATTGAAGGATTGCCCGTGATTACCATGTCTTTTGCGGGCGCGGTCTGTTCAATAATCTCAGCAAGTCTGTTTGTGACAAGGTCAGATAAAATTTTGCATTGCTCAGGCTTTTGCGCGAAAGCAAGACGGGACATAACTTCGCTGCCAAGTCCGATTTGCGGGTTTAGCTCCTGACCGGAAGTTACTATTTTGCCGTTTAGTGTAAATGCCCAGTGCATACCCGTGGTTCCGAGGTCGACGGCGAGTGATAGATTGTCAGGAAGGCCGCTGGCAAATTTACCTGAAATTTTAGGAACAACGCGTTCTGGATGCGGGAGGTAAACTATTCCCGCGTTTGCTTTGTGTAAGCATGATAACCGCCAGCCAGACTCAATTTCATCTGAACTGAATTTCTTGAGTTCCTCTTTCAAGGGAGCTGGTGCGGATGATCCAAATCTAACTTTACACAAGGCGCAACGGCCCATACCCGAGCAGAGAGGAACTCCGTTAAAAGCTCCGTTCAGGAATAGGATTTGAGCAAGATTAAGCTCATTTGATGGTGTCAGTTCAAGGACGGTTCCGTCATGAACATTCACAGTGAGTGTGTTTTTCATTTGTCGTAATTTTTTGGAATTTTTCTTACAAACGTAACATATATACGCGGGAGCGCTTTAGCAAGGGGGAGGTAGGGCGCAGATCTTTTTAAAAATTAACCATCTAGCTTTTTAATGGCATTACGCAGATTATCCATCCAGCGGTCTGCGAAAATATCGAACTCGCCAATTCCCCGTACTACAGGGATTGCTTCAATTCCTTTTGAGGTAACTATATTCTTCCATGATTCATCATGATCTCCAGCCATATCTTTCTGAACATGATTACCCGCGCCGAATAATAGTGGCAGAAGGAAGGCTCTTTTCTGGCCGGATGCTTCTATTTTCGCGGCAATCTTTTCGATATCATCCTGAGAATTAAGTCTGCCCATGTAGGCATTTTTATCTTTGGATTCGAGCGCGTATTTGAAATGTTTGTATATATTACTGCCGTTCTCTGAGTGGCGTGAACCGTGAGCAACGAGGATTAACGCATCCTTTTCAGGGTGTCTTTCAGGTAGAGCCGTCAGGATAACGTCTGAAACCTCGTCTATCTCTTGAATATTTGTGAGTAGTGGTTGGCCGGGGATAGCTTTTGTAAAAGTATAATCTTCGCAGTTTATGTCGTTAATGATCAAAGTTATGTTCTCGAATTCAGAGCCGGGGATAACGTGCAGAGATTGAATCACGATGTGGGTTATCCCCTCAGCACTCATTTCTTTCAACGTACCTTTAATCGAAGGACTGTGTTTGCCCTGCTTACTGAGAGCTCTGAGGATATGATCTGAGGTATAAGCTTTTTTGGCTGGAATATTTGGATATTCTGCTGCAACTTTATTTAAAATATTGTCCAGAGCAGAATTGGCGGCACTGTTGCTTGAGCCATGTGCGGCGAGTAGAATGCCTTTTTTCATCAAATATATCCCTGCGGAAAAAAACGTTGTGTGTACTTTTACTTTGCGTGAACAGGGATTAATAACAGACAAAGTAAAGGGAGCAAAGCTTTTTGATACTGCCCAAAATAATGAAATTTAGTCTGTTTAATTTGAATAATTAGATTATATTCCAGTTTCGTTCAGTCCTAACTGGGTATTGATTAACGTTTCAGTGTCTATAACTAATGCGTCATTTTCTCCCATCATTCCGAAGCCGAGAATAGGGAGCTTGTAAATGGTGTTTACAGGTAAAGTGAATCCGGTAACAACGGCTTTTTGCTGGCGCAGAACGTCATCTACGAGTATTGCAGCACTGTTTTTTCCAAGTTTAACAAGGATTACTTTTGAAAGCTGTCCTTCGGGTGGCTGAGGAAAATCAAAGACGGTGTGCATTCTTATCAGTGGGTGAATTTTGCCCCTGACAGAGACCGTTTCGCGTCCATCTGGAAGAAGGGCAAATTCTTTCAGGTTCGGTTCATATACTTCGAGAACTTCGCGGCTTGGGAAAATAAATATTTCTGAGTTCACAGAGGTAATAAGAGCGTCAACAATACCTTCATTAACAGAGCGGCTCAGCGGAATGGCAATGGTGAATGTTGATCCTTCACCCAGCTTACTTTTAATGGAGACTTTGCCATCAAGGGTGTTCTGAATAGAACTTACAACCGCATCCATTCCGACTCCGCGTCCAGAAATATCGGTTACTGCTTCAGCTGTGGAAAATCCTGACTGGAGGATAAACTCGAAAATTTCTTCTTCAGCATATTTTTTTTCAGGGTCAGCAAGTCCGCGTTCAAGTGCCTTTGCAAGTAACACTTCTGAGTCCAGGCCTTTACCGTCATCAATGATTTCGATGTATGCGAACTCGCCTTTTCTGCTTGCGCAAAGGCTGACAGTTCCAGATTCATCCTTACCGCACATTTGACGGTCTTCAGTTGATTCTATCCCATGGTCCAGCGCATTTCTGAGCAGGTGGACGAGGGGTTCGTTAAGACATTCGACAATTGTTTTGTCCAGAGCCAGATCTTCGCCAATGACATTAAATTTAATTCTTTTGCCGAGTTTTTGAGATGTGCTCTGAACGAGTCTGTGCATGGGCATAAAAATTTGTTTTAGTGGAACAAGTCTTATTTCATCCACCTCAGATTGCAGGCTTCGGATCACTTTATCAAGCTCGCCGAGACTCACGGAAATTTTAGCCATATTGTCGGTTCCAGTCTGAGCGATTACGGCATGGGTAACCATCAGTTTACCAACAAGTTCGATGATGGAGTCAAGCTGCTGAGTTGAAACACGGATTGAAGATATTGCTTGTGACTTATCTTTTTTCTTTGATTTAGATTGTTCTGCTTTATCAACTTTTTCTTCTGATTTGATAGGCGAAGCTGCAACAGTAACCTGAGGTTCTACACTGCTTACTTGCTCTTCTTGCTGAACCTTAGAGGTTGCATTTGCGTCAGCTGTTTTTCCAGATTCTTGAGCTATGAGCTGTTCAAAAGCATCCAGTTCTGCGGCTTCGGCCTGAGCAAAATCTATCTCTGGGGCTGGGGCGATATCAATTTCTTCAGTTTTGCAGTCAACTGGCGCGGCTCCCTTATCCAAAAGACCTGCAATGCAAAAAAAGAATTTTTTCTGAGCTTCGGTAATTTCAAGCAGGGTTGTTACTAGATCCGGCGTCACAGGGGTTATGCCGTCAGCGAGCATGTCGAGCAAGGCGATAACTTGCGTCGACGGTATTTTCACACTCGCAAGTCCAAGAGTTTGCATGATATTGTTAATATCTCCGGTGCCTTGCTCAAGAGTAATAATTGTCTCTTGTATATCTTCAATACAGCTTGCAATACTGTCTTTCATTATGCATTTGCTCCAGAAAGGTTGTTCGATAGGAAATTTTCCCGACTATCATACTCTGTTAGGTATCTCGAAAATCCCCAAGTGTGAAAATTTGCTGAACATAAACTGTTCATGCCAATGATACCAATTTCGAGATCTTGGGAAAATGAGGCCATCACTTCAAAGAGAGACGAACCTACGGACAAAGTGTTGCTGAAATCAAAAAGAACTCGGCGACCAGTTCCAATGTTCTGCAATACGTCTTTGACGGGGTTACGCTGGCTGGCAAGATAAAGTCTGTTTACTGCAAGACTTATAATTTCCGCACCGTCTACCGACTCTATTTCTATGGGATTCAGTCCACTGTCTGCAGGGCCTGCAACAAGTTTATCTTCACCTAAAAGCCTGCTTTCTATGGAGGCTGTGAATTCTGGATCATAAGTGCCTGTATTTCGCAGTTGTTCAATGAGGATGAATATTGAGTTAACGGATTCAATGGCTAAGGCTATTTGCGGAAGTTCTCTTTTGACTTCGCCTGATTCCATTTTTTTCAGGAAGCTTTCTACTTTGTGAGTAAATCCTGACGCAGGTTCAAAGCCTGTCATAAAACCTGTTACACCTTTAATTGTGTGTAGCGGGCGTGACAAAACCTCAATACCTTCTTCTATTTGTTCTTCATCGAGAAGATTAATGCCCTCAAGAACCTGAGGGTAATATTTGTCATTAACTTCTGAAAAAAATTCTTCAACTAATGAATCATCATCACTCATCTATTGCTCCGTTAAACCTAATATTATTTATTAAGGAGGCCAATTTTTTCTAATTCCTCGTAAAGCTTTTCTTTTAACAAAGGCTTTACCAGAAACGCTGAGGCTTCAAGGTCATGGAATGAACGAATTACCGTTTTAGGGTCATCGATTGCAGTCGTCATGAATACTTTAACGGCATCTTTGCTTAGAACTTTATTCTCTGTTTCAAACTTTCTGATTGCATCAAGAGCCGTAAGTCCGTCCATTTCGGGCATCATGATGTCCATAAAAATCAACTTATATGGCTTGCCTTCTTCGAAAGCGATTTTAAACGCTTCTAAGGCTTCTTTTCCATTAACTGTAATATCAATCTCAAAAAGAGGTGATAGAAAAGTAGACATAAGTTTTCGGCCGACAAATTCATCTTCGGCGATAAGTGCTCTCATTAAAGTCTCCATTAGCAAAGTTATATTATAATACTCACATATAGTGTTTTTTTAATCAATATATAGTCAATAATTTTTAATTAATTATTTAATAATTTCACTGTAAAACTGAATTTTACGGCTTTACTTGCAAACTGATGAAAGGTTGAGTACCTAATGCGCCATGGAAAAGAAGAGAACACCCCAAAGAGAAGCAAGAATTAGGCAAGTGCTTGAAAAGCGCCAGAAGGACCTGACCCTTATCGTCGATAATGTTTGGGATCCGCATAATGTTTCAGCTATTTTACGTAGTTGTGATGCCTTTGGCGTCTATGGCATTCATTTATATTACTCCACAGCCCAGTGGCCGGACTTTGCTAATAAAACTTCGGCTTCCGGCAAAAAGTGGGTAGAGCGCACAAAACATACCGACCCTGTAAAAATGGTCGGTTCGCTAAGAGATCAAGGTTATCAGGTTCTTAGAACCGGTTTTTCAGAAACGGCAAGGCCGTTGATGGACTTTGATTTGAGCATTCCCTCTGCTGTTATTCTAAGTAATGAGCATAGCGGAACAGCTCCTGAAATTGCTGAGCTTGTGCCTGATGAAGTTTATATTCCCATGCAGGGCATGATTCAGAGTTTTAATGTCTCCGTTGCCGCAGCATTAATTCTGTATCACGGTTTTTCCCAGAGATATGCAAAAGGTATGTATGATTCACCGTCTTTTTCACCGGAAGAGATGGATGGCATCGTAGAGGATTGGCTCACTCGCTAGAGATGGGCCGCTAGTTCTCTCCATTTGACCTCGGTGTCCGTCCATAACGTCACTAAGTCTTTTGAGAACATCTTTTCTACGTCCGCTTCGGTGAACTTGCTTTCCAGCTTGATCTTGTTACCGAAAACCTGTGCCATACCGCGTATATTGCTGGCTTTTGCGAGACTGGAGTGCTGAATGTGCCCTATGCGAAGCTGGCCTGCATATATGTGCTCGTGCCCATCTAGATAATGCCGTAAATCCCGCTCAAGATCATCAAACTGAGTGGGGCTGAAGCGGACGTCAAATGGTCCACTCTTATTAATGGCGTCAAGGTTCAGCATATGACAGCATCCTGATACGTGCATAGCTGGACGGGTATATGAAAATTGTCCGTAATCAAAGCTTGATCCACAATTATTGAAAATCATAATTCTTTCGGTCAAACCTTCGATTTGAGATTCCCCGATACCGGGTGGAAGCATATGGTAATCTGCAGATTGTAGCGATGTAGGTTTTGCAGTGGACGTAATCCGGCATCCTACTGCACCTGGATTCCCATATTTTTTTGCGGTTGCGAGTAATTCTTCAAGCCAGTTTTCAGGCAATTCAACATCATCATCCAAAAATACTGCCCATTTCCCTTTGCGGACTTCCGGTTCTGCAAGTAGCCAGTTCCTAGCAGCAGGTGCGCCGACATTTACTGGTAGCTGAATCGAATTATATTGCCCCTCCTGAAAGAGTTTGCCTGCTGTTTGGACTACTTCTCCCGTGTTGTCGGTAGATCCGTTGTTAAGGGCAAAAACGTTGGCTCTGCCTATGTTTGAAGCGGCTACGTTTTTAAGCGTATTATCTATCAGCTTACCATTGTTCCACGAGTACATCAGGATTGAAACTTCATTCGAATAATCTAAAATATTTGCAGTATCAATAGGGTTTAGCAGCGCGTGAAGTTTCTGGCCCCAATTTACATTCCAGATATTTTTCTTCCAGAGCGCGGAAAGGGTGGCTATTGCCTCATCATTTGCGCCCAGCTTTAATTGTATTTCGCACTTGATATACTCTTTCCATACCCCCCATACGTTCCCATCCAGCTTTTCAACTGCGTCCTGAGCTTCGTGCGGAGGTTGGTACAAAAAACTATACTGCGCATATAGCCTATGTTTTACAGGGGTTAACAGCTCATTCCAGTTAGTAAGTTCTAACGCTGACTTCGCTAATTCGGCATTTCCTATCCGTAGTAGCATGTCCCATGAGTGAGCTAGGAAAGCTATTCCCTCAGAACTTCGCAATAAGGGAAAAAGGTGTTTAATTATCAAGGAATGGTCGCCTGCCTGAAGTAGAATGTCTAGATCTTCAACAGGGACACAGTCCATATTCATGTTGGAAATATAATTAATTATTTTTTTAAGTTCATCAGGAGTGTTGATATGACTTACTTCTGAAAACTTTTGCGCGGCATAGTTATTCAGTGGATTTTGCACCCACTTTAAGCGTGCTATTTCTCGGCATGGAACAGCAAAAAAAGGTTTTGATGTTGAAAGTCTCTGAAATGTATTAATAAGTTCGCATTGGTGTGAGTGTTCTTCGGTTCCTAGAACCCATAAAGGAACCGCATTCTTCATTTCATGTAGAAAATTTTCAACATTTGAGGTCGTTAATCCAGAGTTTTGAGGGGGCATCAATTTCTCCATACGGGCGTTTCGTGTTCGGAATATGAATTTATAATACTTTATTTCTGCGTAGAGTAAAAGATGTTGGACATACAGTTTAAAGCTGTTATAGATACACTCTTTATATTTATAGATTTGATCGGAGAATTACGATGACAAATGTTGATGCCGTAAAAATAATTAGATCAGGCGGGGTGATTATTTACCCCACCGAGACTCTTTTTGCCCTTGGAGCTGATGCTCGTGATGAGGGGGCTGCAAATCGTGTTGCTTTAGTGAAAGGACGGCCTGTTTCAAAGCCGCTTCCTCTTATCATTGGTAGTATGGAACAACTAGAGCTTGTTACAAAATATGCGGTGCCCGCTGTTCTCAAGCTTGCGAAAGCATTCTGGCCCGGTCCTTTGTCTATATTAGTTGAAGCGCGCAGTGAATTGCCTTCCGCGGTGAAGGATTCGCGAGGCTACACATCTGTTCGGTGGAGTGAGCATCCTCTTGCCTCCAAGCTTTGTCTTTCGTCCCGCGCTCCGCTTATTGCGACCAGCGCTAATTTTAGTGGTGAAGATGCTGCTGAAAGGGTTGAAGACATTGATAGCGATTTAATTGATTCGGTAGAGGGAGTTTTTGACGGTACCCCTGCACCCCGCGGTGGCAGCCCTTCTACTGTGATAGAGGCATTTCCCGACGGTAAAGTAAAAATTGTCCGTGATGGAGTTATTCCTCGTTCCGCACTAGCTCAGGCTGGTTTTACAGTTATTGATTAAACTTTTTCTAGTAAATGCTATTATCGGGCCTGCTCTTTTAAAAAGAGCAGGCCCTTTTGTTTTTTGGGGTACAAAATATTTAACTGGAAATAGCTTAAACAAACGATATGCATTATCTGAGTATAAAATGTTGTACTTCTTGTGGTGGTACGCTTTTAATGTTTTTAGGTAAAAAAGTCATATTTATTAGTTGTTTATAGTTTAAATTTAAGTTTTGTAAAACTTGGCACGCGTGTTGCTATATTCTAATCACCTTCATTCTTTTGCTGAGAAAATATCGAAAAAATGGCCCCACCGAGTAATCAACGGTGGGGCTTTTCGATTTTTTAGCCCACCACGTACCGCTGTAGCCTACGATGCAGAAAATTCCACCGTTGGCTTCACGGAATGCAGGCGTGTCTGGTTAGTCGTCCAGCAGTGCGTGGATATGTTTATCGATGGGAACCTCAATTACGGTCACGCCTTTACTGTCTAAAGCCTTTTTAAATAAATCATGAATGTCTTCAGTTTTCTCTGCGTAATGAGCTTTTGCTCCATAGCCTTTGGCGAGTGAAACTATATCTATACCGGGTAGATCTAACCCCGGCACATTCGGTGTCTCTTCTAAAAGAGCAAATGATTTTAGAATACCATATTCTTCATTTTTGGGTACAACGATTGTGATATGCAATCCATGTTGTACCGCTGTCCAGATTGCCTGCGGGGAATACTGAAAAGATCCGTCCCCCATGATGACAATGACGGGTCTGTTTCTACCTGACCATTTTTCAGCAAAAGCCAATCCTACCGCTGCGGGCATGTCCCAGCCTAGTCCCCCTGAACCCATCGTGTAATAGCTGTCCGGTTTACATATGGTGCCTAGTCTGCTCCTGCTTAGCTCTGGAATATTGGATGGAGATTCTTGTACGAGAATATAATCTTCGGGTACATGTTCGGAGAGCACTGCGAAAAGTTGTTCAGCCGTAAGCGGGTATTTTATATCTTCTAAAATTATCGACTTAGATGTTGATTCTGGCGCTGCGTGAGGCTGTGTATTTCGCGGTGTTATGAGCTTGGATAGCTCAATTATAGCGAGCTTACTGTCGCTGACAAGACTGTCTCCTACGACGGCTTTGGCCGCTTCGTACGGACTATCTGTTATCTGCAAGAGCGTAGCACCGGATGGCAGATAATCTCCTGCAACCCACGGGTAATACCTGAATACGGGTGCTCCGATAACAACTACAAGATCATGCCCGTGCAAAGCCTTACTTAACGGGCCTATTGCTGCGGGCAGTGCGCCTTTAAATAGCGGGTGGTTCTCTGGAAATGATATTCTTTCTGAAAAAGGGCCATTCCACACAGGAGCATTAACCATTTCGGCTAAAGTGATACCTTCGTCCCATCCATTGCTGCGGGCAATGTCTCCGCCATAAACGAGAACAGGATTTTTGCTTTGATTTATGCGCGCCGCAAATTCAGTGATTCGCGTAGGGTCAGGTGCTGTTCTTGTCGATGTTGTGCGGTAAACATCAATGTCTTCCATTTCTTGATCCCAGTCATCGAGAGGCAGAGATAGAAAGACAGGGCCGGCCGGTTGCTGAATGGCTGTGGCATATGCGCGCATAAATGCACCCGGCACATCTTGAGCGCGTGCAGGTTCATGGCTCCATTTTACCCATGGCTTTGGAAAATTGGCGGCCTCTACATTAGTTAAAAACGGCTCACTGAGCAGCATGTCCCGTGTCTGTTGTCCCGCAGTGATTATGAGCGGGGTTTTGTTTACGAATGCAGATAGGATGCAGCCCATGGCATTTCCCATTCCGGCGCCAGTGTGCACGTTAACAATCACAGGCTTTTTCAACCCTTGCGATAATCCATCTGCAATGCCGACAACGCTGCACTCTTGAAGAGCTAAAATATAGTTAAAGTCCTCGGGGAAATTTTTTAAGAATGTTTCTTCAGTTGAACCGGGATTGCCGACAATGGTGGTCAAGTCTAAACGCCTAAGCAAATCAAAAGTAACTTCACGAACGGTCTTCATAGGCAGTCCTCACTAATATGGTATAATTACGGAGAAGATATCGTTGACTTATTCCTAGCATAATAAATCATATGCCCTCATCCATGTCAAAAGCGTAGATGTTTGAAGAAATACGTAAGACCCTTCTCTTTTGGGCGAATTTCGCATGAAATATGCGAATTGATGTGCTTGGATTCTGTTGGGGTTGTTTCATGATCATTTTCAGGTTCAAAAATTTTAACCTAAAACCCAATGAATCTACTGTTTTTAATTACGGAGTATAAAAAATTTAACTTGTTAGCGAGTTTTGCAAGTTGCCTCTATTTTGTGAAATGGTAGCTATTCCAAATGCTTGCGGTTAATTTAATTATTTTTTTAGTTTTGGCACGCGTGTTGCTATATTCTAATTACCTTCATTCTTTTGCTGAGATTAATATCGAAAACAAGCCCCTCCGGACATCACCGGCGGGGCTTTTTCGTTTTGTATTTACGGATAATGCTGTAAAGTCGCACTGTTGTAACGGTTTTGATGATACGTGCACATCTAAGCTGGATTAATATTTATTTGTTATAATAAGCCTTCTATATACTTTAAAGCTCTAGAAGTGTTGGTGTACAAGGGATAGTTGCATAGTTTAATAATTTGAACTGTATAAAAACAGTTGCTGTTTGATCTCATAAAAAAGAATCGTATTCGCTTGTATTGAAAAAGCATATGAGTTAATAATTATGCCGAGTTGCCACGTGTATGGTTTCTTTGTTTTTTAGAAGTTTTTGTTTTTATGAATTTTAATCAGGATGAATTCAATATGCTTGAATCAAAGCCATGTCCTCATTGCGGAGAAGATGTTGTTGGTTACCGTAATCCGGTTCCTACTGTTGATATCATTATATATGATCCCTGTAAGGGAGTGGTTTTGATTGAACGGAAGAACCCTCCACTGGGATGGGCGTTACCTGGAGGATTTGTTGATTACGGCGAAACTCTTGAGCATGCTGCTGTTCGTGAAGCCAAAGAGGAAACCAGTCTTGACGTTGAGCTTACCGGACTTGTCGGGGTTTACTCATTGCCGACTCGTGATGTGAGACAGCATACCATAAGTATTACTTATAGTGCTGTGGCCCGTTGCACAGATGGTTTAAAAGCCGGTGATGATGCTGGGGAAGCTCAGTTTTATCAGTTAGATAAATTACCTGAATTAGTTTTCGATCATAGAGATATTTTGAATGATTTTTCAACACGAGTTCTAAAGTTGCAAGCTGCGGCTTCCGTTAGCAATTCTGTTGAGCAGCCATAAAATAAGAGGGAGTTAGCCCAGTGCATGACGTTCTATACGTAACTTCGGAAATGTATCCTTTTTCCAAAACAGGTGGACTCGGCGATGTTATGGGGGCACTACCTCCAAGTGTTCACGAAAAAGGTCCTAAAACGGCCGTTATTACACCGTTTTATGGACGCATGAATTTAGACGGTCATAAATTGAGGCTCGTTTATTCTGATTTGCCCGTGGGATATCCATGGCCTTCGACTACTGCAGAGATTTATCAGACGGATTACAATGGGATGTCTGTTTATTTTGTAGCTCGAGGTGAATACTTTGATCGGCGCCATTATTACAATACGCATAATGGTGACTATTTCGATAATTGCGAAAGATTTATATTCTTTTGCAAAGCTGTTTTAAAATGGGCGAGACTTCTGCCCAGCCCTCCCTCTATTATTCATTCTCATGACTGGCAATCTGCGCTAGTTCCTCCTTATTTACACTTTGAACGTTTGAGCGATCCTTTTTGGAAGAATACTAAGTCCGTTGCGACTATTCATAATTTGGCATTTCAAGGCCGTTTTTCCGAAAGGCTATTTCATGAATCCGGCCTTCCCGCTGAAGCTTGGTCAATGCACGGGGCCGAGTTTTACGGTGACTTTAATATGTTGAAAGCAAGTATTGCTTATAGTGATGCCGTAACTGCCGTCAGCCCCACCTATGCCGAAGAAATTCTTGGAGTTGAATTCGGATGTGGGCT
Organism: Maridesulfovibrio frigidus DSM 17176; assembly: GCF_000711735.1. Classification (NCBI taxonomy): domain Bacteria; kingdom Pseudomonadati; phylum Thermodesulfobacteriota; class Desulfovibrionia; order Desulfovibrionales; family Desulfovibrionaceae; genus Maridesulfovibrio; species Maridesulfovibrio frigidus. Next base: position 181,526 of record NZ_JONL01000003.1, read on the forward strand.
AGAAGATTTTTTAACAAGTCACAGCGGTAAAATTGAAGGCATTTTGAATGGTGCGGACTACAATGTCTGGGATCCGTGTGAAGATAAATTTTTGCCGTGCTGTTATTCCGCCGATGATATTGCCGGAAAGCAGATCTGTAAGCAGAGCATGCTGCGCGATTTTAATATGTCTGACACCTTAAAAGATAAACCCGTCTTCGGTTTTATAGGCCGTTTGCGGAATCAGAAAGGTGTGGATCTGCTTATTGAAATCATTCCAGAGTTGCTGAAAAAAGATGTTGGACTGATTGTGCTTGGTGAGGGTAATCTTGCATATGAAGCACAGCTCCTCGAACTTATGGAAGAGTCTGCTGGACGAATGAGTGTGCAGGTTGGATATACCGAAGATTTAGCTCATACCATTCAGGCTGGATCGGACATATTTCTGATGCCGTCTCGCTATGAACCCTGTGGTCTAACTCAGATTTACGCTCTTAGATTTGGTACGCCACCTGTCGCAACAGCTGTGGGAGGGTTGTGTGATACTATCACTCCTTACCCTGCCGAGGATGCAACAGGATTTACCTTTGCTGAGCCTGATGCGGATCTCTTTTTAGCTGCGATAGATCAGGCTATTGAAGCGTGGAATGACAGAAAAGAGTGGAAGAAAATGATTGTCCGGGCCATGCGTAAAAAATTTACATGGGACCGTTCGGCTGATGAGTATATCAAACTGTACCGTAAACTCGGCGCGAGAATTTAGGTAAAATTATGTCACGAGAATTAATAGAAGATTTGGCTGAAAGGCTGGGTGTAGATGTGAAAGGGGTCGATATAGTAGAGGCTGTCCGCTTGCTTCAGCGAGTCGAAGGTAATTTTGATTGTTTCGCTAGAGCCGCAAGCGGTTTCTGCACTCAGGAAGATTGTCTGTTTTATATTGAATGTCTTGAAAATTCCCGAACATCTGAGGATTAATATTTCATGCCAGAAACTTTACCCGTTTATATCGCTCCTTTTGACTTATTTCTGTTCGGTAAAGGACAGCACTGGGACCTTTACCGGATTCTTGGAGCGCACTTTGATGTGCAGGATGGAAAAGAAGGGTACCGTTTTGCTGTGTGGGCGCCGAATGCACAGAATATTTACGTTGCAGGTGATTTTAATGAGTGGAATAGCCGCACCAATCCTTTACTGCCTGTCGGAGTTTCCGGCATATGGGCGGGGTTTGTGCCGGATGTTACCCCTGGTCAGATGTATAAGTATCAGGTCGTTCAAAGTGATGGGCGCGAGGTAACCAAGACAGATCCTTTTGCATTTCGCTCTGAAATGCGTCCGGGGCACGCAGCAGTCACTTGGGGGCTGGATAATTACGAATGGGCTGATGAATCGTGGATGTCAAAGCGCAGAGAAGACGGGATTCCGCTCGAGAAACCAATTTCTTGTTACGAAGTTCATCTTGGATCATGGCGTAGAGAAGGGTGGGATTACCGTACTTACCGTCAGTTAACTGAAGAACTGATTCCATACGTTAAAGACATGGGATTCACGCATATAGAGCTGATGCCCATTGCTGAGCATCCTCTTGATGAATCATGGGGATATCAGACCAGCCATTATTTTTCGCCGACCTCACGGCATGGATCTCCTGACGATCTCAAGTACTTTATTGATAAATGCCATGAAGAAGGCATCGGCGTTATTCTTGATTGGGTTCCGGGGCATTTTCCTAAAGATGAATGGGGGCTTGGGCGTTTTGATGGCACGGCTCTCTATGAACACGCGGATCCGCGCAAAGGTGAGCATCCCGATTGGGGCACATATATTTTTAATTTCGGACGGCACGAAGTGTGTAACTTTCTGCTGACCAACGCTCTTTACTGGTTAAAAGAATTTCATATTGACGGCATTCGTATTGATGCTGTTGCCTCCATGCTTTATCTCGATTATTCGCGAGAAGAGGGCGAGTGGGTGCCTAATGAACATGGTGGTAATGAGAATCTCGATGCCATCGAACTTTTCAAACAGCTTAATACTGTAGTTCATGATCAGTTCCCCGGTGCCATGATGATTGCCGAAGAATCCACCTCATGGCCCGGTGTTTCGCGCCCTGTATACACAGGTGGGCTCGGGTTCACCTTCAAGTGGAATATGGGCTGGATGAATGACTCGCTTGACTATTTTAGCAAAAGTCCGATTCATCGCGCTTATCATCACAACAGCCTTACTTTCTCGATGATATACGCATTTAGTGAGAATTTTGTTTTGCCCATTTCGCACGATGAAGTGGTGCACGGTAAAGGTGCCTTGTTATCTAAAATGCCCGGCGATACGTGGCAGCAGATGGCTAACCTGCGTTTACTTTTCAGTTACCAGTGGGCGCATCCCGGTAAAAAATTGCTCTTCATGGGGTGTGAGTTCGGTCAGTGGAATGAGTGGGATTGCCGTAAAGAATTAGACTGGCTTTTACTCGGATTTCCCGCGCATCAAGGAATACGTAATACCGTTGCAGACTTAAACCGGACCATGAAAGAAAATCCTGCCATGTACAAACAGGATAACGATTGGGCGGGATTTGAATGGGTAGATTTCAGCGATTTCAGGTCGTCTACCATAAGCTTTTTGCGCAAAAGTGAAGATGAAAAGCCTATACTTTGGGTTTTCAACTTTACGCCCGTTATACGCACAGGATATTGCTTAGGCTGTCCACAGGGCGGCAAATGGAAAGAGATTTTCAATTCCGATGCAGAAATATACGGCGGTTCCAATGTCGGCAACGTCGGCGCAGTTAACGCACGCAAAGCTGGAGATATCGGAGCCTTTCCATATTACCTCGAACTTACATTGCCGCCCCTTGGCGCTGTCGCTTTGCGACCTGAGTAGCATGGGTATATAGGCTTTTACTGGGTTTTATGGTTTAGGTTAGGCCTGCGGCGCTTTTGGGAGAAGATGGAGGAAGGCTTGATTAGCCCTTTGGGCTTTTTGGAATGGGTGATTTCGCCTCCGGCGTCCAGAAGGCCATGGGCCCTCTGGACTCCCTTTATAGGGGAGGGATGTTTTTTAAAAGCTAGTTTTGTTTTATGTGATTAATTTTGTTTTTTGGTGGTATTTTTAATACGTTATTTATTGTTTTTATACAGTTACTATTTTTAAATGGGGGAGAGCTTTTTATAAAGCTTTTCTCCTTTTTTATTTTTGTGCTCTTGCTAACTGATTTGAAATGGTATTGGATGAATTTGGCTAGTTTATTAAAAGATTTAAAATATAAATTTTGGATGAAATTATGAAAAAAAATATATGTATAACTCTTGGTGATCCGAATGGCTTAGGACCTGAACTTGTTTGTAGATTACTTGCTGGGCGTAAACCTGAGAGAGCTTTTTTAATGATTGGGCCTGCCAATAGTTTAGAGTACCATCTCGAGAAGCTTGGTTTTGATTCTTTTTATGAGGAAATCGGTGACCCTTATGAAATTGTCGGGGCTAAGGCTGGATACTATTTGTATTGCCCTGATAAAATTAAAGATTATAAATTGGAAGTAGGCGTTGCGGTCCCTGAAGGTGGGCGTGGTGCCGGCGAAGCTTTAGAAACTGCAACACAGTTGCTCGAAGCCAATATTGTTTCTGGCCTTGTGACCTGCCCATTAAATAAAGCCATGTTGCAATTGGCTGGGTTTGATTTTCCGGGACATACTGAATTTTTGGCAGAAAGATCTGGCGTAGGGCGTGAGAATGTGTGCATGCACCTTGGTGGCCCTAAGCTAAAAGTAAGCCTAGTTACCACTCATCCTAAATTTATAGATATTCCGGATTTGATCACAAAGGAAAGAATCCTGCGTTGTCTTGATTTGACTGATAAGCTTGTTAAATCGCTAGGTTTGGATAAGCCCATAGCGGTATGCGGCCTGAATCCTCACGCAGGTGAGTCGGGTAGAATAGGCAGTGAAGAAATTGATATTATTGAGCCGGCGATTAAAGAAGCGAACGCTAAAGGGCTAAACGTAGAAGGCCCTTTCCCGGGCGATACGATTTTTCATTTTGCCGCGCAGGGTTCGTATAGCGCAGTACTAGCCATGTATCACGATCAGGGCTTGGCGCCGCTAAAACTTCTACATTTCAGTGAAGCCGTAAATATTACGCTGGGTCTGCCATTCCCAAGAACCTCACCCGATCACGGCACTGGTTACGACATTACAGGGACAGGTAAAGCATCCTTAGAAAGCTTCAAAGCCGCCCTAGAAACAGCAGAAACAATGGTTGACGCATAAGTAAAAATTAATCCTCCCCCAAATAAGGATTCCAAAGGGGATTATCCCCTTTGGCCGTCGGAGACGAAATCACCCATCAAAAAAGGCCGAAGGGCATCTAGCCTTTAAAAAAAGCGCCGCAGGCATAACAAACAAAAATCGCCTAACTAGCACTCAATATAAAGTTTGCGGCATCGATCAAGTCGTCGGCGATGTATGCGGCTTTGCCGGTACACTTGGGTTCTTCGGTAAGTCCTTTACCTGTGCGGACGAGGATTGAGCTGGCTCCTTTGGCGAGGCCTAGTTCTATGTCACATAGCTTGTCGCCTATTACGTAGCATTGTGTGGGATCTAAACTAAATTCTGCTATGGCATTGTCAAACATTTCAGTCGCGGGCTTGCGGCAATTGCACGCTTGATCTGGGGCGTGCGGGCAGTGATAGATTGCATCAAACTTGACGCCGCTTTTTGAGAGTAGATCTTCCATTCTGGCATTCACACTATTCATGTCAGCCACAGAATAATATCCTCTTCCTATGCCTGATTGGTTGGTCACGACAATAAGACCAAACCCGGCTTTACTCATTATTTCTAGCCCTTTTTCTGCGTTTGGTAGAATTTCAACTCTCTCGGGATCACTGAGGTAGTGCTTGTCTATGATGATTGTTCCGTCGCGGTCCAGAAGGATGTATTTTTCCATAAGTGTACCCATAAGAAAAGCTCAAGCCTTTAGCAGTATTAGTGCTTTGAGACTTGAGCTTTTTTAATTTTATTATCAAATGTCGGCTTGTTAAAATGAAACAGGCAGAACATTCTTTGATTGATAAATTGCTACATGCCAATTTTTTTATTGGCAAATTTGAGCATTTTTTCAGCTTCAGAAAAGCTTGGATTAATTTTAATTGCTTTTGTCGCTGCGTCTGCCATTTTATCCCACTGCTTCCAATCATAGTATAAACGACCGCAGTTAAAGTAGAGATATTCATCTTTATCATTTAACTTCAGGGCCTTGAGATAGTACTTTTCTGCGGTTGCAAAATCTTTCATTTTACGCAGAACAATACCGATACGATTATACAAGAATATCGCATTAGGATCATTAGCTAGTGCTTCTTCAAGGTAGCCAAGAGCATCTTCATAGAGTCCTGCCTTGATGAATTTATCCGCAACTTCGGCTCGTAGTTCCGTGTCATCCTTAAATTCGCTGATAAGCTGGTTGAAAAGAATGTTAGCTTCAGGAATGTCACCCTTTTCTATAAGCTCTTGCCCTTGTGTCAGCAGTGTTTGCTTTCTGGCACCCATTGCTTTCAGAAGGCCTTGAGCGTTATTGCTGACTTTTTCCTGCAACTCTTTTAAGAGCTCGCGCAGGACTGACATGAGGACCTTTTCTTCACCATGTGTATAGTTGATGATCAGCGGGTAGTCTTCACGCAGTTTTTTATCGCTATTAAGGATGTGCACTGCGCTATCAAGTAATTCTTGAAACTCTTCTCTTTCTGCTTTCATCAAAGAGCCGCGAAGCATCGCAACAACTGCATCATACACAGCCTGAACAGCAGGCATAGCCTTTTGCTGTTTTAAAAGGCTTGATACTCCAGCTAACTTTTTCCGGGCGTTTGTAAGTTCACCTGACATATTTTTCTCCGCTTTTATAATTTAGGAGAGAGCTATTTACCGAGAGCATCTTTTACCAGATTACGGAATCTGGAGAAGAAGTATTCACTATCACGTGGACCGGGAGCTGCTTCCGGATGAAATTGTATTGCGATAATTGGTTTGGATTTATGAGCAAATCCTTCCAACGTTTCATCGTTAAGATTTTTATGTGTCATCATAAGATCGGAACACTCAGAAATGTCAACGCAAAAACCATGATTCTGTGAAGAAATTTCGATTTTATTTGATTCCAAGTCTAGTACAGGCTGGTTACAACCGTGATGCCCAAATTTAAGCTTGAAAGTTTTACCGCCAAGCGCGAGCCCGAGGAGCTGGTGTCCGAGACAGATTCCTGCTGTCGGAAGGTCCTGACAAAGAGCACGTGCAGTTTTAACTGCATGATCAAGGACTGCTGGATCGCCGGGGCCGTTGGAAAGAAATACAGCGTCGGGACCTAGGTCGCGAATCTGCTTTTCACTGTAGCTTGAAGGGACACATAGGATTTGAAAACCCTGATCAGCTAAAAGGCGTATAATATTCCATTTAACACCGTAGTCGATGAGTACAAGCTTAGGTGTGTTATCGTTCCACTTATAGCCTGCAGAAACATCGACAGGGACGGGCTTGTTGTCTTTCCATTCATAACAGGAGTCTGAAGATACCTTGTCTGCAAGGTTCTGGCCTTCCATTAAAGGAAGATTTTTGGCCTTTTCAACCAGCTTTACAGGGTCGGTTTCTTCAGTGGAAATGATTCCACGCATGGCTCCGTTAATGCGCAGATGGCGAGTCAGTGCGCGTGTATCAATTCCTTCAATCCCTATAATTCCTGCTTCCTTAAGGTAATCAGGAAGAGATATAACAGAACGCCAGTTTGATGGCTTTTTGCAACATTCTTTGACTATAAATCCGGCAACATGAACCTTTGAAGACTCGTTGTCTTCTTTAGTTATGCCGTAGTTACCGATAAGCGGATAGGTCATGCAGACCATCTGTCCGGTGTAGGAGGGGTCGGTGAGGACTTCCTGATATCCGGTCATGCCGGTGTTGAAGATGGCTTCTCCGCCAGATTCACCGGGGCCGGTGAAGGATGTGCCTTCAAACCAAGTTCCGTCTTCAAGTGCCAAGATGGCTTTCATATTTGTTCCCTCTTAAGAATCTTTATGGCTGTATCCAAGTCATCCGGGCGGTCGACTCCATGGCAGGAGTGTCCTGTAACCGTGACATGGATGGATATTCCGTTGTCCAGCAGCCTGAGCTGTTCAAGCTTTTCCCTTTGTTCAAGCGGGGAAGCAGGCAGGCTGGCGAATGTTTCAAGGGCTTCCATGCGGAAGCCGTATAGGCCGATATGCAATAAATATTCTCCCTTACCATCATGAGAAAAAGGTATGGGAGAACGCGAAAAATATAGTGCTCTGCTGTCTTTGGCAAGTGCGACTTTCACCCTGTCGGGGGAAAGGGCTTCCTCTGCGCTGATCGGCGAGGCAAGAGTTGTAACTCTTACGCTGTCATCCGCAAAAGGACTTACCAAATCAGACAGCATTTCCGGTGCGAGGCAAGGCTCATCACCCTGAATATTAACAACAATGGAATCTTTTGGCAGGTTTAACTTACTTGCCGCTTCAAGAACTCTATCCGTGCCGCTGGTATGGGTGTCCGCTGTCATGACTGCGGGAACTCCCAGCTTTTCGGCTGCGTCCATGATCAAAGTGCTGTCAGTTGCAAGGACAACCTTTTTCATTTCAGGACACTTACTGGCTCTGGACCAGACATGCCAGAACATAGGCTTTCCGCAAATATCAGCCAAAGGCTTGCCGGGAAAACGGCTGGATTCGTAGCGTGCCGGAATAATTCCGTAACATCCTGAAACTAAACTCATCTAATACTGTCCTTTAGCTCAGGTTACGCAGAATCGCTTCACAAGCCAGTTCTGTTCCGCCGCGCATGTTTTCAAGATATTTTTCAAAATCTTTTTTAACTTTGTCCGGCTTGGGCGCTTTTTTACTTATAAGCAGAAGATTTTTTAAAACACCTTCATAGTCATCAGCCTGTCTAGCCAATTTTTTAGCAAATATGTCTTTTCCGACCCAATTGAAGTTTGTCCAGTAGGGCCCGATAACAGGAGTCACACCATAAGAAAGCGGCTCCAGAAAGTTTTGCCCGCCGACAGGAGCTAGGCTTCCGCCGATAAAAGCAGCGCGTGCAAGAGAAAAGGCAGAAAGCATTTCTCCGAATACATCCCATAGAACAATGTGACCGAGGGGCACTTTACCATCCACTTCTGAGCGGAGAATCCACGGGAGACCTTTCTTTTCTAACATGTCTTTCCATGCATCAATTCTATGCATGTGGCGCGGGAAAAGGCCTATGACTGTTTTAGGTCTCTCTTTTTTGAGAGCCGCAGTAAGTTTTAAAACCTGCGATTCTTCTTCTTTACGGATGGAGCCAAGTATTATGAACGGAGTTTTGGGTTTGAAAATTTTAGAAAGTGGGTTCGCTGTATAAGCAAGCGGAGCAACTGTTGCCGTGCTGTCAAATTTGATGTTGGGCATCAAGCTGACTTTGTCTATCTCGAAAAGAGTTTGAAATCTGTTTGCATCATTTGGTGAGATGGCAAGAATCTCTTCAGGCGCAATGGTTTTGAAAAATGAAGGCCATGTCATATATCCCGCAAGAGATTTAGTGCTCATCCGTGCGTTGATTATGATTACTTTTATTCCGAGTTCTTTACATGCCAGAAGGAATCCGGGCCATATTTCTGTTTCAAGTAAAACCACCAATTTAGGGTTGACGGCTTTTAATGCTTTGATAGCCAGACTCGGCATATCAAACGGAAAGTAGGTTGCTGTTGCAGAAATATTTCTAGCGTTCGGGGTAAGCCTGTACACTGTTCTTTCAAGCTCTGAGAGGCCTTGAGAGGTGTTGGTCGTCAATAGAAATTTAGTAGGGCTGGTTGCCTTTATATTATCTAAAATGCGGGTGGCAAGTTTTGCTTCGCCTGCTGATGCCGCCTGAATCCATACATCCGCTTGCGGAGGAAGACTGTGCTTTAAGGTTCTACGATCAAATCCTTCGCGCAGCCTTTCATTCCTATGTAGAAATGGTAAGGCGGCTTTCCAACCGAGGTCGTAGACAAACGAGGCTGTCCGAAGCTTGAGAGATTGTGACATGTAATGGTCCTGACGTTGAAAAAAGTTACTTCCGCTTTTCTTGTCCGAGTTCGATCAGCTTCCCGATTAACTGACAGAATGAGTATCCGGCAGCTTTCGCTGCTCTCGGAACAAGACTTGTAGGAGTCATTCCCGGAAGAGTATTTACTTCCAGAAGGTATGGGACTCCGTTAGAAATTATAAAATCAGCTCTGCTATAGCCGCTAAGCCCAAGAAGTTTATGCACCTTAAGGGTAATTTCTTGAATTTCCCTGGTCAGTGAATCTTCGATCGGTGCCGGGCAGACTTCTTTCGCCCCGTCAAGGGCGTATTTGCTATGGTAATCAAAGAACTCCGCATTTTCAGGCGGTGTAATAAGGACAATCGGTAATGGTTCATCTCCAAGGATGGCGCATGTTACTTCGATTCCCTGAATATATTCTTCAGCTAGTGCGCTGTCGCCCATGCTGAACACTTTCTTAATCCCTGCGTCCATATCTTCTCTGGTCTGCGCAAAAGTCATTCCGAGGCTTGATCCGCCTGAGTTCGGTTTAATGAAAACCGGTGGAGAAAGTTTTTCAATTCCTTTGCATCCTTTAGCGGGGCAAATTAATTCCCACTTAGGAGTTAGAATATAATTTTTATCAAAAATTGTTTTTGCCGCAGCTTTATTAAGCGTCAGGAAAGAACTTTCCGGCCCTGAACCTTGATACGGGCAGGATGTTTGATTCAGCATTGCTTGAATCAGGCCATCTTCTCCGGGTGAACCGTGGAGATTTATAAAAGCAAAATCAACATGGTCAGCGCGGTCGACTAGTGTTGCGAAATCTGTTGCAGGATCAAATAATTCGACTTTATGTCCAAGCTCAAGCAATGCCTTGTGTATGCCTTTTGCTCCGCTCAGGGACACTTCCCGTTCGTCAGACCAGCCGCCCGCTATTAAAAGAACATGCATTGAGATCAACTCCTATTAAATGGCTAAGCCGCTGCTCAAGTATCAGGGCTTGTTCAAATGTTTGCCTAATTCTCATCTTGATTTTTTCAGTTTTACCGTATCTTACGGCTAAATCACTGAATCTTTTTTCAAGCGAAGTCATGGTGTCGTGCATTACGCGCTTGTCGGCGTAGCTTACAAGAAGCGGAAGGAAATATTTTTCAGCATCAGGTTCGAAAGGCCAGAAAACATGATGCAACACGCCCATTGCAATAACAGGGTTCCCGGTTAGTTGCATGACCAATGCAGAACCCAACTGGCTATGGTTTCCGCTGTGTTTTATGCAATAGCTTTTAGCAATGTCATGAAGGAGGGCAGATGCTTGAACGGTATTTACATCAACTTGAACATTAGCCTTTTCACCCATCAGAGCAATGGATACAGCCACTTTTGCAACTTGTGTACTGTGAGCCTTAATGTTGTCGAACATGTCATAATCTTCCCAGTGCTGCATACATTCTACAGCAGTAGGAACAGACCATGAAGGATCGGACTTCACAGGCTCTGGCGGTGTTAAGTTGGATTCCATTGGCGGATAACCGAAAGCTGGTTTCTCAGGAGATTTTATCATCTTGATATCATTCATATAATTTATACATAGTTCTTTAAAGATAGAAACTTCCATCCATTACCATTTTGCATAAAAAAAGGCAAAGCCCCGAATCGTATAAAAACGGGGATTTGCCGAAAAATCCATAACTATAATCTGGCATGAAAATCGTATTGCATGCGAGAAGAAAATATTTCTTAGCCAAAAATGGTTAACACTTGATGTTTACGGAGTGTCTTCCTGAAGAAGCGGATCAGATAGAAGCCTCATTACTCTGGCCATGTCGAAGTCATGTGCTTCGTTAATGTCTCCTGTTTGTGCGGAAGCTTCAACAGTTTGTTCAAGGAGCTGATCTGCGTCTATTTCCTGACTGTTCATTCCGGATCTGATATTGGATGAAACTGTGTCGATTGTCTGCTCACGTGTTTGGACAGGGGCGGCATTACCTTTCCCTGAATTGATATTTTCATTTCTGGTGTGTCCGTTAACTAGATTATTTGCAAAGCTGATTTCCATTTTGATTCCTCCTGATTATATGCACTTAAAGAAAGCAACTTCTGTTCCGATGGCGATAAAATGCATAAGTTATAGCGTGTTATGGTTTTTAGGGGGTGGATTAATCTGCCCTGCTCATTGAAATAGTAGGAAAAAAAGTCTTTATTGAAATAAAAAAAGGCAATAAATGAAATTTAGCTTGAATTTTTTTTTCCTAGGTTTTATTCGAAAGCTAGGTAAGTGGTATTATCGATTAAAATAAATTTGATGATGTGCACTCTATCCTGACAGCTGAGGTGTCTTTCCACTTTGGCGAGTAATGCTTTCAGGAGGTTTTTTTATAAGGCAGGAATGTAACGTAACTAGTCATCCAAAGTCGGCTGGTTGCGAATGTTTTAATTGTAAATTAGTTGTGAAACGCGAAATAGTCATGTTGGCTGTTTCGTGTTGTTCAAAGTCAGAAAAACCTCCGGACATTGGGTCCGGAGGTTTTTTTGTGTCTTGTGAATTTTTAAACTGAGTTTAAATCGTCTTCGATTATGTCTGCGACTCTTTCGGCAACTCCCGGTTCTCCGATCATTTCTCGAAGTTCTTTTAAATCATTGCGTGTCGCGAGTGCTGCAGCGGGGTTGCCTATCCATTTTTTCATGAACGGATAAAAGTGTGCCGCTGTTGCTTCTTCGAGCAAGCATTCCGGCAGTATTGGCTTGTCGGAAATTAAATTCGCAAGGGATACGTATTTTACAGAAATAATCCTGCGGGCAAGAAATGCCGAAAAGGCGGACATTTTATATGCCACAAGAGTCGGTGTGCCAATAAGGGCGCACTCGAGAGTGGCTGTGCCGGATGCCGCCATAATTACACTGGAATTACGCATTAAACGGTAGCGGTTTTCGGGTTGGTTTATGGTAACTGGAATATTTGCGGGCCAGAAGCTGCGGAGTTTTTTTTCTGTAACGCCCGGAGCGCGCGCTATTGCGAATTTTAAATATGGAAAATCTGCGAGCAGTTTTTCTGCTGTTTTTGCGAATTCAGGAAGCAGCGTTGATATTTCCTTGCTCCTGCTGCCCGGTAGAATGCCTACTAAGTGAGGGTCTGGTTCAATTGCATCTAGTTCTGCGAGTGGAAGAATATCTAGTAGAGGGTGCCCGACATACTGCGCATCTACACCTCTATCTTTGAAGAATTGTTGTTCAAAGGGAAGGATGCATAAAATTTTACGCACATATTTTTGTAGAAACTTTGCTCGCCCTTGTCGCCATGCCCATATTTGTGGCGTAATATAATAGTATACAGGGATGCCTAGTTTATGCGCGATCTTAGCTACTCTAAAGTTGAAGTCCGGGCAGTCTATCAATATGACTGCTTTAGGGCGTTCTGCTTTCAGGATGTCGCCTATTTGACCGAAAAGTTTTAATAATCGTGGAAGTTTAGGGAATACTTCTGTGAATCCGACAAGAGAAATAAGTTGCATTGGGTAACGAATGTCACATCCAACTTTTTCCATATCAGTTCCGCCCATGCCGAGGACTTTTAGGTCAGGGTCAGACTTCATCAGTCTGGCTGCCAGTTTTGCTCCGTGCATATCGCCTGAGGCTTCGCCTGCGTTAATCCAAATGCTATTGTTTATTTTATTCATAAGTGTATTTATTTAATAAGTTTTAAAAAAAGATAATACGTTCGCAGTGCGAAAAAGGCAATGATGACTTATGGTGCGACCGTTGTCAGTGATTTTTAAACTTTATTTTACTGGATGATGGGGACTGAATTGCTTGCAATAATGGGGTAAATGGTGTTAATTGCATTCCGAATAACAAGGATTAATTTAACTTTATTTTTAAGGGGTATGTGATGGCTAAGAAGAATGTAAAAAAGATGATGGGCGTTATGTCCGGAGTCTTTGTCCATACTGGCAATCTTTCTAAAGAAGAAGCTATGGAAATGACTGGCATGGATGAAGCTGAATTTAAAACAGTTTACGACAAAGCTGCAAACGTTGTTAAAAAGCTTGAAAGCTATGACTCTGCTGCTGAAAAATATGACAAATTTTCTAAACACCTTTGGGAAGAACTTCAGGAATATGTTGAGAAGTTTGGTCCCTTCGGAATTTAATTATTTCGATTTGAAAAGGGGAAGTCTTTAAAGACTTCCCCTTTCGTATTTCTAATTCCGTGTCATTTATTAAGTTTGATTGCTAATGTATTTGGTTACTAAATTTATGTGAATATTATTATGAAGATTAAATCCGACCGCATTGTTACGGCTGGGCTTAATCTTTTTTTGTTTATTTTATCCTTGCAGGTACCAAATCCAAAAAGGTTCTGCGTAAAGGATGCTGAGCATTGATCCTAGTGCTAGAAATGGCCCGAAGGGGATCATGCTTCCGTATTCTCGTTTTCTATCTACCACCATCATAATTAGTCCCGAGCAAAGAGCTGTAAATGCGGAAACGGTGATTACTAGTGGCAGGTTTTGTGGTCCCGCCAGAGCTCCGATCATACACATAATCTTTACGTCACCTAGGCCCAATCCTTCGATTCCCCGCAGTCCGCGGTAAAGCAGTCTCAGCGACCAGAATATGCCCCCGCCGATTCCAGCGCCTAGAATTGCGCCTTCCCAGCCCAGATTTGTGAACATAGCCGCGCAGGGGATTGCCAGTATTGATCCGGGAATGGTAATGATATCGGGCAAGATGAAGGTCTTTAGATCAATAAATGATGCTACAATCATCAGGCCGCCAAAGAACATATATATTATCCATTGAAGCGACGGGCCATATGCAAACATCAGTAGTACTGCCCAAAGAATGGAAGCACATTCAATGACAGGATACATCGGGCTGATGGTAACTTCGCAGGCTGAGCATTTTCCTTTGAGAAAGATATAGCTCAGCAGTGGGATGTTTTCATACCACTTGATCTGGTATCCACAGTCAGGGCACATTGAGCGGGGTGGATTTACTAACGTTTGACCTGCAATGTAGCGGTAGACAGCGCATGCATAGAAACTGCCCAGAACTGCACCGATTAAAACTGCACTGCATAGCATTGTGTTTGAAATGGCTGCGGGATATACATTCATAAAATTACCGGGGATAATAGCTCGTTAATCAGGTTGCCGCGAATATTTCGGGTTTTCCTGCAAAAAAAATTAGTTTAATAAAGTCACTCGGGTGTGAATACGATAGTTAGCGGGATAGAACAAGTTTTCAAGGAGATAGAAATGGGCGGCAAATATAGATTTATTCCAGAGCTTGGACCGGACGAATTGGCCGCAAAGCAACTTGAGGGTCTCAAGTGGACGGTATCTCATACTTCACGGAACAGTCCTTTTTATGCTGCTCACTTCAAAGGTAACTCCATTGAAGCCGGTGATATAAAAACACTGGATGACATAAGGAAACTCCCGTTCACCACGGCGAATGACCTGAAAGAAGGTTATCCGCTTCCGCTTCTTTCCGTGCCAGAAGAAGATGTAGTCAGAATTCACGGTTCAAGTGGAACAACTGGCAAACGTAAAATTTTATCCTATACTCAGCGAGACATCGACACTTGGAAAAATATGTTTGCTCGTTGTTACGAACTTGCCGGACTTACAACTCTTGATAGGGTGCAAGTTTGTGTGGGCTACGGACTATGGACCGCGGGGGCAGGGTTTCAGCTCGGCTCAGAACATTTCGGAGCAATGACCTTACCTGTAGGTCCGGGAATGCTCGAAATCCAGTTGCAAATTTTAGTTGATCTCGAGGCTACATGCCTTTGTTCAACAGCCTCAATGGCGCTGTTACTGGGTGAAGAAGCTAACAAAGCCGGATTGACTGAAAAACTCAAGCTTAAGCGTTGTATTTTTGGTGGTGAGGCTCATACTCCTAAAATGCGTAGGCAGTTTGAAGAATCCCTGGGCTTAGAATCCAGTCATGACATATCAGGTATGACTGAATTATACGGACCGGGAGCAGGTATTGAGTGTCAGGCGCAGGACGGAATTCATTACTGGGGTGATCAATATATCGCCGAAATTATCGATCCAGTTACTCTCGAACCTGTCGCTGATGGCGAAATAGGTGAGCTTGTTGTTACTACGCTTAGTAAAGAGGCGTCTCCGCTCGTACGTTACCGTACCCGTGACTTGACTCGCATTATTCCTGGAGAATGTGCATGTGGCTGTTCTATGCCCCGCCATGATATGATTTCCGGTCGCAGTGATGATATGTTTATATTCAGGGCTGTAAATATTTATCCCGGCCAGATTGGATCGGTGCTTGAGGCTTTCCCCGAAGCAAGCTCTGAGTATCAAATTTTGCTCGAACGCCGGCAAGGTCTTGATCACATGACAGTCAACGTTGAGCGCCAGCCCGGTGTATCTGCTGACAACGACGCAAACCTTGCAAAAGCCATTTGTGATAGAATTCGTAAATTTATTCTTGTCAGGGCAAATGTTGAAATACTTAAGCCCGGTTTGTTGCCTCGAAGTTTTGCAAAGACCAAACGCGTTATTGATGAAAGGTTGTAATTAGGGGGTAGGGTGGGGCAAGGCTCCCAAAACTTTTTGGTTGTTTGATTGAAATTGGATAATTAAAGGAGTGCTTCATGAAAAAAACAATTTGTATGATTCTGCTGGCAATGTTTATGTTTTCCGTGATCCCTGCATGTTCATGGATGGGCAAAGAAACAGGCAAGGCGACCGAAACTGTGAAACAAGCTCCAGATGATTTTAAGCAGGGATATGAAGAAGGTAAGCAGGAAGTTAAGGGCAATTAGGGGGGATGCCTTCGGCGGGTTGAACCCTTTGGAAACAGGGGGAGTTTCACTATCCGCATCCTTAGATCCGCTAAGGGCCACTCTTCTAAGAGCTGAGGATAGGCTGCTAAAACTTTTTAGTTGTTTATATTTTATAGTTAAGAAGTTTTATTTAAGACTTAAAAAAAGGCTCTGAAATATACAATGTATATTTCAGAGCCTTTTAAATTATCTATAAGTAATTAAACTTATCTACGTCCACCGCGACCACCGTCACGAGGTCCGCCTCTTGGAGGGCGTCCGCCGCTAGGCATTTTGAATCTATCAAGGTCTACTTCCTGTCCAGCCTGCTCCATGAGCCATGCTTTACGGGAAAGTCTGATGCGTCCGTTAGGCTGAACTTCAACAACCTTAACAGTTACTTCCTGACCGAGCTGGATAACGTCTGTTACGTTTTCAATGCGTTCAACGTCAATCTGGGAAACGTGAAGAAGTCCTTCGAGGCCAGGTAGAATCTCAACGATTGCGCCGATTTCGAGGATCTTTTTAACTGTTCCTACGTAGTTCTTACCGAGTTCTGCAGTTTGGTCATAGTATTCAACCATCTGTACAGTCTTAGTAAGAGACTCGAGTGTCGGTGCGAAAATGGAAACTTTACCGGAATCTTCGATGTCGATGTCCGCTGCAGTTTCAGCAGTGATCGCCTTGATATTTTTACCGCCAGGTCCGATCAGGTCTCTGATCTTCTCAGGGTTGATGTTAACAACTTGCATCTGAGGAGCATTGACGGAAAGCTGTTTTCTTGGCTCAGCAATGATTTCTTTCATGTCGTTCAGGATAAGCATTCTAGCGTCTTTAGCCTGTGCAAGTGCTTTACGAAGAACTTCAGCAGGGATTCCGCTGATTTTGATATCCATCTGAATTGCAGTGATACCTTCTTCACTACCAGCCACCTTAAAGTCCATATCGCCGAGTGCATCTTCGTCGCCGAGGATGTCAGTCAATACGTAGAATTCGTCGCCTTCCTGACAAAGACCCATTGCGATACCAGCAACAGGAGCTGTGATTGGTACACCTGCGTCCATAAGAGCCATGGTAGTACCACAAACAGAAGCCATTGAAGAGGACCCATTAGAATCCATTATTTCGGAAACTACTCGTATTGTGAACGGGAAGTCTTCAGCTGAAGGAAGAACTGGAGTCAGAGCGCGCTCAGCAAGCATTCCATGTCCGATTTCGCGGCGTGATGGAGCACGAAGGAATCTAGCTTCACCAACACAATATGGAGGGAAGTTGTAATGGAGCATGAAACGTTTGGTATCGTTACCGATTAAAGTTTCAAATCTCTGTTCGTCGCGTGAGCTACCGAGAGTACAAATTGCAAGAGCAGAAGTTTCACCTCTACGGAACAAACCGGAACCATGAGTCATTGGCAGAGTGCCGACTTCCATGGCAAGGTCACGAACTGTGGTCAAATCACGACCATCAATGCGGATGCCTTTTTCAACGATACGTCCACGAACGATTTTCTTCTCAAGAGCGCCCATAGCTTCGCTTACAGCTTTAGCTCTTTTTGGCTCTTCTGGGAATTTTTCGGTGATGAGTGCAACTGCGTTCTTTTTAACTTCAGATTTTGCAGCTCTGCGAGTCATTTTTTCAGGAATAGTCAGGGCTGCGTCAAGGTCTGCAGCAAAGTTTTCAGAGACAAGAGTAATAACTTCTTCGTCTTTTACAACATCAGCAATTATTCTTTTTGGTCTGCCGACTTTTTCTCTGAGAGCGTCCTGAAGGTCGAACATTGGGGCAAGTTTCTCATGTCCCCATTCAAGTGCTTCAGCGATTGTGTTTTCAGAAAGGAACTGAGCGCTACCTTCAACCATGATTACAGCTTCGCGAGTTGCTGCGAATACTAGGTTCAGGTCGCTGCCGTCAGTTATTCCACTATATGTAGGGTAGAGAACGAATTCGTTGTTAACCATACCGATTCTTGCAGCGGCGATTGGGCCGTTGAAAGGCATGTCGGAGAGATGCAGTGCTGCAGAAGCTCCGGTCATTGCTAAAACATCAGGATTGGTTTCTTTATCAGCGGAAAGGACAGTTGCTATAACCTGTACTTCGTCGGTGAAAGATTTAGGGAACATTGGGCGGATAGGACGGTCCATAAGACGAGAAACGAGAGTTTCACGATCAGAAGGACGACCTACTTCGCGGCGGAAGTAACCACCGGGAATACGGCCTGCTGCGTAAGTTCTTTCTTGATAGTTACAAGTCAAAGGAAAAAAGTCTCTAGGCTCACTGGTTGCCATGCTTACAGCAGTTACAAGAACAACTGTTCCACCGGACTGAATAAGAACAGTACCGTTGGTCTGGTTAGCCATACGGCCTGTTTCGAGCTTGATGTCTAATGTGCCTACTTGGCCCATTACTGAGGTTTTTTCAAAAGGTACTAACATTTAAACTCCTCATGAGTTTGGTTGTAAATAATTTTGGAAAAACGGAATCCGAAACAGCCCGAATTTTCTAGCCGGCTCAGGGAAGATTTCAGATAAATCTGAACCCTTTCCTTAGCCAACTAAAAATCCATAAGGGGATGCCAGAAACCGTTAATCTTTTAGTATTTGTTAAGCGCCTTTAACAGAGTTTCTGCGGACTCAATAAAGTACTAAAAGTGTGTTTGCCTGATTTGCCTTGTAAATTACTTTCGTATGATTCGAACATTATAAAATGTACAGAATTAAGGAAATATAATTTCAGGGCATATAAAAAAGAAAGGGGAGGATCGCTCCTCCCCTTAAACAACTGCTTATTTGCGAAGACCAAGTCTTGCGATAAGATCACGGTAACGCTGAATGTCTTTAGACTTCAGGTATTTCAAGATGTTTCTGCGCTGTCCAACCATTTTCAGGAGGCCAGTGCGTGAGTGAAAGTCTTTTTTGTGATCTTTAAAGTGGCCTGTAAGATACAAAATTCTAGCTGTCAGGAGTGCAACCTGTACTTCTGGAGAACCTGTGTCTCCTGGTGTTAACTGGTATTCCTCAATTACTTTTGCCTTATCTTCAGCGGTCATTACCACAGCGGTACCCTCCTTCGCGTTCCGTAACACGAATGTTTGTTTGTGCTAGAAGTCTAAATCCCACAGGGAATCAACCCCACAAGCCGCGAAGAACAGTCCAGTGCAAGTTGTTATCAACGTATTTGGCTTCTGCTAATGAAAGCGGAATACCTTCGGGGTCAAGAAACATAGCTCTATCACCTTCAATTACGATTAAACCAGGTGCACCAGGCACATTTTCGACTGGGATTCTTGTTCCGTTCTTGATATCGGCGGCCATTTTTTCACCCACAGTGAATTTTGGCCAATGAGGAAGAGCATCCGCAATCGGGATAATACGACTCTCAAAACCGTCAGGATCGTTAAGAACCTCATCTAAATCATGTGCTTCAGCCAACGTGAACGGTCGGCTTTCTTCACGCTTAAGCGATTCCATTACTGCGCCGCATTCGAGCCGTATCCCCAAGCTGTGGACGAGGGAGCGAATGTAGGTGCCGGCAGAGCACCCTACTCGAAAACGGGCCATTGGCAGACTCACTTCTAGCGGTTTACCATCAAAAATTTTAATGCTCTTTATTTTGACAGGAATTTCCTCGCCATTTCGAGCAAGCTCATAGAGTGGTTTACCCTTGTGCTTAGCTGCCGAATATGCAGGAACCTCCTGACTAGTCAAGTCATTCCATGCTAAAATTTCGTTTTCGACCATCTTTTCTGTAATGTTTGAAACATCACTGGACGAAGTTTCTGCTCCCTGAATGTCGTAAGTATCAGTAGTTCTTCCGATTATCAGACTTCCAGAGTAAATTTTATCTTGTCCCATCAAATATGGTCCAAGTTTAGTTGCCTGGCCAAGCATCACAAGCAAAACACCTTCGGCGAGAGGGTCTAATGTTCCGGCATGTCCAATCTTAGATTGCTTTAATTCACGTTTAATAGTGTTAAGGCAATCAGCTGAAGTTGGTCCGGTTGGCTTATTCAGTACAAGCACGCCATGTTTTTGAAAAGGGCTTACGCGAGGTTTTCTTCCCACAGGATGTTCCTTTATATATTGTAAAGCTTTTCAGAAAGAGTTTCAGTAAGCCTATTGCGTACATACTCTGAAGTATTTTCGATCATTCCGCCACTGGCGTTTCTGTGTCCGCCGCCGCCGAAAGTGGACGCTACGACCTGCACATTATCAGGGCCTGATGAACGCAGGCTGAATTTAAATCTGTGCTGGGTATCTTCGCGAACAACTATTGCAACGCGAACATTGCGAATTCTTCTGATAAAATTAACTAATCCTTCACAGTCAGGGCCACCGGTATCTGTTTCGGTGAGCATCTCCTGAGTGACGAATATCATTGCTGTTTGGTCATCATGGAACAGCTCAATTTTAGAAAGAGCTATGGTCCAGAGTTTGATACGTTTCATCGACCATTGATTGCGAATTTTCGGAACATACTCATCTAGCTGTAAACCGTGTCTGAGAATATCAGCCACAATTTCAAGCGTTTCAGGCTTCGTGTTGCCATAGGTGAAGAAGCCTGTATCGGTTGCGATAGATAGGTATATTGCTTCGCCAATTGGACCGGAAAGTGAAATTTTAAGTTCACGGGCAATGAGTGTAATCATTTCACCAACAGCTGGGCGGTTTGTATCAACCCAGTTGATGGTAGCAAAATCAGAGTTACCCATGTGGTGATCGATATTGATGGACTTTTCAGGGTCCATCGCATTCATGAGAGTTTCACCCATTCGTGCTGCGTCACCGCAATCTAGAATAATATACCAGCCGTCGAACCCCTTAGGGATTTCGGTCAGCATAGTAGAGGGAAGGGTAAACCACTTCATAGCTTCAGGAACGCCGCTTTGATTATAAATACGAAAGCGTTTTCCGAGAGCTTTTAAAATGAATCCGAGGGCGGCTGTAGAACCTAGCGCATCACCGTCAGGGTGATAGTGAGAAGCGATAAGAAAATCGTCTTCACCCTTAAGAATCTGGCAGATTTCTTTCAATGGATTGTCCATAGACCATCTCCTCGAGAAAATTATCGTGAACGAATGTGAGTAGCGGAACCTGTCGCACTCTTAGGCGCTTACTGAGTGTGCTGCGCATGTAGCCGGCTGCTTTCTGTAAAGCTTGCTGAGCGGCGGCGATCTTTTCTTTGTCACCTGAAAGGGTGAAAAGAACTTCTGCGTATTTAAGATCTTTGTTGATTCTAACACCACTGATTGAAACCATTTCGAGGCGTGGATCAGCAACATCTTCAATTAGCATTGTAGCGAGTTCTCGCATAATCATGTCACCCATTTTTATGGAGCGGCGTGATGTGGACGTTTTCATATCTATGTACCTTTAAAAAAAATTATCCTGACCGAAACGATCAGGAACTAAAAATTTCTGTTTCGCAATTTATCAATTCTGCTGGTGAAATGGCTTCAACCATCGCAAGAGCTTTTGATAATCTGCTTTCAACTTTACGTGTTTCGTTCGCGACTGTCACTACAGCTAGAACTAGTTTTTCGTGGGAGTCTTGCGCTTCTATTTCTGATACGGAGACATTAAATTTATTGCGCAATTTTTGTTTCAGGCTAAGTGAGATCTTTCGTTTGCCTTTAAGAGAATTGTTACCGTGAAGTCTGAATTCAAGTGAAAGTACGCCGATTATCATTTTGTGCTTGAAAGTTAAAAAAGGGGCGGCATTTGCCGCCCCTTATAATTGCTATTCGAGAGTTCTTGCGACTTCAATTTCTTCGAAGGCTTCAATTGCGTCGCCCTCTTTGATGTCGTTGTATCTTTCAAGTCCAACACCACATTCGTACCCTTTGGCAACTTCTTTGGCGTCATCTTTGAATCGTTTCAGTGAGGTCAAGGTTCCTGTGTAGATTACGACTCCTTCACGAAGCAGTCTAACTTTAGCATGCCTTGTGAGCTTACCGTCTACAACCTTAACACCTGCAACTGTTCCGATTTTCGGTACAGAGAAGGTCTGCTGAACTTCTGCCTGACCGAGGTATACTTCCTTAATATCAGGAGAGAGCATACCAGCCATCGCATCTTTAATTTCGCTAACGAGCTTGTAGATGATGTCGTAGAAACGAATTTCTACCTGTTCACGTTCAGCCACTTCTTTAATTTTAACAGTAGGTCTTACGTTAAAACCAATGATGATAGCCTGACTTGCTGATGCTAGCAGAATGTCTGATTCTGTGATTGCACCTGCACCGCCGTGAATGACGTCAACTTTAATTTCGTCAGTAGCAAGTTTTGCGAGAGCTTCAGCGATTGCTTCAAGTGAACCCTGAACGTCAGCTTTGAGGACAACGTTGAGGTTCTGCACTTTCTGATCAGGTTTGGAAGCAAGGAATGACTCAAGAGTCACTTTAGACTTGCCAGCCAGTTCACGTTCGCGATGTTTCAGCTTACGTTCCTGAGCAATCTTACGAGCATTTTTATCGTCAGAGACACAGATGAATTCATCACCTGCTTGTGGTATTCCGTCAAATCCCTGAATTTCAACAGGGAAAGCAGGACCTGCTGTCTTAATGTTTTGACCGCGATCATTAAACATTGCTCTGACTCGTCCGTGGTATAGGCCACAAACAAAAGGATCACCCTGATTGATGGTTCCTTCTTGAATCAGGATAGTAGCTAGAGGACCACGTCCCTTATCAAGCTTCGCTTCAACAACGTTACCGCGAGCGGCTTTGTCAGGGTTAGCTTTAAGCTCAAGGACTTCAGCCTGAAGCTGAACTATTTCTAGCAAGTGATCGAGACCTGTACGCTGTTTAGCTGATACAGGAACGAACATTGTATCTCCGCCCCAGTCCTCTGGTACGAGGTCGTAGTCAGCAAGTTCACGCTGGACTTTTTCTGGGTTAGCGCCTTCCTTATCCATTTTGTTGACTGCAACAACAATGGGAACTCCGGCAGCCTTAGAATGGCTTATTGCTTCACGGGTCTGGTCCATAACTCCGTCATCAGCTGCGACGACGAGGATTACGATATCAGTAACCTGAGCTCCACGTGCTCTCATTGTAGTGAAAGCTTCATGCCCTGGAGTATCAAGGAATACGATATCTCCGCGAGCGGTGGTTACGTGGTAAGCACCAATATGCTGTGTTATGCCGCCAGCTTCTCCATCGGTAACGGTACTGTGACGGATGGCGTCAAGCAGTGATGTTTTACCGTGGTCAACATGTCCCATAATTGTAACAATGGGAGGACGAGCCTTAAGTGATTTTTCATCATCTTTTTCAGTAGCTGGAACGAGCAATTCTTCTTCGGAGAAGGATACATTCTCAATTCCGTATTCAAATTCAGCTGCAAGCAAAGTGGCTGTATCAAGGTCAAGTGACTGGTTGATTGTAGCCATGACTCCGAGACCGAAGAGCGTTTTGATAAGTTCTTGCGCTTTAAGTCCCATCTGATGAGCCATATCGGCCAATCTGATTGCTTCGTTGAATTTAACTTTACGCTTCGCTGCCTTAAGCGGCTTCTGGACGACAGGCTCTTGTTCCTGACGTTTACCCTTTTTGCCCTTTTTCTTACGGCGAAACTTGCTTTCCATATCGCGTTCTTGACCGGTCTTCTTATGGTCTTTACCAAACTCAACGACGCGCTTATCTTTCTTAAATTTCTTTTTCTTACTCTGGCCGTCGTCTGCACCAGGCTGAGGAGCTCCTGGAACTGGTCTTCCTGCAGGAGCAGGTCTTGCACCAGGTCCGCCGGGTCCACTAGGTCTTCCGCCAGGTCCACCAGGTCTTCCGCCGGGACCGCTAGGTCTTCCGCCAGGTCCGCCAGGTCTTCCACCAGGACCACCAGGTCTTCCACCAGGGCCGCTAGGCCTTGCGCCGGGAGATGGTCTTCTTCCGCCTGAAGGGCCTTCAGCAGCACGCTGTGCCGCCTGAAGATTTGGATCGGGCCTTGAAATAACTTTAACTTTAGGCGGCTCGATTTCTTTCTTCTTTTTACGCTTTTTCTTTTTAGGCTCAGCGTCTTTAGGCTTAGTTTCTTTTTTGTCGGCTGTATCTTTAGAAGGCTTGCCTTTATCTGCAGCAGGCTTCTTTGCAGCTTCTTTTTTCGGAGCTTTTTCTTTGGCTGGTTCTGCAGATGGGGGTGTTTCCGCTTTCTCAACCGGAGTAGTTACTTCTTTAGCAGGAGCTTCTTCTTGCTTTTTAGCTTCAAGATCTTCTGGCTTGATAACTTTTGCAAGAGGCACTTCAGCTTTAGCAGGAGCCTTCTTTTTAGGCTTCTTCTTTTTAGCAGGAGCTTTCTCTTCTACTTTAGATCCATCAGCAGCTTTCTTTTCCGCAGCTTTTTTAGCAGGCTTCTTTGCAGGAGTTTCTTTAGCTACCTCTTCGGTAGCGTCAGAGTCCTTCTCCTTTGGCTTCTCAGCTTCTGGAGTATCAGCGTTTGCTTGAGCAGGAGCGCCTTTACGGCGACGCACAATAACACCGGGCTGAACTTCTCTCTGAGTTACCTTTGCAGATGCTCCTGAAAGTTCTTTGCGAACAGCCTTGGCTGAGTCTTCATCGATGTCAGCTACAGTGCTTTTGGCCTGTACTCCTAAGTCTCGCAACTTTTGAAGAATATCTTTGGGATTGACGCCTAGTTCGGCGGCCAATTCCTTAACTTTTATCTTTGCAGTCATATATCACTACCCCCTAAATTTCTTCTTGCGCGGCTTAAAAAAATTAAATTTGTCCTGACATTTATCGCTTCCGCAGACATAGTATCCGCGTCCTGGCATTATCTTTTTGCTGTCCGAAATTAATTTGTCATCGGAAGTTTCCTTGCCGATAACAAACCTGGATAGGTCTTTTTTGGCAAATCGCTGCCTGCAAATCACGCACGATCTGACAGGATAATCCTTGTCAGTGCTATCCATTCCGGTCAAAGACAATTACTCACTTATTCTTGTATCTGTTTCCGAAGCTTGATCTTCTTCGGAGTTGTTTTCTTCAGCTTCAGCCTCAACGCCTACTTCAGCTTCATCCTCAACGTCTACTTCAGCTTCTGTTTCTTCCACTTCAAGAGTTTCTTCATCTCCTGAAGTATCTTCAACTGGTGCCTCCGCTACTTCCATGTCATCCAAGTAGTCCGCGTCATCGTCACCCATACCAAGAAGCTTAATAGCTGATTTGATATCGGACACTTTTGAAGGAGTCATGTCTTCAATGACCATGAGTATTTCTTCAGAAGCACGGGCAATCTGGTTAACAGTTTCGAAGCCGGCAGCAAAAAAGTTATCAAGGTTTATTTCAGCAACACTTGCAAGCTGGTCCATGCCTTTGCTTGCTGCGTTCATTTCACCGTAGCGGCTCTCTGTGAAGATATCTATTTTCCAACCAAGCAGTCTCGAAGCCAGTTTAACATTCTGCCCTTTGCGGCCAATAGCTACAGTAAGCTGATCGTCTGGAACTACAACTTCAAGAATCTTCTCTTCGTCATCAACTGCGATTCTTGCGATGACAGCAGGGGAAAGTGCGTTCTGAGCGTAGACAGCAATGTCTTGGCTCCAAACAACGATATCGATTCTTTCTCCGCGAAGTTCCTGAACAATGTTCTGGATACGGGAACCACGAATACCTACACATGCTCCGACTGGATCAACATCTCTGTCCAGTGAGTTTACGGCAACCTTGGCACGAAGGCCCGGATCACGAGCAACGCCCATGATTTTTACTGTTGCATCGTCAACTTCCGGTACTTCTCTTTTGAAAAGTGCTGTCATGTAATCAGGGTGTGAACGGGAGACAGTAATCTGTGGCCCGCGAGCTTCTTTCTGAACATCAATTAGGAAAGCCTGAACTCTATCTCCGCGTTTGTATCTTTCGCGAGGAATCTGCTCACTTTTAGGCAGAACAGCTTCAGTTCTTCCAAGATTTATAATCCAGCCAGAACGGTCTCTGCGCTGAATAATACCGCTAACGATTTCGTTAGTGCGGCTCTTGTATTCATCGTAGATAATTTCCTGCTCTGCATCACGCATACGCTGAATGATTACCTGTTTTGCGGATTGTGCAGCGATTCTTCCGAGGTCTTCGATTTTGAGCTTAAAGCCCATTTCGTCATCGACCTGAACGTTAGGATCATGCTCTTTCGCTTCTTCAAGTACAATTTCGCTGATTTCGTCAGTGACTTCTGCAGCTACCACTTTAAACTGGTATACTTCAATCTCACCAACTTCTTCATTGTAATTGACTTCAATATCCATAGCATCGCCGTATTTGCGTGCTACAGAAGAACGGACTGCTTCTTCGAGAGTATCTACTAGTAGATCTCTATCGATTCCACGGTCTTTGCTGATCTGGTCAATCGCTTTCTTGAGTTCAGAACCCATATCGCTCCTCCGCTCCGGTACTTTGTTCAATGCACAAAATGTGTACCGACAAGCCAGATAAATTCCTGATTATTATTATTTAAACTCGTGAATGAGTTTTGCTTTTCTAATTCTGTCCCATTCCAACTTTATTGGATCTTCCTGATCTTCAAGCTGAAGTGTGAGGCCGTCTTCGTCGGTTTCGGTTACGATTCCGCGGAATTTTCTACGGTCCACCAAGGGTATTGTGAGTACAACTTCGATCTTTTTACCGATCTTTGCTGTAACCTGTTCAGGTTTGAAAAATTTGCGTTCTAAACCGGGGGAGGACACTTCAAGAACATATGCATTGTCGATTACTTCTTCGACTTCAAGCATAAGTCCGACGTCCTTGCTAACCTTAGAGCATTGATCAATGCTGACCCCAGTTTCGCTATCTATATAAAGGATAACTACAGGGCGATTTGATGAAGTTACTTCAACGCCCCAAAGTGAAAGACCCATGGACTCGATTGCCGGTTCCACGAATTCACTTATTTTTTTGGCTAATGAGCCTTGATCCACGATATTCCCCGTTTTTCTTGTCGCATGGCGACCAAAATAAAAAAAAGTGGACCTGAAAAAGGCCCACCTCAGCATCTTACAACCCTACAAAAGGTCACAGTTTGAGGCCCGATGCGACAGTTAAGATGTGAGTTAAGGCCAACAAAGCCTAAGTCCGCACCTAAAAAATAAACACTAAAATACATTCGCACCGAGGACAGCAACTTAGGCGCATCATTTTGCAATGTCAAGCCTTGTGATTTTTTTTAATCCTTAAGGCTCTAAGAGTGAAGGGGATGCGTGGTGGAAAAACCGCTTTTTCGTATGACATTATTATCATATAAGATAGGGGGTCTGCAAATGGTATTCTGAATGGGAAAATGATCCCCTTTATCAACTTTTTTTAACTTTTTTATGCTTTATTTGACTTGTTCTGATCATGTGTTATTTTATACATAGATAACAAATAAATTGAGCGAGTGTATTATGCCAATACTTACAGATAATATTGTAGCAGGGCCTCCCGGGCACATTGTCGCAGGACCTCCCGGGCATATTCGTGCTGGAGATTCCGGTCATTTCGAACCCGGGCCAGCAGGGCA
Source organism: Maridesulfovibrio frigidus DSM 17176 (assembly GCF_000711735.1). Lineage (NCBI taxonomy): Bacteria > Pseudomonadati > Thermodesulfobacteriota > Desulfovibrionia > Desulfovibrionales > Desulfovibrionaceae > Maridesulfovibrio > Maridesulfovibrio frigidus. The sequence goes on from NZ_JONL01000003.1 coordinate 208,832, forward strand.
TGTAGAAATTTCACCTGCCACACAAGGAACTAGAAGTGTCGAAGCCACTATGGGGTTTGTTTCTGACAACGTCACAGGTAGTATTATTTCGGTAGATGCCACTCAGGGTATTCAGCCTCTTCCTTCGGTTGGTGGGATTTCGGTTGACGCAACTCAGGGCACTTATCCCGAAGCGTCCTCTGGAGTTGTTATTCATTATACTGCATAGTTTCTTCTTTCATATAGCTTTTAATTATCCCGATTAAGCATCAGCTTAGTCGGGATTTTTTTGTTCTCCTGTTGGATCACCTGTTTTCCTTCCAGCTTATCCTCCATCCTTAATCATGCTCTCATTTACATCGTTTTCTTTTATTTATGAATTGGCCTGTTGTTTGCAACTAGAGTTTCAAGCAATAGCCTTTTTTAGGAGAAAATAGATGCAAACCAGTATATACAGTGCTCTTTTCGGGGCCATGTCCAATGAACACAGGGTTAGTATTAGCGCCAATAATTTGGCTAACGTTAATACCACAGGCTTTAAACGTGACACATGTGCGTTCGAAGATACCTTTGTTAAATTCGCACATGACTACGTTGTGGATGCAAAGCCTTTTATTCGGGACAAAAACATGTTCCCAAAGCCAAGGCTTATGGCGCGTCCTAGGCTATCTGAAGAAGTTATCGATATGGCTCAGGGGTCACTCCAGAAAACCGATAACTCACTGGATGTAGCTATCCGAGGAGACGGCTTCTTCAAGGTCCAAAAGGATGGCGGAGAGTTTTATACTCGAAATGGAGTATTTACCCTTTCTCCTGAGGGAAATCTGATTACCGAGCAGGGCTATCCTGTGTTGGCAGCTGGGGGACCAGTTTTAATTCCTCCACGGGCCGAAGTTACTATTGATGAAGGCGGATTTATTCGCGCTAATGATCAGGAGCTTGCCCAGCTCGACTATGTACAGGCTGTTGATCCTCGTACTGTCAAAAAAGAGGGTGAAAATTTATATTCGATAGAAGGTGAAGTCGTTCCTGGAACCGGGGACATTCTTCAAGGGTATATTGAAAAATCCAATGTTGAAGTTATTAATGAAATGGTTGCAATGATTGAAAGCCAGCGCAGCTTTGAAATGTATCAAAAAATGATTACCAGCACTGACGACCTGGATACTAAGGTCATTCAGAAGGTCGGCCAGACAACGTAACAAAGGGGGATGAGATTATGATGCGTTCACTATGGACTGCCGCAACAGGAATGGTTGCTCAGCAGGCTCACATCGATGTTCTTTCGAATAACCTTGCCAACGTAAATACGCAGGGTTTCAAGAAAAGTAGAGTTGAATTTGAAGATCTTATGTACCAGACCATGCAGATTGCAGGTACCCAGACAAAGGGTGGAAACAGACTCCCTACCGGTCTCCAAGTTGGTATGGGTGTTAAGCAGGTTAGTATCCATAAGTTCTTTACTCAGGGATCTTTTGAAAGCACTGGTAACCCTCTTGACCTTGCGATTGAAGGGAATGGCTTTTTCAAAATTGATCACAACGGGGATGATGCTTATACTCGGTCCGGTGCTTTTAACTTAGACAATGAAGGCCGCGTTGTGACCTCTAACGGCTATACCTTACAGCCTGAATTTATTGTTCCTTCGGAAGCTGTAAATGTCGTTGTTTCTGAAACAGGACATATGGCCGCTCTTGATGAAAATGGTGTTGAATTGTCCTCCGTAGATATTCCAATCTATGAGTTCATTAATAAAGCAGGGCTCAATGCTCTTGGTAAAAATCTTTACGTAGAGACAGAAGCTTCGGGCACGCCTGTTGAGGGAACCCCTGGAGATGATCAATTCGGTACCATCGCTCAGGGATATCTAGAAGGTTCTAACGTAGAGCTTGTTGATGAAATGGTAGGACTTATTGTCGGTCAGAGAGCTTATGAGACTAACTCAAAAGCAATCACGACATCTGATTCTATGCTTCAGACAGCTATCAACACCAAACGATAATCCGGGCGTTGGGTAATATCGCAAGCTAGCGGTATTACCGGCTTCGCAAACATGGAAAGAGGTGACTCTCATGACCTTAGCAGAAAGATATATAAACCTGTGCAGGGTGTCGGTTATGATTTTGGTGATTGCAGCTATAACTGCTCTCGTCGTAGTTTCCGCTGATGCTGCAACTAAGCAGAATTCCGATTGGCGCATTGTTATTAAATCTGCTGCTACGGTTGATGGTCCTAGAGTTTTACTTGGTGATATCGCAGAGTTTTATGGTGATTTAGCCGCAAACACCAAGCGAGATCTTTCAGATGTAGAATTGTGGAATGCTCCTGCTGCCGGGCGTAAGCCTGTAAGGGTGAATAGCAAAAAGCTTAAGGTTATTCTGAAGCATTACCTAGGTGATATGATTTCCCATTGCGTGCTTCCCCCCACTTTGACTGTTCAGTCTGGCGGAAGGGTTATGAACGAAGAACAGCTCAAAAGGGTTGTTGTCAAGGTTTTGACTCCACACGCTGTAGCAATGGGGGGAGATTATAAGTTTAGAAATTTTAAATTGCCGGACCATCTCTTTTACGCAGATTCAATGGATAGTCTGAAGATTAAAATTACACGTACAATAGTTCCCGGTAATAATTCTTTCAAGATGGAAATAGTGAGCGTTGATGGGCGGGTTTTAAGGGCTATTTCAGGCGGAGTTTTTGTAGATCTCTGGAAGCCTGTTCCTTGTCCGGTTCGCCCTCTGAACCGTAAGGAAGTTATCACACCAGACCTGATTACTTGGAAAAATAAAAATATGGCTCACATGGGTAACAGAGCATGGGATGGTAAAGGCGGACCTTGGAGAATCAAAATTCCAGTTGGAACAGGTCAGCCCATAATGAAGTCTTCCATAGAGCCTGCACCGGTTATTTCGAAGGGAGATAGAGTCTCTCTGGTTTTCAAGGGAAAGCATATTAGACTGACCGTTCCTGTAGAGGCTTTAGAGGATGCGGGGGTCGGACAAAGTATAACGGTCCGCAATTTGCAAAGTAAGAGAAAAGTCGTTGGCAAAGTTGTCAATGCTCAGACTGTTTCAGTTAGGTAAGTACAAGTGGAGGATGGAATAATGAAAAAATCAGTATTGGCAGTATCACTATTAATGCTCTTAGGTGCCGGATGCACTCCTGCCACGCAGACTCCAACACCCATGCCGGTTATGACGCCTCCTGTTTCATATGAACCGGAAGCTCTCAGTAATCCGGGCTCTCTTTTTCTTCCTGCCGGATCTGACTATCTTTTTGATGATAACAGAGCCCGCAGAATCGGCGATATCGTAGTTGTGACCGTTACTGAAACCACTAAGGGGAAGCACACTTCGAATTCTAAAGCCGAACGTGAAAATGTAACGGGTATGAGCGTATCAAATTTTTATGGAGGCGTACTGGGTGCAGTTGATCCATTTGATCTCAAAAGTAATGCTGGAGATACTCCACTGATAGGCTCTGATACTTCTAACAAGTTCAAGAGTACTGGTGAAACTAAGAATGAATCAACTCTCACAGCTTCGGTAGCTTGCAGGGTTGTAAGAATTCTTCCAGGAAATGTAATGCAGGTTGAAGGGGCCAGGCAGGTTAGAATCAATGATGAAACTCAGGTTCTGGTTGTACGCGGTCTTGTTAGGCAGAGAGATATTGGGCCGACTAATACTGTTCAGTCTAGCTATCTTGCCGATGCTCAGATTGAAGTTTACGGACGCGGCATTCTTGCAGACAAGCAGAGACCGGGATGGCTTTCAAGAATTCTTGATAACGTATGGCCTTTCTAATCATTTCATTTGCTACAGAATTTAACATTTCGAGTCACAGTTGATAAAACCGGAGGATAAGATGAAACGCGTTAATAGGACGAACGGCATGCCAGCAGGGTTAATGGCAGCAGTACTACTTTTGTTCGTCATATTCATGCATGCACAATCAGCAGAAGCTGTAAGACTTAAGGATATAGCATCCTTCAGTGGTGTGCGTGACAATGCTCTGGTCGGGTACGGTCTTGTTGTCGGTCTTTCGGGAACCGGTGATGGAACGAACTCTGCGTTTACGATTACTTCCATGATTAACATGCTCGAAAAAATGGGTGTTCAAGTTGATAGTGACTCTATCAAGCCTAAGAACGTTGCTGCTGTAATGGTAACAGCTAAGATGCCTGTTTCCGGTAAGCCGGGAGCGCCTCTTGATGTCACTCTTTCATCCATCGGTGATTCAAGCAGTTTGTTCGGCGGGGTTCTGCTTCTTACTCCTCTAAAAGGTATAGACGGTAATGTTTATGCTCTTGCTCAGGGCGCACTTACTGTCGGTGGTTTTTCTGTCACAGGAGAAGCTGCAACCGCATCTAAGAATGTTGTAACTGTCGGTCGCATTCCTAACGGTGCGACAATTGAACGGTCCGTTTCATTTCAATTTAATAAGCAAAGAAAAATTACCATTAATTTAGGTATGTCAGATTTCGGGACCATCATGCAGGTAGTTAAAAGAGTTAATACCGCAATTGGTGGGAACTATGCCACCCCAGTTGATGCCTCTACTGTAGATCTGGCTATTCCTGATAATTTCCGAGGGAACATGGTTCCTCTCATGGCTTCTCTGGAGAATCTTGAAATCAACCCTGATGTCAAAGCAAAGGTTGTTGTTGACGAGAAAACAGGGACAATTGTTCTTGGGCGGAATGTACGTTTGACCAGGGTCGCCATTGCTCACGGAAACTTGCAGGTCGTCATAGCTGAAGGGGCAGACGTCAGCCAGCCCGGACCGTTCTCACCTGTCGGAGCGGAGACTGTTGCCACTCCTGAAACAGAACTGCAGGTTGAGGAAGACAACAATAGGTTGATGCTGGTTGAAGGTGCCACTTTGCAAGAACTAGTTGATGGGTTGAATGCCATCGGCGCAACACCACGCGATCTTATATCCATACTTAGGACAATGAAGGTTGCCGGAGCACTGCACGCACAATTGGAGGTCATATAACATGATTATCACAGCACAGGATTCCGCAACAGCTCAGGCAAGTGCTGAGGGTCAAGAGCTTCTAGGCTTCAAGAATAAGCTGAATTCGCTCAACGATAAAATATCAGGCGGAGAAAATGTTGAAGAAGGTCTTCGCAGTGCATGTAAGAAGTTCGAAGCTGTGTTCATGGGTAAGATCTGGCAGCAGATGCGTAAAGGTGTTCAGAAGTCCGGCTACCTCAAGAATAATTATGAAGAACAGTACACTTCAATGTTCGATAAAGATTTTTCCGAGAAGCTAGCTGATGGTGGCGGAATCGGATTAGGCGATATGCTTTACCAGCAGCTGAGATCTAAGCTTGATAGTGCAAGCAAGGCAACTTTGCCCGGAACAGGTAATTCCACTGGTCTTAAGACTCTTGATGAAGTTGGTCGCAAGGGAACAAAGGAAGGAGCCATAATCACCGCTAATGAAAATGTGGGCTTAAACGGACTTCCCGGAATACCTCTTCCAAAGCCGGGAATAGCTCTGGATGATACAGATTTTTCATTTGGTCAAAGAGTTGAAAGAAAAGTAGCTCGCCAAAATGGTAATTCTGATTCAGGGGCTGCAGTTGCAGCTGAAAATGGCTCGGTGCAGGAAGCAACCTTTTTTAGCAGACCAGAAGCTATGGCGAGAATTGAAAATTTAGCCCGAAGCATTGAACTTGAACACGATAAGAAAGTTTATGGGCAGGGTGTTACTGCTGATGTAATTGGTAAGAAACTTGCAGGAATGTAAATATAGGTTTTTATAGATTAAGATTTATTAATTGCAAGTAAAATTAAAACAGCTATTTAGCAGGCTGGAGGCATGAGATGATTAAGTACATACAGGAAAATGTTAGCAGGCAGTCCAAAGCTGTATTGTTGCTTTCCATGCTTCTTACGGAAGAATTTTCCTTACTTATGAAGAACGATCCACAAGGAGTAACCTCTGTGGAGATGGTAATTCAGGATCTTATGCGCCAGATTGCCTCTGAACGCATGTCACTGAGAGCTTTGGTTCAAAAAGTTGACCCTGCTGCTGGAAGATTGACAGATATTTTGCCGGCTCTTGCTGATGAACACAGAGTCAGGCTTGAAAAGCTTCTTCTAAAGATGGATGGACAGGAACAGACCTGTGCAGTTCAAGCTGCTAAGAATCAGCAACTTGCACAGGCTTTACTCGAACAGTCCTCTTCAATGCTCGATTTTCTGCATCGCGAAATAACCCCTAAGAGTCACAATGTTTATTCCGCTCGCGGCAGATACCAGAATGTAGCTCCTCCTGCTACGCTTATTAACGGGAGATTGTAATGTCTGGAGTGAATGCCCTTTTTAACTTGGGAAGCGGAGCACTATTTGCTTCGCAGTCCTCTATTCAAGTTACTGGTGATAACATCGCGAATGTTAACACTGAAGGGTATTCTCGTCGTAATGTGCGCCTTGAAGAAAGTATCAGCATTAATGGGATGCCCGGTCAGATCGGAACCGGAGTAAGAGCTGCTGAAGTTTACCGAAATTTTGATCAGTTTATTGAGAATAGCTACAACGATAAGGCAACTGACCGCGAACGCTGGGATACATTATATAATAACCTGCGTAGCGTTGAGAGTCTTTTCAACGAATCAAGCGGTTATGGAATTAACTCCAACCTGACTACATTTTTTAATGATTGGCAGGATCTTTCTCAGCGTCCGGATGACGCAGCTTCGCGTCAGCAGTTACTTGATGATTCAAGAAATATGATCAGTAGTATCAATGGTATGCAGGAAAATCTGGACCGTTATCAGTTGCAGGTTGAGGATTACATCCGGCAGGACGTTGGTGTCGCCAATGATTTGATAGAAAGAATTGCTGACCTCAATGGTCGTATCAATGTTGAACAGATTGATGGTCAGAATAATCCGAATGCTCTTTATGATGAAAGAGCGCGTCTAGTTCGCGAACTTACTGAAAAGATGGATACCACTACCCTTGATAACGGTAAGGGAGATATGACAATTCTGACCAAGGCTGGTCAGACTCTTGTTGATGGCGATAGGGCTTTTAGTCTTTCTTATGATGGCCCTAGCAGCCAGAATAACCTTACTCCTGAATCCAATTTTGACGGTAAAGCATATTTCGAAGGTGAAAGCGCATTTGAATATACTCTTGATGTTGTTGATAATGGCATGGGAGTTAGTTCCGGTGCCGGAGCTGCCTCGTTTAGAGTATCCCTTGATGGCGGCACAACATGGCTTAAGGATTCCGATGGTAACACAAGGACATTTCTTGCTCGTGGTGAAGATAACGCCATCCAGGTGGATGATCTTAAGATATGGTTTGGAGAAACAGGCGATGAAAGTACCTCTCCTGTAAATGATTTCAGCAAAGGTGATAGATTCACAATTGTTCCGAAGAGCGCGCTCTACTGGGTGAAGAATACTTCAACAAAAGAGAATATCACTCCGCAGACATCCTTCACTGGACAAGATGATTCGAGAAGGCTGAGTGGCGGGACTTTGACAGGCTTGTTTTCTTTTAGAGATCAGCATGTTGGTGAATATAAGGCCCGCATGGATTCCATGGCCAATGAGATGACTTGGCAGACAAATAGAATTCATTCGCAGGGATCAGGTCTTAAGGCTCATACATCAATGGCCGGAACATATTCGGTTTCAACCGATGATACTGCTCTTGGAAGCGGTTCCTCGGGATTGCCTTTTGCTGACAGACTGGAATCTGGGAATTCCATGATGTACTTTTATGATTCAGTCACTGGAGATTTAGCTTCCGGTGCATCATACGGAACAATTAATTTTAGCAGCATTGTTCCTCCCGGGATTGAAAGTTTTGATCCTGATCAGCACTCACTGAATGATGTCGTTACTGCGATTAATGATTCTTTTGGTACCTATGTGGATGCCTCAGTCATTAATCATAAGATACAGATTGATGCTAATGACGGGTATGAATTTCAGATGGGAACTGACACTTCGGGGTTATTTGCCGGACTTGGTTTGAATACCTTTTTTGCAGGATATGGTGCAGCAGATCTGACACTTAATCCCTCAATTAATGGTGATGCCAGTTATATTAATGCCGGACATGTTAATGGCGCAGGCGAGGCTAACGCTGGAGATAATACCTCTGCGCTCAGCATTAAAGAGATGGCTCAGGGAGATGTAACCATTACAACTCCATTTGATGGAACCACTACTCAGACTTTGATTGAGTATTATGATTCAACCGTCTCCGCAGTGGGAGCGGATACTGGCAACGCAAAATTTAATTATAATTTTCAGGAAACGCTGGCTTCTGACCTCAATCAAAGGCAGCAGGAAGTTTCAGGTGTTAATATTGATGAAGAAATGAGTAACCTTATTAAATTCCAGCATTCATACACTGCTGCAGCAAAGCTGATTACAACCGCTGACCAGATGCTTCAGACCATATTAGGACTGAAGAATTAAAGTGGCGTTACTAATGAACAGGGTTAACGGAGAAAGGTTATGAGAGTATCGCAACAAATGCTTTTCGGCACTTACGTGTCTAATATGAACAGGTCGCTCACGGATCTGGTCGAGAGCAATATTCAGGCTCAGACTCAGAAGAAGGTAAATAAGCCTTCTGATGATCCTGTTGGCATGGCGCGTATTCTTAACCACCGTGAAACTCTTGCAACTGTAAAGCAGTACCGCACCAATATTGATACAGCCAAAGGATGGCTCAATCTTTCTGACAATACGCTCATTCAGTCTTCAACAATCGTGACCAGAGCTAAGGAGCTTGCCGAGCAGGCCGCTTCTGGAACAATTACCGCAGACAATAGAGAGCAGATTAGTTATGAAGCTCGTCAGCTTTTTCAGCAGCTCATATCTCTGGCAAATACGGAGTACGAAGGTAAGAGTATTTACGCAGGGCATAAGGTTGATCAGAATGCTTTTAATGAAACTCTATGGATGACAACTAACGATTCCGCTGTTTCATCTCAGCAGTTCAGCATTCAGGGAAATACTGATCGGACTATTGTAGTACAATTTTTAGATTCCGGAGATGTCGGAGCACAGGATCTTGATTATCGCTATTCAAAGGATGGCGGAACTACTTTTATAACTAAGACTCTTGCTACCGGTGCGAATACTTTAGATTTTGACGGCGTAACGATGGATCTCGAAGCCGGGACCACTGTTCGTGCTAACTCTGCAGCCAACACCAATGATTCTACTGGAACATGGATGTGGGTTAGGCCGGGCGCTGAGTATATGGGCGATGATGAAGATGCTGTGAACGTTGTTGGGATGAACTCTCCACTTGGCGGTGGCAGAACCAATGCGGAAGGCGTTTTCTCTGGCGATGTGGTTGTCCGCATAGATTCTACTGGCGGACTTCAATCCAACATTAGTTATTCCTTCAGTCAGGATGGAGGAACTAATTGGGTTGAGGGTAATGTGAAAACTGCTGATGGAGTAGCTTCAAATGCTGTTTTGAGCATTCCCGGCGGAATTTTGACAATTTTTTCTAATGCTGGAGCTGGCGGAACTAATATACTCAGCTCAAATGATCAGTTCATAGTAAGGCCTGACACTGCTGCAATAAACGTCCAGATTCAGGAAAATGAATACGTTAAGATCAATGACGTTGGTAAAGATATTTTTGGTGGAGTCTATGAGGCTCCGGGGCAGTCAAATGCCAGTGCTGTGTTTAATAACAACAGTATGCTTACCGGTAGTAATTCCAAGGCTTCGCAGAACCTTCTTGAAACAATGGGTAATCTGGTTGCGTTTCTTGAAACGAACAATCAGTCCGGCGTGCAGGAGTGTTTGGACAGCCTTAACAAGTCTCAAGAACTTTTGCTCACAAGGGTTGCTGATGTGGGTGGTAGGGAAAACAGGCTTGCTGTGGCTGACAATATTCTCTCCGGTCTGCAGATGAACGAAAGTGAGCGAATCTCTCACATTGAAGATATTGATGTTGGTGAGCTTATGACCAAGTTGACCCAGCAGCAAATTGTATACGAAGCTGTTCTCAAGAGCTCTTCGATGATTATGAAGATGAATCTTTTGAACTATGTATAAGCAAAATTTTAAAGTCTTGTCCGTATAATGCTTGCCCGTAACGGTAATGATGCGGTATGAGATTTTTAGTGAACGGAAAAGTTTGCTGAGGTGGCGGATGTTTTCATGGAAGAAAAAACAATCCAATATGGATTACTTACACACAAGAGAATATGCTGATTCTGACTCGGAGACCGGGCGAAGCTCTTTACCTAGATGACAATATAAAGATTACGGTATTAAGTGTTCAGGGCCGGCAGGTTAAGCTGGGCCTAGAGATACCGCAAGAAACTACTGTCTATAGGGAAGAGGTTTACCTCAAAATTAAAGAACAGAACCGTATGGCGCTTGAAAACAGACAGCAGGACCTCTTTGCTGCGACCGAATTATGGCAAAAGAAAGAAAAAAAATAATCAGGACTCGACTTGGAGAAAGAGAGATCGCTGACGAATCGATCATCTACTTTTCCCGTGGTCTAATCGGTTTTGACGATAAAAGAGATTTCACTCTGATTCAAATCAGAGATGATTCTCCTTTTTTATTGTTGCAGAGTATTGAGGACCCAGGGTTAGGCCTGCTCGTCGTCGACCCGTACAGCTTTATGGATGAATATGAAGTTAGACTGAGTGATGCTGAAAAAAGAGTCCTCAGGCTTGAAAATGTTCGTCAATTAGGCGTGTTAGTAACTGTAACAATTCCTCCGGGAAGACCGGATGAAACAACTTTGAATCTGGGTGGTCCTATCGTGATCAACTCGGAAGCGCGTCGAGGTATGCAGGTTCCTCAAGTGGATTCTAAATATCCCACGCACTTTCGCCCGGCAGACGATGAATCCCGTTAGGGGCGTTGCCGGGTTGTACGGCGGGTATTAGTTACCCGTTTATAAAGCTCAGTTCTATCTTTACGGTGAGACTCTTTTTGAGTTTCACCGTTTTCTTTTGTGTTTTTTTCTTTTAGCGCAAGAAATCTACTTCGTCGCGGACAAGGTTCATAGCCGTCTTGCGGATATCCGGCTTATAGGTTCCAGCGCGAACCTGATCTCTAAGCTCATTTACCTTCTGCTCTCTAGTATCCGGGCTGTTTGCAGCAGTCTGCCTGGCTGTGCCAAGTAGCTTTGCCTGCGACGAAACATTAACCACGTCACTAGTCGGCGCAGAGGTTGAACTCTGTGACTGAGCCTTATCTGTAGTGTTCGTTACCCGACTCTCAGAGTATGTTTTGAGGGGGGTATTGTTAAACTGATTGATTTTCATAATCCCCTCCGGGATTGCCAAATGTTGTTATTAGCGTGTTGTTATAAAGCATTAATTTAGAGCATCGTCCTGTCTACCTTTTCGAGAGTTATTTCCCATAGCCTATTCATGACTTGAGACTTTTCTTCGTTAGGTAGGTCTACAATTCCACTAGTGGTCTCTTTAATCACTTGAATATCACTTCCGTCAAGTGGGTATTCAAATAAGTACTTTTCGCCAAAATCTAACTCTAGCTGTTCTAGTATATCGGACACTACTGGGTTTTCATTACCCGAAACAATCAGATTTTCGATAATTTCTCTAGAAATCTTTTCTACAAGCTCGCGACGCCTTGCCTGCCTTGAAATAGTGACAACGTCAACGGACTCGCTCATCTTCAGGGCTCTCCTGAATCTGGCTAGTCTCTTGGCGCTAGTCAACTGCTTACCATAGGTTCGCAGCATATTTCTTATTTCGGCAGGGTTGTTTGCCATTTCTTGTACTCCTTCTTATTACCCTTATCGGCACGTTTATTGGTATACTTTAGGGTAATTATGTAAAAAAAAGGAATTAAAAAAAGAGGATAAAATAGAGTGTGTTGTCGTGAGTATGGAGTGTTTAAAAGTATTAACTGTAAAAATTAAGGCCCAAAAAATTAATAATATTTAGTCTTAAAGGTCGTCACAGATTTGCGGAAAACAGTGACGGAATGTTGGCTCGTTACTCATATAATACACTCCTAGTGTCAAGGAAAACAGAGCTAAAATTCACTAAGTGTCTTTCGTTTGGCAATTAACATTCATTTGGGCCTAATTAAACGAAAGCTTAAGGTTGAATCTTAAGCCTCTTTCTACTAGGTAATAGTCTATGTCAGACAGTCATGGTTCAGTACTTATAGTAACAAAGGCCGGAGGGGGCGCTGCTGCCGAACTTGGAATAACTATTTCAAGGTGGCTTGCTGCGCGTGGTGTACAATCTGTTACCGTTGAGCATCCGGCGCCTCCTGCTCATGTAAAGCTTCTCGAGTATCGGGAAAATTGCTCTCTTGTTCTCGTGTTAGGCGGGGATGGAACCTTCATCAGTACCGCTGGAGTCGTAATAGATTGGAAAATTCCTGTTCTTGGTATTAATCATGGCAGGGTCGGTTTTTTAGCTGAAGTTTCGCCTGACGACTGGGAAGTTGCTCTTGAGAATTTTTTCAGCAACGATCTTGATATTTCGCATCGGCTTGTATTTCATTATGAAGTACAGTCCGGCAATGCAATTGTAGCTAAAGGTGTTGCTGTAAATGATCTGGTTATTTCTCGCGGAGTAGTTGCACGTATTATTTCTTTCGATATAGGGCAGAAGGGGCAATGGATCAAACATATCCGTGCTGACGGGGTTATCATTTCAACTCCGACGGGATCTACTGCATACAATGTTTCCGCGGGGGGCCCTCTCGTACATCCTGAACTTCCTGTAATGTGCCTCACTCCCGTCTGTCCTTTCTTAAATGGTATAAGACCAATGGTTTTGCCTGCTGAAAGACCTCTTACCATTGAAATTTCCGAATCCAGCGGTGATGTGTATATAACCGAGGATGGTAGAGCTCCCTATCCGCTTAGCACCGGGTATCGCATAACTGTGAAACGACATGAAAACGACCTGTTGCTGGCTCGCATTAGCAGTAATACATTTTTTGAAAAGCTCAGAAGCAAAGGTTTTCTTACAGAGTAATGGAGCGCGTATATGGTAATGGCACTTGATTTTACATCGATTAAAGACGTTCGTTATGGGAAAGATCCTGCGGTAGATGCGTGGCTGCTTCATTTTATGACAGCGAATCATCTTGCAAGTTTTATCGATCCTATAAAAAATGCTTCCCCTGAACAGCTCCGGTTCATGGTTTCCATGGATGATGATCAGGTTTTTGCGCCTTGTTCCGATTGGCTGTTTAACAGACTGGTTACACCTGGTCTTGCATCTGACTTGTTGCAGGAATACATTTACGTCTGGAAAATACTTATCAAGCTGGTTCGCACCCATGTTTCAGACCGCTATCAGCGCAAACTGATTTTGAACCTTTGTCGCCATAAATTTAAACAGGCCATCGATGCATCGACTCTGATTCCGTGTCGCCTGCTCAAAGGTATGGTTACAATTTTTCTTTCCCAAAGCGGCCTTGATGATCCATACCTTAATCGTAAAAATATTCTGACCAGCAGAGGAAAAGCATACACTAAGAGTGACTTCTTCAAGAGATCAATGGAGTCATGTCCTTACCCTGCTCTGCATTGTGATTGCTTAGAAGATATGCGCTTTGAACTGGATATGATTGAGCTTGAAAGGATCTTTAGATTATCAACTCTGCCGGATATTTGGTGTTCAGATATTTTTTCAGGGGATCTTACTCGCTATTCAACGTGTTTTTCCAAAGATAAAGTCGATTTTTCAAGCGTGATAGATATTTTCAGTCAAAATAGATCCGGGCTCAAAATTTTATTTATACCAGATGAGTCGGGCGGCTTAATGGCTGACTTTTTGATGGTAAAGTCTCTGCTCAGACAGGGGCACAGTGTAATCATGGCTCTTAAAGAAGGATTCTCTTTTGATTCTCCTACTTTCTGGGACAGTGAAAATGATCCTGTGCTTGCTGAGGCATTGAAAGGTGCCTATTTCATGACGGATGACAGGGTTTCCAAAAATGATCTCCTTGCTACATTACGCAAAAATCCTCTGGTGATCATCTCAGATGGAACTAGAGAGAGGCTTAATTTAATTCGGTGTAGTGTTACTTTTGCAAGAGCATGGAAAGAGTCTGATTTAATTCTCGCGAAGGGTTGGGAGAATCGTCGCAGGCTTATTAAAAATACACATCTTTTCACTCGTGATGTGCTGTGTTTCCATCGTAATTTAGATGGTAAGTTCAAACTTGATTTTAAAGCTAAATCGCCTTCCGCTCATCAATTTAGTGAATCTGACATCTCAGCCAAGGCTGATGAGATTATCACCGAGATGCAACAGGCTAGAGCGGAAAGAAAGGCTGTAATGTTTTACAGTGCGGTCGTTGGAAGTATTCCGGGGCAGGTTGATGTTGCCATTGAACTTTTGATGACATTTGTGACTGACCTTCGGGATCGCCTTGAAGATACATATATAATAAACCCCGCAGAACATTTCGAAGAGGGAATGGATGCGGATGATCTTATGTTTATGTGGGAGAAGGTTCAGCGTAGCGGATTAATCTCCATTTGGAGATTCCAGACTTACGCTGATATTGAAAGGAGTTTTGAACTGATGGGTAAGAAAGTTCCGCCGGTATGGGTCGGTAAAGATGCAACGTATTCTACCGGTTGTACTAAGGAAATGCACATTGCTCAGGATGTTCAGCTCGGTTATCGGGAATTACAAATTATCGGGCCGAGTGCTGATAAGTTTTTACGCAGACGTGAATATGGAGTTGGCAGATTTAGTGACGTAGTCATTGAGCCGTAAAATAAATGATTAAATTAACTCCTTTCATTAAAACGCTGTTAATTGTCTGTGCCCTTTCGTTTTTGGCCTGCGGGTGTGCAACTAAAATACCAAGCGTGGGCAAGAAAAAATATTCCAGAACTAAGCCTAAAACATGGAAAAGCAAACGCGCAAAAGATAATTTTGTTGCGTCTGGACCTGTTAAATATTCTCTACTTCCTTCTTCTTCGTCGGAACTTGCTGCGCGAAGAATAGATATTCGCTCTCAGGGGATGAAGTCATGGAAACAGTTAGGTCCGCAGATCAGACGATCTATTGAATATGCCCGCAGAAATCCGTCCGGAGGATTGGCTCTTAAGAGAAATGAACTTCGGCTAACGTGGGGCCAGCTTCGTAAATCTCTTGAAGATTTAGAACGTTTGCTACCTCGTTTAGATAAGAATCCAGAGCTGCTTGGAAAATATTTTGTGTGGTATGAGCTTCAGTCCGGCGCGGAAATGACAGGTTATTATACTCCGGTTATTGAAGCTAGTTTGACGAAGAGAGGGGCGTATAAATATCCTGTTTATCGTGTACCGCCGGATTTGCGTAAAGCACGTCCCGGTCAGACGCATCCGTGGTCCGAACAATTACGCAAAGCTTATAGGGTTGAAAACGGGAAGATTCTTCCGTATCATTCCCGCCGTGATATTGATGTAAAGAAAGTTTTATCGGGTCGCGGACTTGAAGTTGCTTGGTTTAAAGATCCCGTGGACCTGTTCTATATGCATGTTCAGGGGGGCGGAGTGTTGCGTTTGCCGGACGGCAGATTGCGTACTGCGGTTTTCAGCGGGACTAATGGACTTTCCTTTAAAGGGCTTGGACAAATCATGCTCAACAAAGGGATATTGAAAAGAAGCCAGCTGTCTCGTGCAAAAATTAAGAACTATCTTCTAAGTCATCCTGACAAAATGTGGGAAATAATGGCTTCGAATAAGAGTTACATATTTTTTAAGATAACTCGCGGAGAGCCTTTAGGTGCGACAGGAAAACCTTTGCTGTCTATGGTGAGTCTTGCTTCTGATCCGCAGTTGATTCCTTTGGGCTCGATTGTTTCATTTCGCACCGATATTTATCCTAAAGAAGGGCAGCCTTCGCGCAGGGTAAATGGAATCGGGCTTGCTCAGGATACAGGTAAAGCGATTCGCGGGGCGCGGCTTGACTACTATATAGGTACTGGAAATGAGTTTAAGTATACGGCTCATCATTTGAAAAAGAAAATTCCCGTGTCGCTGTTGATCAGTCGGGCAGCACTAAGAAGATAATATCAGGATAATTCCTGTTTAATAAATAATTGTAAGGAGCGGTATATGGTCCAGTTTGAAACAGTTATCGGGCTTGAGGTTCATGCTCAGCTTAAGACTAATACGAAGATATTTTGTGGTTGTTCCACTCAGTTTGGTAAAGAACCGAATGAGAATGTGTGTGAAGTCTGTTCGGGTATGCCCGGTGTGCTTCCTGTTCTGAATGAAAAAGTTATGGAATACGCAGCCAAAATGGGGCTTGCTACTAACTGCATCATAAATCAGAAATCAATTTTTGCTCGTAAAAACTATTTTTATCCTGACCTTCCGAAAGGGTATCAGATTTCCCAGTTTGAATTGCCCATATGCGAGCACGGACATCTTGATATTTCTTATGAAGATAAATCAGGTGAGCCTTGTAAAAAACGCATTGGCGTTACCCGTATCCATATGGAAGAAGATGCAGGTAAGAATATTCACTCTGTTGCTGAAAATGCAAGTTTTGTTGATCTTAACCGCACAGGCGTTCCGCTTATTGAAATAGTAAGTGAGCCCGATATGCGTAATGCTGAAGAAGCTGTTGCTTACCTTAAATCATTGCGCAGTATTCTGCTTTACCTCGATATTTGTGACGGTAACCTTGAAGAAGGTTCTTTCCGTTGCGATGTTAATATTTCTGTCCGTCCATTCGGTCAGGAAGAGTTCGGCACCCGTGCGGAACTTAAAAATATCAACTCGTTTAGAAATGTTCATAAAGCTATTCATTATGAAGTGGCTCGCCAGATCGACCTTATTGAAGACGGCGAAAAAATTATTCAGGAAACACGCCTTTACGATGCTGACAAGGGAACCACTCATTCCATGCGCGGCAAAGCTGATGCTCATGATTACCGCTATTTTCCAGATCCAGACTTAGTTCCTCTGGTCATTGCGGATGAATGGCTTGCCGAGTGGCAGGCTGCGCAGCCTGAACTTCCAGCTGAACGCAAAGTTCGCTTTGAAGAAGATTTTAAGATCAGCGAAGACGATGCTGGACTGCTTACCGCCGAAAAAGATATTGCCGATTATTATGAAGCTGTTCTTGATTCATACAACGAGCCTAAAAAGGTTGTGAACTGGATCAAAGGCGATTTCATGAGAGAATTGAATCAGTCTGAAGTTGGTCTTTCCGAGTGTAAATTTAAGCCTGAAATGATGGCAAAGCTCGTTGAAATGGTCGATAAAGACGTTATTAGTAATAAAATTGGTAAAGATATTTTCAATGAAATTTTCACCGCAGGGCTTGATCCTGCTAAGTTTGTAAAGGATAAGGGGCTGGAACAGAATTCTGATTCCTCCAGCCTTGAAGCCGCAGTAGACAAAGTGCTTGCGGATAATCCAACTGAAGTTGAGGCGTACAAGGGCGGCAAAAAGAAATTGGTTAGCTTCTTCATGGGACAAGTCATGAAAGAGACCAAAGGTCAGGCCAATCCCGGCATTGTCAGTAAAATGATTCAGCAGAAACTTTCGTAATTAAAAGGAAATATAATGACCGAACATATTCAATATTCAGCAGAAAAAGACGCTCTAGTACTTCTTGATCAGCGCTACCTGCCTACTCGCGAAGATTGGTTTGACTGCAAAACAACTGACGATATCGTCGAGGCCCTTGTGGTCATGGTTGTTCGCGGCGCACCTGCTATCGGCGTAACAGCGGCTTACGGATGTTACCTTGCTGGGCGCGAAGTTGCAGGTCGTGATGACTGGAAAAAAGCTCTCGAAACAAATCTTGATAAAATCGAAAATGCACGTCCAACAGCAGTAAATCTGCGCTGGGCTGTTCGTGAAATGAGAGGGATTTGGAAAGAAGCTGGCGATATTTCTTTAGATGACCTTTGTTCTACTTGGCTTGCGCGCGCCAAGGTTATCCATGTTGACGATATTCGCATGTGCGAAGATATCGGTAAATTTGGCGGAGCACTAATCGATGACGGTGATACAGTAATGACTCATTGTAATGCTGGTGCTCTTGCTACTGCCGGATACGGTACAGCTTTAGGAGTTATCAGAGGCGCGATTGATCAGGGTAAAAAAGTTCAGGTCATCGCGAATGAAACTCGTCCTTTCCTACAGGGCGCAAGACTCACTGCATACGAACTTCACCGTGACGGTATTCCTGTAAAGGTTGCTTGTGATAACGCTTGTGCGCTGCTCATGAAAAAAGGGCTGGTACAGAAAGTTGTTGTCGGAGCTGACAGAATCACTGCTAATGGTGATGCTGTTAATAAAATAGGAACTTACGGAGTGGCCCTGCTTGCCAAAGAATTCGGCATTCCATTTTACGTGGCTGCTCCTGTTTACACCATTGATATCGAGACTCCTACAGGTGATGACGTTCCCATCGAGGACCGTACCCCGCGTGAGGTTACTCATGTTGGTGATACTAGAATTACCCCCGAAGGTGTGGAAGTATTTAATTTCGCTTTCGATCCGACTCCAAATGAGCTTATTGCTGGAATTGTTACAGAGAAGGGCGTTTTGAGGCCTCCTTATACTGAAGCAATTAAGAAGCTTTTCAGCTAGTACATATACATGATGCATGTGGATCAAATGGGGTAGATTATTCTTGTGAGCTCATTTTTTGTAATTATTTTTGTTTTGACTAATTGCAATTGGGGCTTTACAGAGTAAGACTCATTGTGCCATATGCCGCCATTGAGACACCAGAGACGGGAAGATGATGTCTTCCCGTCTTTTTTCAGTTATACTATTTTTTCGTAACACGCTTCATCTACGGTTTACGGTTTACACGTTATATTTTTTTTCAGGAGGCTGGCCATGTTGCCGACCATAGCACTTGTAGGACGTCCAAATGTTGGTAAGTCCACTATATTTAATAGGTTGTTGCGGAAGAAGAGAGCTCTGACTCATGATATGCCCGGGATTACCCGTGATCGTATCTATGATGAAGGTCACTACGAAGGCGTTAGATACGCTCTTGTAGATACCGGTGGACTCGTGATGGAAAGCGACAATGATTCCGAAGAATTTCAGGTGGATATCTTTGATCAAGCTCGAGAAGCTATTGAAGAAGCTCATGCCCTTTTATTAGTGGTGGATGGACGCCTCGGCATGACTCCTCTTGATGAGCAGGTCGCCGCTTACATTCGCCAGAGCAACAAACCTATCGTTGTTGTTGTAAATAAAGTTGATGGATCTGAACTTGAAGATCAGGCTTTATCCGAATTTCATTGTCTAGGTATGGAGATCATGCCTGTTTCTGCTGAGCACGGGTTCAATCTGGAAGCTTTGCGCGCTAAGGTTGCCGAGCTTGCCGAGAACACAGGGATTGTGCCTGAAGACGAAGAAGCAGATGATGAAAAGAAAGGCCTTAAGATTGCCATGCTCGGACGCCCTAATGCAGGTAAGTCCTCCATGGTTAATGCTTTGACTGGAGAAGAAAGAGTTATTGTCAGCGAGATTGCGGGAACTACCCGTGATAGTGTTGACGTTACTTTTGAGTCCGGTGGAAAGGTGTTTACTTTTGTAGATACTGCCGGAGTTCGTCGTAGAACCAATATTTCAAATCAACTCGAACGATTCAGTGTAGTTAGAGCTTTGAAGAGCAGCAAGAAGGCAGACGTCACCGTCATGGTGGTGGATGCGCTTGGTGGACTTACAAAGCAGGATAAAAGACTGATTGATTTTCTTGCGAAAGAGGCAACTCCATTTATCATCGCGGTAAATAAAGTTGATCTGGTTTCTTTAGAAGAACGCAATGAACTTCGCGCTGGCTTTGAAATGGCACTGAGAATAGCGAATCATGTTCCGGTTATTTATACTTCGTGTGTTACTAAGTCCGGCCTTGGCGGAATTCTTCCTCTTGCAGCTAAGCTTAAGAAAGAATGCTCTCTACGCGTTTCTACAGGGCCGCTTAATAGAATCATGAAAGAAGTTATTGAGAAGCATCAGCCGCCGGTTGTTAAGCGCAGAAGAGCTAAGTTTAAATACCTGACTCAAGCTGACGAAGAACCGCCGACCTTTATTTTCTTCATTAATGACGAAAGATTGATCAGGCCTACGTATCATCGTTTCCTTGAGAACAAGCTTAGAAAGATATTGAATGTTAAGATTGCTCCGCTCAACATCTACTTTAGATCGACTGCTAAAAATAAAGTAACGAGATAATAGTAGAAAAGGGTTGACAGCTGAGTGTATATTTCCTATTTAGACGCTCCTGAGCGGGTGAAACGCAAGTTGCAACACTCACTCAAGTGAATTGGAGAGGTGGCCGAGCACGGCTGAAGGCGCTCGCCTGCTAAGTGAGTATAGGGGTTAAACTCTATCCGGGGTTCGAATCCCCGCCTCTCCGCCACGAATGTTTAAAGAGCAGTTGAATTAATTCAACTGCTCTTTTTTTTTGTCTTTTAGGAATGCTATCTCCAGTCTTATTGTTCGTTAGCTATTTACCCGTTTGATTATGATTATTTTTATTTAAAATTGCTTGGTATAATTATAAGGTAATTCGGACGATTCTAGGCTTTTTGTTAAATAGTAGTGAGTTTATTTTCGAAAATGACTATTTTGCTTCAAGTTGTTACTTTAAATGCCGATTACTGTCTAAACAGTAGTAGTTACTATAAGTTTGCAATTCTTTTTATTTGTATTAGAGTTGTTTTAGATATTCTAGAATGATTAGAGAAGATTTGTATCTTCAAGAGGATAAATTTTGAATCAAGTCGGTGTGATAATAGTAGACGATCATGCATTGGTCAGAGAGGGACTTAAGACTATTCTTAAATATCAAGATGGTATTAACGTCTTGGGTATGGCTGAGAATGGCCTTGAGGCTGTCAGGCTTTGCAAACGGTTAAATCCCGATGTTGTGCTGATGGATTTGTCTATGCCAGTTAAAAGCGGTATTCAGGCTATTCAAGAGCTTGTTGGAGAAGGTAACTCTTTAAAATTTCTGGCACTGACGGCCCATGTTGATGCTGAACATGTTTTTTCTGCTCTTGATGCTGGTGCAAGCGGGTATGTTCTGAAGAACTCGACTAGCGAAGAGCTTGTGATGGCTATTAGGACTGTCATGGATGGTAAGGTTTATCTGGCTCCGGGGATATCTGGTGAGGTCGCAAAGGGATTCTTGCAAAAGGGGCGCGGTCAAAGCTGTCAGAAGCTAGATTCGCTGACCAAGCGGGAGAAGGAAATTTTGAAAAATATCCTCACTGGATATAAGAATCGCGAAATTGCTGAACTTCTGAATATCAGTGTTAAGACGGTAGAGAAGCATCGCGCCAACTTAATGAAAAAATTGGGCACGAAGTCAATCGCGGAACTAAGGGCATACGGAGAGAGAATTTCATCTCGCGGAATATTTTTGTAATTAGCTGCTTGGTTTTTACTTAATTTTATACACTTTTACCCTTATTTTACCTTTATTTTCAATATACTGTGCATGGTTTAAAGATAAATCAAATTTAAATCATTTTAATACTAAATAAAGGTTGACATTTAGAGCGATATCGACAATTTTCATTTTGCGTTTGGAGAGGTGGCAGAGTCCGGTTGAACGCGGTAGTCTTGAAAACTATTGAGGGTGTGAGCCCTCCGGGGGTTCGAATCCCTCCCTCTCCGCCATATTTCATATTCACTTCATGTCTGGAAGTGTCATAAGCCCTCAATATGAGGGCTTTTTTTTGTCTTTTGGTTGTCATGAATAGTCCTGAGTTGTCCTGATTGGGCATTTGTTTGGGCATAAAAAATGGTATAAAGTAATTTATACCATTTTTTTTATACCACTTACTGGAGTATTTTATGGCACTGACAGATGCGAAAGTTAAAGCTGTTAAACCTACGATTAAAGAACAAACATTGAATGATGGCGAAGGTTTATCTCTTGTTGTTAGCCCTAGTGGGCGCAAGTGGTGGCGGTTCCGTTACCAGATGAATGGGAAACGGACGATGCTTTCTCTTGGCACATATCCCTACATTACCCTCCAAGAAGCTCGTCTCAAACGGGGAGAGCTCAAGTCTCAAGTTGCCAAGGGCATTGATCCTTCAAAAAAGCGCAAAGAAGATCAGCGTAGAACCAGTGCGACTGAAGGATTTGAAGCGATTAGCCGAGAATGGTTTGGCAAGCAGGAACTCGGATGGAGTGAGCGTCATGCCAAGACAACCATGGAACGGATGGAAAAGAATATCTTCCCCTTCATCGGAAGTCGTCCTATTTCGGAGCTCGGGGTCCAAGATATGCTTAGCGTTACCCAACGCTGCGAGAAGCGCGGAGCAGTCGAAACAGCGAGAAGAATTCGTCAGATTATGTCTCAAATATTCCGTTATGCGGTTGCGGCTGGTCGAGTCGAGCGTGATCCCGCCGCGGACATAAAAGGGACAATTCCACCAGCGCGAAAAGTAAAACATTTCCCCTCGATTACTGATCCTAAAAAAATAGGGCCTCTCTTAAGAGCTATAGATGAGTTCTATGGCACTTTGGTTGTTCATTGCGCCCTCCGTTTAGCTCCATTGGTTTTCGTGCGTCCAGGCGAGCTAAGAACGGCTGAGTGGAGTGAGATAGACTTTGATGGCTGTGAATGGCGTATACCTGAGGAAAAGATGAAGGGCGGGGCCGTTCATATTGTACCTTTGTCACATCAAGCTGTTGATATTTTCAAAGAAGTTTATCAGTTGACTGGACCGTCTGGTTATATTTTCCCCAGTATCAGGACAACGACTCGTCCGATGTCAGAGAATACTATCAACGTAAGTCTTCGCCGTATTGGTTACGATAAGACCGAAATGACTGGACATGGCTTTCGGTCTATGGCCTCCACTCTTTTGAATGAACATGGTTGGAACAAAGACGCTATTGAACGACAGTTAGCCCATACTCCAAAGGATAAAGTTAGGGCTAGTTACAACTATGCAGAGCATTTACTTGAACGTAGGAAGATGATGCAGGCGTGGGCAAATTATTTGGATAGTTTGAAGTTTGGTGGAAAAGTTGTTCCGTTGTTTTCTGATATTTAAAATAGAGGTTGCTATGAGTGAAAATTTTATACCGCCTTTTCTCCCCAAAGGCATGTTTTGGGCCATTCCTAATGTAGAAGAACTCCCTGAGATTGATTTTGATGGAATAGGGAAAAAAAACAATTTAGATATTAACGAAAATATATGTTTTCATATCAAAGGAGCACTAGCTGAATACATTTCTCAGGTAAGGAGTTTCGGGAATCGGCCTCCTAGAGTTGAGCAGATCAAACAGCTTAAGAAGGTAGAAAAGGCCTGTAAATTGATCCGGCCTTTTCTCGAATTAGATACCCCAGGGGTTTTAGATGCTGGTGAATATGATCAGGTAAAGCAATTTCTTTATGAATGTGTGATACCTAAAGTTGGGTGCTTTATCGATGATGAGTTGCCTGGATCGCCACGCTTAATAATTAAAGAGAATGAGCGAGGGCCAATTAAGCTTGAAGGGAAGTGTGTTGCTGATTATTTGGGGTTATGTGTAGACAGGATCCAACAGGAATTGAGTACTCCTGCTAAGCGTGGGCGTCGTGAAAACTTTCAAATAAGACGTTGTTTGATATCTCTTCATCAATGTTATTTTTTGGCGGGGGGAGATGGTCGTGGGGCAGAGCGTAACGGGAGGTTTAAAGGTCCGTTTCTAACTTTTGCAAAAATGCTGCTTGACTATACGAAAGTGCCTCTTGGCTTAACTGATGATCCATATGCAGAGTCTACTCTAGGGACTCTTGTTATCAATAAATATCAATTAAAATAACAAAAAAATACCCATAAGCAGCCGATATATTAGTTTATATCGGCTGCAAGCATTTTAATTATGTAAAAATAAAGCGAATTGAAATGTTATCAATAATTTTCTGCTAGCCATATGCTCTCCTTTACACAGTCACGACACACCAGTGGTGTCACAGAAAAAGGAGAAGAATATGGCAGGTCTTCCGAAAGAAGGTTTTGTCCGTCTGAAACAGATTTTATGTGTCTTTCCAGTCAGTGAAAGTCATTGGTTACGGGGTGTTAAGTCCGGAAAGTATCCATCTTCAATTGCGCTAACTTCAAAAACTGTCGCATGGCGTGTTGAGGATATCCGGAAGCTTCTTGAGTCTCTCTCCAAAAGCGAGAGCGACTCATGACTCATTTCAATCTAATCCCAAAAATAGAGAAGAGGAAGGTTGCTTTCTCTTCTCTATTTTTCTCCAGAGCCTATAAAAACCAATCCACCCTGCCTCATAATAAAGAGGATTTGTTTTTCCACACCTGACGCACCCTGATGATGCTTCTGCAAATTATTGGAAACCGCGGGAGTCTTATTTTTAGCGGTATACCATGTGAAATCAGCAGAAATCAGCTAGAGAAAGCAATTGAACTCATCGCAAGCTATAAGCGCTATTTATTAGTGTGGATTCAGTGAAAAGCAGTGAAAAACATAATGAACTGCATTTTATCATACCTCAAAAACAGTTCATTTAATCCTATTTTAGAAGGGCGTAAAGATGAAGACTATATCTATTCGGTTGTCAGACCATGAACACAGAAAACTTATACAACAGGCAGAGAAGCTCGGAACGACAATTACCGACCTTATACGTGATGCGGCAAAGAAGGCGGCAGACAATTCAGAAGATGAAATCAAAAAAATGGTTTTGGACAGCGAATCCAGAACTGCGGAAAGAATTTGCGATTTTCGCAAAAATCTTGTCGCCGAGTTCAGTTCTCAGCAACAGCAGATGAAAAAAAAGGCAGGTGAGTATAATGGCTAACAAGGAAGCCTCGGGAGAATTAATCCCTCAGCGAGAATTAGACTATTTTATCATTGTGTTTGTCGTATTATCTGTTGTGTTACCTGTGATGATTATTTGTCTGGCTGGTTTTTTTCAACCATATGGTTTGTCGTCAAAATCATTTTTTATGCTTTTTTGTGGAGCAGGAGCCCATAAATTTGTAGGAACTTCATGGTCATATGAGGCCGCAATGACTTGGTGGCGAGCTGGTTTGTGGCCTCATGTTGCTTATGTCTTTTACGGTGTAGTTATTTTTTCAGGTATTATTGCTCTATGGTTAGCTGAGTTTGCTAGCCGTCCACCAGCAAAAATTAGACACATTTTAGGTTCGCGGTTTTATGGGTTTTATGAAGGTTCTAGAAAAGCTGAGAAAGCAGTCGTGAAAGCCTTGAAGGGCGAAATCAAGTTTTCTGGCAAAGGGCTAAACATTCACCCCTCGGTCTCTATTTCTCGCGATCGCGAGACTCGGCACTTTCTTATAATAGGCTCAACAGGAGGTGGTAAAACTACGATAATAATTCCAATGGTTAAGCAGATTCAAGAACGCGGAGATATAATTATAATATTTGATAATAAAGGGGAGTTTACGGGCCTGCTGCCTGGGGTAATCATGGCGCCTTGGGATGATCGTTGTATCGGGTGGGCTGTTGGAGCAGATATTGTAAATAAGCAGGACGCAGAAACACTCGCAGCCCGATTGATTCATGAGAACGGTAATGAGCCTATGTGGGCTCAAGGTGCCCAGATGATTCTAGTGGCATTTATAGTTAAAGCCCAACAGGAAAAAAGTAAAAAATGGGATTTTTTAGATATTATCAACGATCTAAAATCATCCGACAGTAATAGGATTAAGCAAGTCGTCGATGTGCATAATCCTTTGGCTTCTATGCTTGTGGCTGATCCCGGGTCAAAAACAACCCTTAGTTTTTTGGTTCAAGTTATGGCTTGTATGGCTCCTGTCGCGGCTTTGGCAGAAGCTTGGAAAGGTAGGGATAAAGTTTCATTCAGACGCTGGTTGACAGGGAATATACGTGCAGGAAAAGACAACACAATAATATTGCAGAGCAATAGTAGGTACTCCGAAACGACTAAGGCATATTTGCATAGTATTATACAAACACTCGCCTCAATTATTAATTCTCCTGAATTATCAAATTCTAGGGATAGAAGGATTTGGCTCATTCTAGATGAAGTTCCGCAGCTCGGCGAGATGGTTGAATTATCTGAGTTTCTTGAAATTGGGAGGTCGAAGGGCTGCTGTGTTATTCTCGGAGTTCAAAGCATTTCACAAGTTAAGGAGATTTATTCTGACAATGTTGCAGATTCGTGGCTTTCGATGATTGGCACAACTATTTTGTGTCGGACACAAGGGAAAGATTCTCCCAGATGGCTCTCGGAGCTGATAGGCAATCGTAAAATAGAAAAATTAACTGTCTCAACATCGTTTTCCGATACTCCTGCAGGAGGAGGTAACGCACAGCAGTTTACTAAAAATTATAGCTATCAGGAAAAGGATGAGCCCGTTGTTCCGTCTCAAATTATTTCGTCTAGCAAGGAACTAGGTCCATGGAATAATAAAGGATTACGGGCGATTTTGCATACCAACACAGATGTTGTTTGCCGTCTGATCTGGCCTTTCGAAAAGCATAGTAAAATACGTCCTGCCGTTGTGGCTAGGAAGGAATCCGCAAAGTTAGAGGAGGCAATAAGGTGTGTAAGCAATCGAGATTCTGAAGGGGCTAGTCAGCAGGAAAATGCAGGTCCTAATGAAGGGAAAAAGGGGAAGGTAAAAACTATGTCTGTTCTTGATGAATTGGCTGAATTGACTGGCTTTTCAGACGATGATCAGGAGGGCAGGAAATAATGCTTTCAATCTGCCGTATGAGCATTGGAAGCTACGATTACTATACTTCTTTAGCTAAAGAAGACTACTACACCCAGGGGGGAGAACCCCCTGGGCAGTGGTTTGGTAAGAGTGCAGATATCTTACAGCTGTCCGGGCAAGTCGATAATGATCATCTAAAGGCTGTTCTTCGGGGGATATCCCCTGATGGGAAAAAGTTGGTCCAGAATGCTGGTGAAAAGCGACAACCAGGGCAGGATTTCACTTTTTCGGCTCCTAAGAGTATTTCTGTTGTCTGGGCCAATTCTGACCTGAAAATGCGGCAAATGATTCAGCAGGCGCAGAGTCGTGCAGTTGATAAAGCTCTTGAACGAATCGAGGAGCTTACCCTTACCCGACGCGGTAAAGGCGGTCACATTAAAGAAAACCCGATTGGCATTGTGGCGGCAAAATTCGAACACTCAACCAGTCGTGCGCAAGATCCGCAGTTACATACTCATTGTGTGGTGGCTAATCTTGTAAATCGTGAAGATGGCACTTGGGGAGGGATGGAGTCTACTCTTCAGTATCAGCATAAGATTGCCTTGGGGGCTTTATATCGTTGCGAGTTGGCGGCGGGGCTCCAAAAGCTTGGATTTCAGGTGCAGAGAAACGGAGACTCTTTTGAGATAGCAGGGGTTGGAAAAGATATAATTGACTATTTCTCTACCCGTAGAGAGGAGATTGAAAAATCTCTTGCAACCAAAGGATTGACTGGAGCCAGAGCCTCTGAAATTGCAGCTCTGGATACCCGTCAAGTTAAGGAGATGCAAAGCCGCGCAGTCCTTTTTAAGGAGTGGAAAGAAGTTTCGCGTGAATTGGGTTTTGATCTTTCGGACGTGCTGAATAGAGCTGAACCAAGTAAAGAATTAGAAAATACCAAAAGTATCGAGATTCTTTTCGAAAATTTGACCGAGAAGAAAAGTACATTTTCTGGAGCTGATATTTGGAAAAACGTTGCTATTGATGGGCAAGGCCATCTTAACGCGGATAGTGTGCGCAAGCGTGTTAGCGAGTGTCTGGAAAGTTCTGAAATTGTATCGCTTAGGAATGAAAAGACCGGAACTATTCGCTACTCGACTCGTAAACGAGTTGAGCTTGAAAAGCGTATGGTTGAGTCTTTTGAAAAAAGGAAAGGTGAGGACTCTCATAGGGTGTCGGAACAGGCCGTGAAAAAGGCTCTCGTTAGTCGTTCTCTTACTCCTGAGCAGGAAGATGCTTTCAAGAGAATAACCCAAGGCGAAAATTCTATAGAACTACTACAGGGGCATGCAGGAACAGGGAAAAGCTATTTGTTAGGTGCTGCTAGAGAAGTCTGGGAAGAAAGTGGATACTGTGTCAAAGGCTGCGCTTTAGTTGGGAAAGCTGCGCAGGGCCTTGAAGAAGGTTCCGGTATTGAATCACAAACCCTGCATTCATTTCTATATGAGTTAGAAGAGAGGCGTACCGTCCTTGGTGAAAAGTTCATCTTGGTTTTGGATGAAGCAGGTATGGTCGGCTCTGTGCAGATGGAAGATCTATTAACAAGGGCTGAACAAGCTGGTTCAAAAGTGGTTCTTATTGGCGATTCTAAACAGCTCCAACCAGTGAATGGGGGCGGTTCTTTTGCCGCACTTTGGGAGCGTGATAATAATCAGCTAGAAATAACGGACGTTTTCCGTCTCAAAGAAGTTTGGCAGCAAGAAGCTGCATTGAAGATCCGTGAAGGAAAAAGTCTGGAAGCTTTGGAAATGTACGGTAATAATGAGTGTCTTTCGATCGCAGATGACCGCAAACAAGCTATTAACTTAATGGTTAAGGATTGGAGCCAGCTATACAACCAAGATAAGCCCGGAGATTCAATCATGCTTGCTTCAACCAATTGGGAGGTGAATTCGATAAATGATTGGGCGCGTCAGCATTTACAGGACGAAGGAAAGCTCGGTCCCGTTTCAGCAAATTTCCATAGTGAATCACAAGGACAGGATATTAAACTAGCAGAAAAAGATCGAATCGTTTTTTTGAAAAATAGCAAAGAATTAGGAGTCAAAAACGGGACTCTTGCTCAAGTTGAGTTTGTAGCAAAGGCAGAAGGTGGCACTTATGTTCATGCCCGCACAGATGATGGCAAGTCTGTTAAGTTTTCAGATAGAGAGTACGGGCATATTCAATATGGGTATGCCGTCACCACCCACAAAAGTCAGGGTGTTACCGTCGATAGGTCTTATGTCCTGGGTGGTGGCCCTATGGTTTCCCAAGAAATGGCATACGTACAGGCAACGCGCCAACGTCATGAGGTTAACTGGTACTTTTCAAAAGATGATCCTGAAGTATCCTTTTCTAAAGGAGGTCTTGCAAAGGTGTTGGAAGAGACTTCTAAGAAGATGGATCGTTCTCAGGGAAAAGATACAACGTTGGATTACTCCATTGAAAAGCAAGTAGAAACAGATAAACTTTCAAAGCAATTATCACAGAATTATGAGTTTACTCTTTCACGCTAATTTTTTCAAGAAATATTGTTAGCACTAATTTGTGAAATTATTGATGTGTGGCGTGAGTCTCTATTTTGATCGTGAGAAGTTATAAAAAAACTAAAAAGGTCTATGGACATACTTATTTTGATGATTATCATGTCACTTGAATAATAAAGCTTAGGTGGTTTAAACATGACAACTGATTTTAAAAACGATCGATTTCAAATTCTTGCTCTAGACGGCGGAGGCATAAAAGGACTTTTTTCCGCTGCTATTCTCGCCCAACTTGAAAGTGATTTTTGTATACGTATTCAAGATCATTTCGATCTAATCGCGGGGACCTCCACTGGTGGGATTATAGCTCTTGGACTTGGTAAGGGGCTATCTCCCAAAGAACTCGTTGAGTTTTATATTCATGAAGGTCCTAATATTTTTCCTGATAGTTATCTTGATACTCCTCGTCATCTGGTTTCTTGTAAATATGGTAGCACCTCCCTCGAAGTGTGCCTGAAGAAGAATTTTGGAGATGTCATTTTGGGAGAGAGTGAAAGAGCATTAGTCATTCCAGCTTATAACATAAGTGAAGACGATGTTTATCTTTTCAAGACCCCCCATCACAAAGGGTTGAGAAGGGACTGGAAAGTTGAGATGTGGAAGGTGGCGATGGCTACCAGTGCTGCACCAACCTATTTCCCTGCATTTACAGGTGTGGACGATATGCGTTTGATCGATGGAGGAGTGTGGGCAAATAACCCGACTATGGTTGGTATTGCCGAAGCGAAAAATAAGCTTGATGTTCCACTTGAAGCGATACGTGTTTTTAATATTGGGACAACAGACGAGGTAAAAGGAAGGCCTGAAAATCTAGATAAGGGGGGCAGATGGCAGTGGAGATCTGAGGCCATTGAAGTCGTCCTTAGGGGGCAGAGCCTTGGAGCTTTTACCCACGCATGTCTTTTGCTTGGAAAGAATAACGTTGTTCGTCTTGACCCCCAGGTCCCAAATGGACATTTTGCTCTTGATAAAGTGTCAACTGAGGGATTGCTTGGTAAAGCGGCGCATTTTAGTCGCCATATTGGACCTAGTTTTGAGGCAAAATTTTTAAAACATACTGCACCAAAGTTTGTACCGTTGCACAGCTATACTAAGGAGGTCATAGATGGATCAGTTAGGTGAAAAGTATACACTTCTACTTGATGAGATTGCTAGAGAATTGGATATCCCGCCAAGTAAGTATAAACAGGCTGTAGATAGTTACTCTTCAGTTGGCGAATGGTTGGGCGATGGTGAATACGGTAATTGTTATGATGGCCCAGATGTTTATCCTCAAGGATCTTTTAGAATGGGGACAGTTGTTCGTCCTTTTAAGGATGGGGCTGAAGCTGATTATGACATTGATTTGGTTTTTGAACTGAAGAAGGACGTAAATACCACTACTGCTAAAGAAGTTAGACAACAGGTCGGTAAGCGCCTGAAAGATCATAAAACTTATGAACGACTTCTTAAACCTGAAAGCCGGAGATGCTGGACTTTGGAGTATGCAGAAGAAAAAGATGGTGTAGGCTTTCACTTAGATGTACTAATGGCAGTCCCCAAAAATGTAGGCAGCGACGCTGTTGCGATTACCCATAGGAATGAAGATAATACTTATGAGTGGGCTTCTAGTAACCCAAAAGGCTATGCTGAATGGTTTGAAGAAAAGAATCAGGTTGCATATGCTGCAGTTGAGAAACTTCAGAAAGATTTTATCCTTGAAGGGTACGAAGGTCTCTATGCGAATATTGATGAGGTTCCAGATCAATTGGTCAAAACCCCTCTACAAAGATCAATTCAGATTTTGAAGCGTCACCGTGATCAACGGTTTTCAGGACAGCCTTATGAGTCTGCAAAGCCAATCTCAATGATAATAACTACTCTTGCTGCAATGTTGTATGGAAATGAGGCAACTACTTTTGAAGCCCTTACCAATATTGTTCAGCAACTTGATGCTCATGCAAGCCTCATTGATCATGGTTTTGCCCTTGAGAGCATGCAGGCTGAGAGAGAGCTTGTTATTAAAACAGATGATGGCAAATGGGTGATCCCTAATCCCGTTGATCCCGATGAGAACTTTGCAGATCGTTGGCATGAGAATGGTGATGAAAAGGCCAAATATTTTTTCCAATGGGTGAAATGGGTCCGTCAGGATTTGACGGATATCCTTGGAGAACATTCAATTAGTGAGATTTCTGAGGCTGTGAGTCCTTATTTAGGTGAACGAGCTGTTAAGGCCGCTTCTGCCAGAGTAGCGTCTATTGGTGCGCCAATCATAATGGCAGGTAATGCTGTTGATGATGATTATCCGAATGTCGATATCAATGATCCTGCAAAGCCTTGGTACGATGGATAGGTGGTCGTTTGAGTAAATTAATTAAAGTACAGTTTGACGAGCTTGTAGCTGTCCATAAAAGACTGTCTTTGAAGCAAGATGCAGGGGAACTTTTCCAAGTCGTGGGCGATATAGGATTTTCGTCAACAGTTGGGGGAGTCTCCATCAAGGATCGCTACCAGATAGAAATACATATACCTTTAGAGTATCCCGATCACCTTCCTGTGGTGAGAGAAGTTGGTGGGAGAATTTCAAAGGATTTTCATATTAACCCTGACGGTACTCTTTGTTTGGCAGCAGAGATTGAGGTAAAGCGTAGATTTGTTAAAAGGCCGACTTTGAAACATTTCATTGAAGATCTTGTTATACCATTTCTATTCCAACACTCTTTCTTCGCAAAGTATGGCAAAATGCCTTTTGGCGAATTGTCTCACGGTGCAAAAGGTACCACTGAGTTTTATTGCGATTTTTTCGAGGTTGAAGATGAAGTAACTGCTTTAGTTCTTTTGAAAGTAATTGCCGAAAACAATTATCGTGGTCATCACCAATGTCCCTGTGGCAGCGGTCGCCTTTTGAGGAAATGTCATGGTGCCAAGTTATTAGAGTTGATGACTCTTAAACCACATTCTTATTTTTTTTTTGAGTATGTAGAGTGTGTCTTTCGAGAAGGTAAAAATCTAGTTGTTCCGAATATTTTGAAAAGTAACCTAGTGTCAAAGCTTGCGGAAAAACAAGTTAAGAATGGTTATGAATTCCCTTTAGAGTTGTTGATGATGCTGAAAGAGACCGGGACTTAGGAAGGTAAAGCCTTAATTTAAGTGTTTGTTGAGCGTTTGAAGGCGGTATAGTTCTGATGAGAGACTTTTGTTAGTCCTAGCCAAAAGTCTCTTCTAACTCATTATAGAATTCTTCCTCTTCTGAGTCGCTTGCTTCACGAAGAGATATCACGCGTATTGTGTCCCCGTCATTGCGAAATGTACATGCAGCAAAAATAACGACTCCTTGGTATTCGGCCATTACTTGGAATCTAGGTTCTCCTTTTTCCATAAATTCATCGCTAATAACAGTAGCTATTTTGCCATATAGCATGCTTTCAACAACATCACCCATACAACCAAGACAGAAATTGTGTTTCTCATGGTTTATATCACATTTGTTTTCATCAAATTCGATTGTCGTTCCGCTCTTTATAATCAAAGTGATCTCCGTCTGTTGTAGTCTTGAATAAGGGATAATGGCATGGTAGTTAGTCTAAAAATTACATTTTCCATGCTGGTTTTATCATTAATCATTGTTTCACAAAAGGACAAAAAATGATCGATTTTTCAAAACTTGGTACAGGGTCAACAGCTGACACGGTTCTAGCTCCTAGAGACTTGTTTAATGTGCTGCCAGGTAAAGCAAGTAAATTCCAATATCCCCGTGACGTTCAATCGCAAGTTTGGTCAAAATGGTTCGAAAGACGGCATGAATCAAACCTCGTGATGAAAATGAATACGGGGAGTGGAAAAACGGTCGTCGGTCTCGTTTTGTTAAAAAGTTGCTTGAATGAAGGAAAGGCTCCAGCTGTTTATATATGTCCTGATAAATATTTAGTAAAACAAGTAAAGGACGCTGCCGCTGAATTAGGAATAGAAGTAACTGAAGATGTCAATAGCCCTCGATTTCAGTCCGGGAAAGCTATCCTTGTCGCCAATATATATAAATTAGTGAACGGAAAATCTGTTTTTGGTGTTGGAGATGAAGGGGCAAAACTAAAAGTATCAAGTTTAGTCATAGATGATGCTCATGCGTGTTTAG
Organism: Maridesulfovibrio frigidus DSM 17176; assembly: GCF_000711735.1. NCBI lineage: Bacteria > Pseudomonadati > Thermodesulfobacteriota > Desulfovibrionia > Desulfovibrionales > Desulfovibrionaceae > Maridesulfovibrio > Maridesulfovibrio frigidus. Next base: position 242,102 of record NZ_JONL01000003.1, read on the forward strand.
AGACAGTTGAAGATCAATTTACTATCAAGATACCATCTGGGTGCGAGCTTTATTCAGAGTTAATGGCTTTATTTATGGATTCTCTGGTAGCTGAATGTGAAACTAAAGCTATAGAGATCCAGGAAGGGGATCAATCTAGTTCAATGCTGGTCCCATATTGGACTTGGCAGGACAAAATCACTGATATAGCAAGATTATTTGTTAAGCATAAATATTCAAATGAATTAAAATTCGTGTGGCCTCTGATCAAAGAAGATATTTTGTTATGTGACTGTGTCGTAAGTTCTAAAGAAGTTGAGATCTCGCCACATGCTATACCCATTCACATGATTCCAAGCGTTGTTAATGCTGAACGAAAAGTCTTTATGACTGCAACTTTGGTTGATGATTCTATTCTTTCCAGTCATTTCGGTGTAAATGAGCACGAGCTCTCAAAGGCCATAGTACCGGACTCTGCAGGTGATATTGGTGACCGGATGATTATACTTCCGCAAGTTATCAATACTGAAACTACAGACGAAAATATCAAATCTTATTGTAAGGCTTGTTCTAAGAATTTTAATGTTGTGGTTATTGTCCCATCTGCTTTTCGTGCTAATTATTGGGCAGATGTTGCAGATCTAACTTTGACTACTACCAATCTTTATGAGGGGGTAGAAAGATTAAAAAATGGTCTTGTTGGGCTTACAATTCTTATAAATCGCTATGACGGCATAGATTTACCCCAAAATGCCTGTCGGCTTCTTGTTATAGACGGCCTCCCAGAGGTCCGAAGAGCTATAGATAAAATAAATCAAGTCCTTTTAATGGGAACAGATCGGCAATTGAATCAGGTCTTGCAAAAGATTGAACAGGGCATGGGAAGGGGGATCAGGTCTAATGATGATTTTTGTGTGGTGTTTTTGATGGGTAAAAATCTTACAAAACATTTATATTCGTTTGGAGCTCAAGATAAACTGTCACCCGGAACCAAGGCTCAATTGAATTTATCTGAGCAATTGTCTGAGCAGATAAAAGGGACCACGATAGCAGCAATCTCGCCTACTTTGAATCATTGCCTCTCTAGAAATCCTGATTGGATAAAGGCTAGCAAAAGTGTGCTTGCAAGTCTGATTTATTCGGAAGAAAATAATCTTGATCAAATTTGTATAAAGCTGAGGGAAGCATATGATTTAGCTTCGAATAATGATTATCCTAGAGCTGTAGGAATAATTAATGCCCTGATTGATGTAGTGGATAATCAGGATGTTAAAGGATATTTGAAACAACGCCTTGCTCAATATTGCAACATGTATGATAAAGTTGAAGCTCAAAAAGTACAACTTTCTGCAGCAAGTGATAATAGGCGTGTTCATAAACCTATTGCTGGTATTCAATATCATAAAATACAAGGAGATGTTTATGATCAAGCGACTCAATGTAGTAATTTTATCTTACGACAGCAGGGTGATCCTAATAAATTAATCATAGAGGTTGATGGTGTTTTGAGTGACTTGAAATTTAAAGAAGGTACAGCGAACAGATTTGAAGAAGCCCTAAATAATATCGCTAAGTACATTGGGTTTAGAAGTCAGCGTCCTGAGCAAGAATATAAAAAAGGTCCAGACAATCTGTGGAGTCTTGGTGGATCACAATATTGCGTGATCGAATGTAAGAGCTGTGCAGTTGTAGAGACTATAACTAAGACATATTGTAACCAGTTGAATGGTTCCGGTGAATGGTTTGAAAACCAGTATGACAATACTTGTAGCTATACTCCGATTATGGTTCACAACTCTTTTGAGTTTGAATTTGCAGCAACTCCCAAACCGAATACACGAATCATGACAGTAGAAGATTTGGATAATTTTAAAACTTCAGTTCGTGATTTTATTAAGGCAATCTCAGTGAGCAATGAACTTGCTTCTCCAGAAGCAATTAGGGCTAAACTTATTGCTTATAAGTTGCGTGGAAGTGAGATTGTTAGTCATTATACTCGTGCTTTCAGGGTTAGGAATACCGGATAGCTGTCATTTGTTTATAAATCCGCAGATTGAGGCAGAAAGGCGTCAAAGAAGATTTCGAAAAATGGGTAGGAAATAACTCCTGGTATAAAGAATGGTATAAAAAAGTAAAATTTATATTCAAATATCTAAAATGATGAGATAAAATATTTCTATTCGAATCCCTCCCTCTCCGCCATATTTCAAAAGCCCTGCAATTGCAGGGCTTTTTCTGTTTCTAAGATCCGTAAGATCTCTTCGCGTCAGATTTTGGGACACTTTGTACCATTGCTGTCGCAATTGTGGAGACTGTCATGGCATCTCATATCACCCTTCGTTGGGTCTCTTATCATTTTCAATGTCTAGTTAATTCTGACTTCCACTAACTGCTTGGTCTCAATGTCATTAAGATGAGCCTGAGAACTGAGCAGGAAGGCTTTGAATGGGTGTGTGGAAGACGTTTATCGTCCCTCTAAATTTATTGGATTAGTATGACTGAAGTTCGCTACTTTCATATATCCGCACAGTGTCAACATTTCCTTCATTTGCCGTCTTATAAAGCGCACGGGCCAGTTTTTCTATCTCTACAGGCTGATACTTACGAAACCCAAAGAAGAACAGAGGCGTCAAAAGCAGCGATGCGATATTACCTATTACTTCCATTGGGCGAAAATCGTCACGTTTTCCTTTGAGGAGTGAAGGGCGGAATATACGTAGAGAAGGAATCTTTTCTGCAATAACTGCAACTTCAACTTCAGCTTTTGTACGATTGTAAAAACTATTCGATTTTGCGTCAGCCCCAACAACGCTGATCATGCTGAAGGTCTTTATTCCGCATTTTTTTGCGAATCGCACACTGTTTATCACATAGTCGTAATCCACTAGACGAAATGCTTTCTTACTTCCTGCCGCTTTGATGGTCGTGCCAAGACAGCAAAATGCGTCCCCATCACCCAACCCTGAATTGGGTGGCAAATCTTCCAGGACATTCATCTCAGCTACAATCCAGTTCAGCTTAGCATGAGACAAAGAGGTCGGTCGCCTAGCAATCACGGTGACCTTTTGGTAAATATCGCCATTGAGACAGAGATCAAGCAACTGGCGGCCAACCGCACCTGTCGCTCCAAATATTATAGCCTGTTTACTCATAGCTCGATCCCTGGATTAAACGGTCAATAGTTTGCTTGCGAACCAATTTAATCGAGTGAGTCCGTCTTTTCTCGTCTTAATATCCAGATACACACAGGTATCATGCTGAATTCCATGACAATATAGATAATCAAAATTGGCGAAGGTAATCCGTCAATAATTACACTCAAAATTCTACCAGCAACTAATCCACCGCAGAAAAGTGTAAGAACAATTATTCCAACATCAAGAAACTTGGAATTAAAAGCGCAATACAACCAAAACAGCCCTAGAGCGATATAGAGCATCATTACGGCTCTAAGAATATGAGATTGATCAATGTTTGGAGCTTGAGAATCCATTAAAAAAGTTGAAAAAAACCAATGAGGAGAGACTCCGTATAGCAAAGCTATAGTGATTACCGTTACGAACGCAAAAACTAATAAACCTTTTTTAAGTAGCATGTGTCCGAACTCCTTATGTTTTGCCTTTCATCGATCAATATACATGGGTATCCAAGTCTTCGCGGCTTTAATTATCGATAGTAGTTAACATGTCCGTCTTCTCTTCTTCAAGCTATTTTAAACTCCGCAGTCCATTACTCCCAAATCACCTAATTTATTTTATAGTTGGAAAAGTCGCATCAGGTATATCCCGTTTATGTGTGGGTATGATTATTTATGCCCTTATTCATTTTTATATTGTCATTATCGACGTTAATGGCATATATATCTAAAATAATAATAGGAGTAATTCTTATGAAAATGATCAAATCAATAGTCTTCCCTGTTTTTCTGGTGATTTTGATTGGGGGCGGTTGCATTAAAAAGAACCCGCCAAACAATGTTCCTGAGATTCGCTCAGGTATTTTGCAAGGTTACCTGTCTAAGGATGAATATCCAGATTCACTAGCTCTATTGCCGCCTCCTCCGGATGTTGGGTCTGCAGGTTTTGCTATGGATCAAGCCATCAGTAATGAAGCACTTAAATTCCAAGGCACAGCCCGTTTTGAACTGGCACGTAAGGATGCGGATTTAATGTTTCCTGCGTTGGCCGAAACATTCTCTTGTGCTTTAGGTATTCCGATCACAGAAGAACTTACGCCTCACTTGTACATGCTCATGCGCCGCTCTTTGGCCGATGCTGGATTATCCAGCTATGCAGGCAAAGACTACTACCAGCGTCAACGACCATTTATGGTCAATGATCAGCCGACTTGTACTCCTGAAGAAGAGGAGCACCTTTCGGGTGATGGATCATATCCTTCAGGTCATACTGCGGTAGGTTGGGCAATGGCTCTCATTTTAACGCAGGTTGCTCCAGAAAGAACGGATGCCATTCTGAAGCGCGGTAGGGAGTTCGGAGAGAGCCGTATTATCTGTAATGTGCATTGGTACAGCGATGTGCTGGCCGGGCGAATGGTAGGAGCTGCAGCCGTGGCTAGGTTAAATAGCAACGCTGAATTCATGGCGGCTATAGAATCTGCTAGGGTAGAAGTCGCCAAAGTGAAGGATACTGGGATGGCCTTTCCAGATAATTGTCAAAAAGAGAAAGATGCATTTAAACAGTCACTTTCTTTGCAATAAATATCGTATAACACAGCCTTATGGCTAACAAATTATTGAGGAGATCTCGCCATGAAACGATGGATGATTATCCCGCTATGCACATTGCTGGTGGCAACGCTGCTCATTGGCTGCGGCTCAGATGCGGCAGAAAAAGAGAAAACTGCTGAAAAAGAGAAAACAACAGAAAAATCCACGGCTTCGGTAAGCACCTCAAATGTGAAAACTGAAACCACGGAAAAAGCCCCAGCACAAGCAAGTAAAACTGTCGTGCCATCCACAGGTAAGCCTAATATTGTAATTATTTGGGGTGACGACATCGGTCAGTCCAATGTCAGTGCTTACTCTCGCGGCATGCTGGGGTATCAGACTCCGAACATCGACAGTGTTGCCAGTGAAGGAATGATTTTTACGGATTACTATGCAGAGCAGAGCTGTACTGCAGGACGCTCGGCATTCATTACCGGCCAGTCTGTTTACCGAACTGGCCTCAGCAAAGTAGGAATGCCTGGTGCTAAGCTCGGCATGAACGAAAAAGACCCGACTATCGCCGAACTTCTCAAGGAGCAGGGTTACTCAACGGCCCAGTTTGGTAAGAACCATCTTGGCGATAAGGATGAGCATTTGCCTTCCGCCCATGGTTTTGATGAATTCTACGGCAACCTTTACCATTTAAACGCCGAAGAGGAGCCGGAACTTCCAGATTATCCTAATCCTCAAGATTTTCCCGATTTCAAAAAGAATTATGGTCCACGTGGTGTAATCCATTCATACGCTACCGCCAATGGCAAGAAAGTTGAGGAAAATGGCCTTCCATATGCTATCGCAGATGGTCAGGATATCGAGGACACTGGTCCGCTGACAGCCAAGCGCATGGAAACGATTGATGATGATATCGCTAAGCGCAGCGCAGATTATATTCGGAGGCTGGCCAAGACTGGCAATCCTTTCTTCGTCTGGGTAAATTTCACCCACATGCACTTCAGGACACATGTGCCAGAAAAGGACGTAGGAAAGGCGGGCCGTTGGCAGTCGGTATATCATGATGCAATGATGTTGCATGACCAGAATGTCGGAACCGTGCTTGATGCCATTGATGAAGCTGGCATAGCAGACAACACTATAGTATTTTATAGCACTGATAACGGTCCGCATAAAAATACTTGGCCCGATGCCGCTTCCTCGCCATTTCGTAACGAGAAGAATTCCAACTGGGAAGGAGCATACCGCGTTCCGGCAATGGTTCGCTGGCCTGGGCATATCAAGCCGGGATTAGTTTCAAATGAAATCATATCTCACCTTGACTGGATGCCTACACTTCTTGCCGCAGCAGGTGTCCCCAACGTCAAAGAAGATCTGCTTACTGGTTATAAGGCTGTCGGAAAGGATTTCAAAGTCCATCTCGACGGATATAACTTACTTCCTTACCTAACAGGGCAGACAGATAAGTCCCCACGTCAGGAATTCTTTTATTTCTCCGACGATGGAGACCTTACAGGTCTGCGCTACGACAATTGGAAGATCGTCTTTGCTCAGCAAAGGGCTCCCGGTACCTTGAAAGTGTGGAGCGAACCGTATGTGCATACGCGTATTCCAGCGCTATTTAATCTTCGGACTGACCCTTATGAGCAGGCATCAATTACCTCCAATACATATTGGGATTGGTATTTGGATCACGCCTTCCTACTGATTCCGGCTCAGAATGTGGTCGGGGACTTCTTGGAAACATTTCAGGAGTACCCACCGCGTATGAAGGCAGCTAGCTTCACCGTCGATCAGATCATGAAGGCACTGACACCACCTAGCAATTAAACGCAAATTCAAGCATTATGTGCGCCCATCCTTAAGGACCGGGCGCACATTTTCTTTCTAACGTATTTCTGTAACAAAGGTTTACCATGCGACACGCAGCATTTGCGAAATATTTCCTCCTCATATTGCCACTCATCATTTCTAGCCTGTTTGTTGCACCAAATCTCGCAACCGCCAGCACTTATGCCGGTTCTGAAAGTTGTATAGACTGCCATGAAAGATTCTACAAACTTTGGGCGCCATCCCGCCATGGTAGAGCCATGCAGCCATACACTGCGGCTTTCGCCGATAAGCTCTCTTCACAGCTTGCCCCCTTAAGCATTGAAGGGAAGAGCTATCAGGCTTTCACTAGCAAAGAGACAGGGCATATCATAGAAAAGACCGGTGATGAGGTTAAGAAATATCCCATCGAACATGTGCTGGGTGGCAAATATGTGTATTATTTCCTCACGCCAATGGAAAAGGGCAGGCTACAGACTCTACCTCTGGCTTATGATGTGAAGAAAAATGAGTGGTTCGATATGGCTGGGAGCGGGATTAGGCATACCAGAGATTCTGGGGTTTCATGGACCGACCCTGTATACACGTTCAACACAAGTTGCCATGGTTGCCACGTCAGCCAATTACGGAACAACTTTGATCCCGAAAATGATACCTACATGACCACTTGGAAAGAGCCGGGAATCAATTGTGAGACATGCCATGGGCCTTCATCAGAGCACAATCGAGTGTGCCGCGAAGCCGCTGAAGGAACAACTCCCAAAGATTTAAAACTTCTCGGGGGCAAGGGGAAGTTCACCGTGCAGCAAAACTCCGATGCATGCGCCCCTTGTCATGCTCAGATGATTGCTCTGACCGGTGCCTTCATGCCGGGAGACAAATTTTATGATCATTTCGATCTTGTAACATTGGAAGACCCTGATTTTTACCCAGATGGACGAGATCTTGGAGAAAACTATACTCACACCACTTGGAGTTTGAGTCCCTGCGTAAAGTCCGGGGAATTGGGTTGTCTTCATTGCCACACCTCGAGCGGTAGGTTCAGACAAAAAAATGATCCAAACACAGCTTGCTATCCTTGCCACGACAACAAAGTTGACCAACCTGAAAAGCACACTATGCACACTGGGGGAAAAGGGTCCCCGACTTGTATTTCCTGCCATATGAACAAGACCACTTTTGCACGCATGAACCGATCAGATCATTCCATGCTTCCGCCGACACCCGCTGCGACCGTGGCTTTTGGTTCTCCCAATGCATGCAATGGTTGTCACATAGATAAAGATGCAGCTTGGGCAGATAAGATTGTCCGTAAGTGGCGTAAACGCGACTACCAAGCGCCGATCTTGTACCGAGCCGGATTAGTGGAAGCCGCCCGTAAAAGTGATTGGTCGAACCTCAAGGAAATTACTGACTATATTACGGCCAAAAATCACGATCCGGTCTTCGCAGCATCTCTTATACGTATTCTTCGCAGTTGTTCCTTACCTGAAAAATGGCCAGCGCTGCTCAGTGCTCTAAGCGATGCTTCACCTCTGGTTCGTTCGGCCGCGGCTGAGGCGCTCGGGCCGCCTCCGTCACATGAGGCTGTTCAAGCCCTTGTTCAAGCTACGGGCGACTCGTTCCGGGTAGTCCGCATTCGTGCCGCGGCCGCTATTTCGGGGATTCCTATGACCATAACCAAAGGACAGCATAAGGATAACCTAGAGCGAGCTACGCAAGAATTTCTCGCGTCGCTGACGGCACGACCCGACCTTTGGACTTCTCATTACAACCTAGGAAATTATCACTTGCATCGGCGTGAATTTGCGCTGGCTAGTAAATCATTCAGCAAAGCTCACGCCCTAGCTCCCACAGCTGTGCCACCGCTGGTCAATGATGCCATGGCTCATGCAAACGGGGGAGATGCTTTTGGTGCTAGAGATCTACTGCTTCAAGCAAAGGAATTGGCTCCTGAGAACCCTGCGATCCTATTCAATCTAGGACTTCTAGAAGTTGAATTGGACAACAGGAAAGATGCCGAAAAATATTTGCGAGCAAGTCTCAAAGCTAATCCGGGTCTTTCTAAGGCAGCCTATAATATGTCCCTTCTTATCGGAGAGCGAAATCCGGTGGAGGCACTGAAATTTGCGCAACAATCTTATGATGCGACACCAAGCTCAGGATATGCTTTTAACTTGGCATACAGCCAAAACCGGGTAGGTCAGACTGTAGAAGCTCGGACGACACTAGCTGCGGCCATCCGGCAGTGGCCAAAGTTTATCGACTCGTATTTATATTTACTAGATCTGTCCTCTTCTAAGGAGGACAAAGCAGTAGCAAGGTCGCTAATTCAAACCGCGCTAGATTCTCATCAGATTAAGCCTATTGATCGATCGAGATTAAAACATGCACTGGATAGTCAATAACGGTGTTCAAAGCAGGTAGTTTTGTGAAATGAATGTTCGCCTCCTGCTAGTTTCATATTTATTTGTGTACTACCTGATTAAACAGGGGAGTGCTGATAGGGACGTTTTGTGGTTAAAGGTTTTGTTGTTTTCGTGTTTACTAAATGTTTTATCCCCAAATTTAGGTAGCTGTTATTATTATATTCTCTTGCGAAGAGAGACTATATTGGTCTAATAATTATTATTGTTGGTATATATTCAGAAGGAGGACGTCTTGGGAAATTATCCATTATGGTTAATGTGGCTGGTAGGCGGAATTTTTTTAGCCATGTTGGAACTTGCTGTTCCTGGAATGGTTATAATATTTTTCAGTTTGGGATGTTTTGCTGCGGCTGTTGTAGCTGCTTTTGTCAGTGAAATAGTCTCTGTGCAGATTGCCGTGTTTTGTGTTGCCTCAGTCTTTTCTCTTGTTGTTCTCCGCAAGGTGTTTATGAACTGGTTTCAAGGGCAGACTTCTGCTAAAGTCAGTGGTGATCTTGAAGATTCTCCTGATGGAGCGCTTGCAGAAGCCAGCAAAGATTTTCCTGAAAATGGATATGGGCAGATCAGATACCGTGGTTCGTTTTGGAAGGCTGTCGCTGATTCTGGACAATCGATTTCAGCAGGGGAACCTGTTAAAATAATATCGTGGGTAGATAAACGCAAAACTGCTTTTCTGGTTACCAAATCTATTAATGCATAGTTGGGAGATTTTAATATGGAAACTTTTATGAGCCCTGCGTTGGTCGCTTTTCTAGTTATTGCTATATTTGTGGTTGTTGTAATTTTAAGGTCTGTAAAAATAGTACCTCAGAAGACTGAAGTAATTATTGAGAGACTTGGTAAATACCGTGTGACCCTCGGCGCGGGATTTCACTTTCTATTTCCTTTTCTCGACAGAGTTGCATACGAATTTTCTCTTAAAGAAGAGGCGTTAGATACTATGCCGCAGAGCTGTATCACCAGTGATAATGTTGGTGTTATTATTGACGGCTTGATTTTTATTCAGGTGCAGAGTGCAAAAGCCGCAGCTTACGGGATTGATGATTATCATTTTGCTGCCGCTCAGCTTGCGCAGACAGCTTTACGTTCTTGTGTAGGTAAACTTGCGCTTGATAAGACTTTTGAGGAGCGTGATACGATTAATGCTAAGGTTGTTGAGGCCATCGATGAAGCTGCTACTTCATGGGGCATTAAGGTGCTACGTTACGAGATTAAAGATATTTCACCGCCGGAAAGTGTAAAGGCTGCAATGGAAACCCAGATGATTGCTGAACGCCAGAAACGCGCTGATATTGCACGCAGTGAAGGTGAAAAGCAGGCGATCATTAATAAGGCGGAAGCTACGAAGCGTGATGAAGTTCTGAAGAGTGAAGGAGAACAGGCAAGACTTACGAATGAAGCCCGTGGTAAGGCTGAAGCAATTACAATGGTTGCGGATGCAACAGCAAAGGCTTTTCTAGTTGTTGGTGAAACTTTGAATTCATCAGGTGGAGCCAGCGCCGCATCATTGCGTGTAGCAGAGCGTTATGTAGAGGCTTTTGAGAAGCTAGCGAAGGAATCCACAACCCTTATTCTTCCTGCTGAAGCAGGCGATGTGGCATCTATGGTAGGAACAGCCATGAGCGTTTTTGGCAAGATCAAAGGCGATAAAAGCTTAGCCTCACCAACGGGTGAAGTAAAAAGAACTCACACTGAAAAATTTGGGTTTAGCGAGTAGCTGTATCTAAAAGTTTATAATATTAAAAAGCCCCTAACTTAATAGTTGGGGGCTTTTCTTATTTTGTGTTTATTGGTATAATTGAGCAGAATTGTATTATATATCAGTGGAATGTGAATAAATGACAAGCGTTGAAACTATTTCAAATTAATTCGATGTGAATGGTAGGTGAAAGTGATTCAGCAAGCATTGGGCGAATCTAGGCTGGCGAATGCAAAGTGGACCTCTCAAGATGATTTAGAGGCGAGGTATGCCGAGAGGTTGACTGGATATGAGTAAAACTCTAGCCTCTAGTTTGTCTCCGACGAGGCTCTACAGTAGTGACGCTAGGCTCATAGGCTTTCAGTCCCGCATCGCCTGTAAGTAGCTCCACTTTAGTGCCCATGTCCGCATAGTACTCTGCAACATCTTTAATTGTATAGTCTCCTATACTAAGAGTGGAACAGTGGTTTGGCCAGTCTTCGACTAGTGCAAGAAGTTGCTCTTTGCTCCATAGAGAAGATTGATCTGTGAAAGCTGCCCATGGCGTTGTTTCATTTGCCGCTTGTTCAATGATGGAAGACAACGCTTTAGCAATCTCGTAGCAACCACCTGCGGCTTGCGTGATGTGGTTGCCACATTCTATTAAGGTTGCCATGGGGAGTACGAATGTAGTTTTGTTGTTTTTTTCTTCTAAAATTTTTGCTTCAACACGCTCAGCATTCCACTTATCATTCTCCGGTCCACATGTGTCCATATGTGGAACTTTTAAGAAAACGCATAAGATAGATGTATCAATGATAAGGACTTTGCGGGGCATCTTACTTGTCCTCGTCTTGTAGGGCTTCTTGAATTTTACCTTGTGTAACAAGTTCTCCAAGCGGACCACCTGCTAGTAGTTTTGGAAGTCGCTCTACATCTTCTAGCAATGTTATCACACTATTGCCTTGTTGATTTCTATGGACGACTGAAACAAACGGAATTCCTTTTGGTCCCAGTGTATTTAGTAATGCAGGGTTGTGCGTAACAGCAAGTACGTCAACTCCGCGCTTTGCCCCAAGTTCTCTAAGGCTTCGAAGAAGTAATTCTGCTCGAGATGGGTGTAGTCCGTTATCAAGCTCTTCAATAGCTATTAATCCGCCGGGTTCCATTGTTAGCACCGCAATCAAGATCGCTATAAAACGTAGAGTTCCGTCAGACATGCTGTTTGCGTCTACGATAGTATCTTCGTTCGTATTTCCCCATGATTCTTTACAGTATAGCTCCGCCTTAGCTTCGGTCCGACCTATTGTTTCGGACCAAACCTCGGTTATGTCCCCTTCAGGTAATTCCGTTACAAATTTAAGAAGTTTCGATTCAATCTTTTTTTTGTCTTCATGATTAGCTAGAAATCCTGCAATGTTGAATCCATTGTATGATAAATTATCTGATAGTGTTGTTGGGTTTCTCATTCGCTCCGGCATTGGCTTGAATGGAAATAGATTGCACAGTTCATCGGTTATTTGAGTAATGTTTTTAGCATGTTTTGGGAAATCAGAGACAGATTCTAAAACATATATAGGCTTACCAAGTGTAATATCTTGACCAAAAAGAAGTGATTTACCTAGTGCTACGTAAGTGTTTAAATCTTTCTTTTTTTCAATATTCATGATGTATTTTTTACCATTCACATCGTACAATGATTCGGCAGTAATTTTCACTTTGCTTTCTTCTGTTGCAACAGAAATAGAGTATTCGTAGTCATGCTTTTTGATTGAAATTTGTAATTTTATGCTGAATTGTTTAGCTCCGTGACGAATTGCTCCAGCTCGCCCTCCCCGTAAAGGAGGAAGCTCTTCTGATCCCACTAATGCTGCATCAACGCTGACACCTGACGCAATTCGCCGTATAAATTCAAGGGCATCTAAAATATTCGATTTGCCGCTTGCATTTGTTCCAATTAGAACCGTAAGTGGATCTAGGTAGAGTGTTGCGTCTGCAAAACTTTTCCAGTCAATAAGGCGTATTGAGGTTATCATTGCTTGCTCGTCTAGTTGGATATTTTTCTGAGTCACTAAATTGTGTTTTTATTATTTCAATCTGCTTATTTACAATGAAAGCCAGTCGATTACAATGTAATCATTAATAGTCGCCCCAAAAAAGAAAACCGCCTGCTACGCATATGCATAACAGGCGGCTAAAGTTCAACTTAACGTCAACTTCTATTCAATTCTAATTCAAATTATAACTAATCAACTTTGTTGTACGCTTTAGGTGCCGCGCTACAGATAGGACATTTTTCGGTTGCAGGTCCGTCCTGTGTGTGGCCACATACTGAACTTATACAATTAGAGAAAAGTATGTTGAACACAATCATTATATCTCAATTATCTAGTTTATAGCAATGTCCTATATATGTTGATTTCATTGAAGTTATTAACTATATATATTGTATTGTCCGATAACTATATTGAAAGAATGTAGGTGTTCAGTGGCTTTTTATCAAAAAATGGGCGTTGTTTTTAAAGGTTCTAGTGTCACTGCATTTCGTGATCTGCCTGACGATCTTCCTTTCTTGTTTAGTCCTAGATTTGAGCCTTATACGGAATTTAATCGATATATGGCTTATAAGGCGACTGGCTCGTGGCCTTCGCAAAATTCTTGGATTGCGGCAGCTCAGGCATATAGACATTTTTTGTCATGGATGGAAGGTGCAGGGCTTGAGTGGGATGAAGTTAGGTTTAGACATTTAGTTAATTTTAGAGATTCTCTTGTCCAGTCTGGGCTCAAATCTAGCTCTGTGAATAATCGGCTTGTGTTTGTCCATCAGTTTTACAAATGGGTGGCAAATATTGGTGTCGTCGGAGCATTCTCTTTTAATTTTAACGATCTCAAAGTGACCGACAGGGTTCAACAAGGGATGGTGAAATTCTTAGAAAAGGAAGAGGCTGTAAAATTTATAAGATCGTTTGAATATGTCTTTAAGGATAGTTTTGTTTGTAGACAGAATTCATTGATGGCTACTATCATGCTTAGTGTTGGCTTGCGGCGGGCTGAAGTAGTCACTCTTTCTATTGACAAAATTCCTGTATTTGATCCATCAAGAAAATTTCAATACAGTGAAATTCTTGGAAAAGGAAATAAGTTCCGTGCTGTTATGTGGCCCTCACAGGTTTTGAGTTCTATAGAGAAGTTTATTACATACTATCGCAGGCCCTTGGTTGAGCAGTTTGAAAGTGGTGTGGACGGATATGCGGATAAGAATGATTTGTTTTTGAGCACTAAAACAGGGCAAATCTATCACCCCAATTCTGTGGATTCTTTTTTTCGAAAAGTCTCGAAAGCTAGCGGGATCAAGTGCACCCCTCATATGTTGCGACATACTTATGCAACGTACTGGCTCAAGGTTAATGGGGTGACAGATTCCAATGTTATTCGCCTTAGAAATCTTTTGGGTCATTCTCATGCAGATACAACGTTTGATTACGTTCATACAATGGAGAGATTGGTTTTTCACGATGAGAGCAGTGATTGGGCTAATGATGTGGCCGAAAAAGTGGGGTTGTAGTGGTTTTTGAAAATAAAATATTGCCATTCACTAAGATTAACGAGTTAGGTGTGGTTCGCCTCAAATGCGAGAAAGACGGGTGTTCTTATGAGTATAACTTGGGGTTCATAGGCAATCCGCTTTGGAGAGAGGAATTTGCTCGCTCATTTATCTCTCTTTGTGCTCGCCGTAAGGTTCACATCTCACGAAGGAGTATTCTTTCTCATCTGAAAGTTTTTATGAGGTACTTGGAAGAGTGTCAGTATGATACATCTATTCCGTTACATGAAATATCACAACAAACAATTGAAACCTATGCCGTTTATCTTCATAGAAATTATCATAATTTGCACACCTGTACTGCGCTTCTTGCGAGTTTACTTCAGTTGTTGAAGCGACTGAATGCATTGCATGACGATAATTATTTTTCGTTTCCGATCCCCAATAATTATTTCACAGGGACTAGAGCATGTGTAGAACATGCAAAAGCATATAGTGAGACTCAACTTTCAAAAGTTTTTGAAGCGCTTAAAAACAGACTCTCTTCTAATTCTATATTGAGTTTTAAAGAAAAGTGGTTTGATTCTAATAGTTATGTTGTTGGAACATTTCGAAATAAAGATTTCCTTGATTGTTACTATGTTAATTATTTGGGTAAAAAAAAGGATCTAGATTTTATAGGTATATCTCGGAATTCTGCGAACAAAAAGTTTTATAAACAAATTCGAAAACGCTTTGGTACGGTTGACAACTATCGTAAGCTTCATCCAAAAGAATTTTTAGAAGAGAAATTTTTGGGAAAAAAAATGGTCTTTGTAAAAATTTCCTCAAAGGATATTTTCGAGATCCTTTTGTTGGCTGCTTTGACAACAGGGTTTAACCAGCAAGTTCTTTTTGACATGCGTAGAAGCAACTGGTTGACTAAACACCCTTTTCTTAAAGATGTTTGCTTGATTCAGGCCCCAAAGTTTCGTTCAAAAAAAATCTATTCATCAGCCTTTGCAGAAGACAACGTAGACTTGATTGATGTTTTAAAAAAATATCTTCGTGTTTCAGAGTTGCTAGTTGTTAGGGATAAGCAGTTAGATTTCTTTTGGGTTTATAATGGACATATCTCAAATGCGAGTTTTTTTGGTCGTACAATGTGCCAACGATCAAATGCAACTTTTGTGGCAGATAGCGGATTGAGCGATACGCTAAAAGCAAATGCTTTGTCGTTTAGAAGGTTACGCGCTACCTCAGCTGAGCAAATGCTTGTTCGGTTTAAGGGAGATTTTCTTAAGCTCCAACAATTCTTAAACCATTCATGTAGCAGAACAACATATACATATGTTGAAAATTCACTTGATAACATTCATCTTCAAGAATTGCTTTCGGCCAATGTCGAAAAAATGGTGTGTAGTTTTGTCAGTGATGATTCCAATACTGTAGAAGAAGAAATAGAAACGCATCTGCAGGTCGATAAAAATACAACTAAAGATCTTCTTTCCGGAGCATTAGATACTCCATTTGCAAAATGCAAAAATCCGTATGCAGGAGTTTGTCATGGGCAGGAAAAAGGAGAGCTTTGCAGTAACTATGATTTGTTGCGATGTTTGATTTGTAGCAATATCGTAGTTTTTCCTACTGATCTCTATAAGTTATTTTCTTACTCTTATTTTAAAAGAACTCAACTTGAGTCCGGTGAAATTACACCTGAGATTTTTGGTTTCTATGAACCACTACTCTCCTTTATCGAAGAAGAATTAGTTGTGCGTTTTAATGCTTCAGATGTTGAAAAGATGAAGAAAAAGGCAAAGGAAGATCCTTATTATGTACATTCATAATCACATAGTTAAACAGATAGATACCGAAGAAGATTTAGCTTGCCTATTTCTAGACTTAGGCGGTCAAAAGGTAACTGATCACTCTTTCTTTAATGATGACCGTTGGATTTTTGATGATAAAGTGCAAGACAGGAATACATTAAATTTTCATAAAATAAAAAATATACATATGAGAAGAGCTGTGAAAGAAGCTGTGTTTTGTGAAATGCTGTTTCCTGCTTCTTCAAAAAATAAAAAACCATCCACATTAAGTATATTGTGCGTGAATATCCGGGTTTTTGTGGCTTATTTGTGCTCAGAATCTATTTATAGATTTGAAGATGTTACAAAGTATGATTTCGATAAATATGTTAAAAATCGTGTTCGATATTGTAATGAAAACGGGCTGTATCGTGATGGATTGTCCAGCAGGCTGTTTGGCATTGAGCTTCTGTATTTTCATGGGGCAAGAATAACTGATTCCTTACAGTTTGACCCTTTTAGTGGATGTGGGGTTTGGGAATATTGTGCGCAACTTCTTCCTAAACGAAAAAACAAAAAGGCAACGGCTGAACTTCCTGCTCAAGTGGCAAAGGGGATTTTTGATCAGTGTATTTATTATTTAGATCAATCTTTCCAAATCTTAACGCACTCTGAGAACTATTTGTCATTCTTCCTAGATGAGCTCCATAAGTACCAAAAGGGCGAAATTAAAGCTTTAAGGAGAGAGAGTGCTGTCCGTCACTATAAACGATGGATTGAAGTTGAAAAAATCTCAGTTCCTAAATATAAACCACAGCGCCAACTAGGGCTATTGCATCTGTCTTGTTTGATTCTTATCCAGCTTTTTACAGGTATGCGTCGATCAGAATTACTTGCTCTTCCTAGAGGAGGTTTGGCGAAGGTTGAAAACAATACAAAATTACCACTTTATTCGATTGAAGGATTTCTTTTTAAGACCAACTACACTCCCAAACCAGTTAAGTGGTATTGTCCTGAAATTGTCGCAAAAGCCTATAGAGTTGTTGAGAAAATTGCCGAATTGTTATGCCCAGAATCAGAGCGACTTGTCGTGATCTCAAAAGATTTGCGGATTTTTTCAAAAATGATGGGGAACGATAGAATATGTGCGTCTTCTTATAATAACGGGCTTAAATATTTTGTAAAAAAACACAGGATCATTGATGAAAGTGGAGAGTTGTGGCCGATAAAATCTCATCAATTTAGGAAGACGTATGCTCGTATTATGACTGATTATGGATGTGATATCGGCCTCTTGCGACTCCAGCTAAAACACAAAACCATCGATATGACCGCTGAATATGGCGACCCTGATCTAATGCGATTGGTAAATGAAGTGAAGTCTGGTCTTCAAACTACAAATATTGAACTTCTTCTTAATAACCCCCAAGCTGTTGCAGGGCATGGACGGATAAAAATTGATGAGTGGGCAAAGACGTTCAATGGGCTGAGTTCCGAAAGGAAGAAAAAAGATTTCATTAGAGGATTAGCTGCCACTCTTACTATTCAAAGTAATGGAATAGGTGTCTGTGTAACTGATCCCTCGCGCGAAACAAAATGCAACGGTGCAGCTTTTGGATCATGTGATCCTACTTGCCAACATCTTGTTGTTCCTATGCACACTCATAAGCGGATTTATGATGACGCTATCAGCCAGATAAAATATCTACTTAATCATAGAGTTCAGAACGAGCTTCAGAGAGTTCAGCTGCAAGCGGATTTAAAACACTATGAAGATGTTGCTAAGGAGTGGGGTAAATGAATTACGACCATCTGAAAGCAAATGCCGACAAGAGCAAGCAACGGGTTTATAACAAATTGAGTGAAGCCCACGTTAAGTTTATTAATGCCCCCGAAACAAAGGGTAATAAACTCTCGTATAATAAGCTGAGTAAGCTTGCTGGTGTTGATCGTTCATGGGCGAAAAAAGAATACTATGCCCTAATTAAGTGTGAAGTTGACGCATATAATGAATATGTCACTAGGCCGAAGGTAGTTAAAACAGCCAAGGATGTGCAGACCAACAAGTTTGAACGACTTAATAATGAAATTGAGGTCTTGAAGGCAGACAACATTAAGTTACTTCAGCTAAACGCTCTATACAAAATTGAAGCCGATTATTTTCAACAAGAAACCGAAAGTAAGACTGCAAAGATCAAGAAGCTACAAGAACGGATTGCCAACCTTACAAAACAACTCAATGCTAGAACGCGAAATCCGATAGAATTGGATGATTTTCGAAAGTGAGCTGGTCATGTGTGATTCATAGACATCGTTTCAATTTGTCCGTATTTATTTGCTTATGGAAAAAGAAGTCCGACAACGTTTGCAGTGGGTAGAACTTTATGAAAAATCAGGCGATGCCGGATTTGTGTGTAGCGATTATTACAACAACTCATTTGAAAAATGATAGCTATGTTTTTTCAGTCATCCTTAACCAGTAGGAGTATAAAGTGAGCAAAACAATTCATGAATTCGAAACGCTGATTCCAATGGAGCTTGATGTTAGACAAATCTTTAATGATTCGTATTGCGCCGTAAATAACTTTATTACTCTCCCACACTTATTGTGATGAATCGTTTTTTATTAATCCTAATTTAGGAGTATTTTCGATAAATGACTGTATTATTTTTCTTTTTGCAGGTGGCATGTCAGATCAAGTCGAAACTAATACACATAAAGTTTTAATAAGTATCTAGCAAACTCATGACCGCATCCTGTGTTCTCAACATGATTCATAATTTCGCAAAGAATAAAAACACACTCTGATGTAAACCCATTTTATGGGATCGATGCAATGTGAGTTCCAACACTTTTGTTTGTAATATAAGTTGTACAGAATTACGAATGAGTACCTTCTATGCTATTTTACATTTATACCAGATTTGCATAGTGGGTGGCAGGTACGCTACTTTTTTAGTGAGGAACTTTTTTTAAACCATCCACACGGGTACTTTCAATATGAAAATTCTTGTCAATGCATTACCGCTTATCAATTTACGCACAGGAATAGGCCGATATGTTGAGAATTTGTACAAAATTCTTTCCCGTACTCCTGGGGTGCATGTGGCCTATTATGATGGCAAGAGATTACTGGACCGTCTCCCCGAGGCTTCACTCAATGTTGAGCGATGGTCACTTTTAACAAAACTTTTTTGGATGCTTCCTTCGCCTGTTGCTCTGATAGTGCGGATTGCTATTCAGTGGTGGAGGGAACGTAAGTTTCAGAAGCTTTGTTCAGGTTTTGATATATACCATGAGACTTCTTTTTTCCCTTTTAAGGCTCCAAAAGAAGTTAAGACGGTTCTAACAGTTCATGACCTTAGTCTAATCCGTCATCCTCAATGGCATCCAGCGGAGCGTGTTCAGTTTTTTCTTAAGTATTTTGTTAAGAGACTTCCATGGGTAGATGGATTTTTGTCAGTATCCGATTTTACCAAGAGCGAGATGAATCTTCTACTCAACATTTCAGAAAAAGAGACTCAAACTACTCCTCTAGGAATTGATTGTGAACTTTTTTTTGAACCAGAAGCTCGTGTTGTGATGGATGTTCGTGAAAAATATAGTCTTCCTGAGAAATATTTTCTTTGCGTCGGGAGTGGTGATCCTCGTAAAAATGTTGATGTTGTTCTTGCCGCATTGCGTTCTCAGAAAGTGAACGGTTCTTTGGTGCATGTAGGATGGAACGGTTGGGAAAAAGACAGAACGTTGGAAGCTGGAGAGATTCGATTAGGATATGTTTCTGACGAGGATTTGCCTGCGCTATATGCAGGGGCAATAGCTTTTGTTTATCCTAGTTTTTACGAGGGATTCGGCTTGCCTCTTTTGGAAGCAATGGCTTGTGGGTGTCCCGTTGTTACTACGAGGCTTGCGAGCCTACCCGAAGTGGCTGGGGACGCTGCTTTGTATCTTGAGGATCCCTCTGATGCAGAGAACCTTGCTCTCATACTAAACAGGTTAGACAAAGACCCTTTGCTGCGTGAAAATCTTAAAATTAAGGGTCTTGAGCGTGTAAAAGATTTCTCATGGGAGCGCACTGCTGCAGCAACTCTTGCTATGTTTGAGCAGCAACTGTCAAAGAAATAGTGTTGTGTTCAGAGCCCACATTGGTTTTAAGGAGTCGCATGCCAACAAGCTTGTGAATGGTTGTCGCCGTTTTGATGCTTAAGAATAAAATCACCAGTCTCAACTACGGAAGAAAAACCAACAGCTTTAAGCATCTCTGGTATGAGACATTTAGCTGGTACCCACCAGTCAAACGGCCGAGGGGTCTGAATTAATTGTAAACATGGCTTTGTTTCGCCTGGTAAATATGATGAAATTATTACCGCTTTTTTTTTAGTCAAAGACCTTAGATTTGTAAGAGCTCTAACTGGATCCATTATATGCGTCATAAGTGATCCAAAAATGACTATGTCAAACTGACCTATTTGTTCCGGTAGGGTGTCAGAAATATTAAGTGGCATAAGCTCCACAGAACTATTTAGTAGAGCCCTTGCCGAATTATAATCACTGCGATTTGCTTCCGGAATACTTGTTCCACTATAGGTTTTATTTCTACGTGAATCCCAGTGAGAAAGCCCGGCAAGTTCCGTTGCTACCACTCGAGAAGCCCCTCTTTTTTCACATTCAAAAGCAAAAAAGCCTGATCCTGTTCCTATATCTAAGACTGTTTGCCCGCTTAGGTCGTCTGGTATTCCGAAGTTTTTCCATAATGGATATAGATCGTATTGGCCCTGCCAAATAAGTTCTCCGTGTTGACCTCTTAATGTATGATAGTGCCAAGGCGTATCAGAGGGTTCAAGAGTCTCGGACCAGCCGTTTCCAGTGCTATGAATAATATCTCTGGGCAATGTCGTGTTTTCCACTTTATTGCGGGGCAGTTTTTTAGATACCAATGATTTTATAAATTTTGTAATCATATTTTTTAATTTTCCACTTATTGGTATAAAATATTTAGTCTGCGCTAGTGGGATCTTTTAGCAGAGTTTATTTCGAGGTTCGTAGAAGAGTTAATAGTTATTTTACCTTGCAAGTTGCATAGACCTGCATACGGATATGGTCCATCTGCGAGGTAAAGATGCACTGCATCAACAAATCTATCAACATATTCCACAGTGCCATTTTCTGTCCATTCAGCTATAACTATGGTTAGCATATAGCTACCTCTATTTAAGTGTAGAACTTGCTCGAATGTTAGGGATAAAGTTTTTCCAGGAGTGCATTCTTCCATAGGGATATTTGCAAAAGTCGTGTTGTTTCCAAAGACTTGAAACCCATTTAAAGTATTAATCCTGATTCCAATAACGGGGGTTTCAATTGCTTCGCTTATATTGCAGGAGATGCTTACGTTTAGCGGCTTTGAAGAATTAACTGTTACTTCGGAACAATTTTGCATTCCGTTCACACTATAGTTTGCGATGTGGGCTTTACCGTTGCCATAGCGCTGAGGTAAAGGCTCATCGATAGGACTCTCAAGTGGGTCGATAGAAGTCGTTGATGGCGATTTATGTGGTGTTTGTTCTAGTTTGGCTGGTTCTTCTCTACGGGTACTAATTGTGCCGGCATGTTTTTGATAAGCTTCAATCACTTCTCTGGGTGCTCCTTCGCAAAGCACTCGTCCTTGATCAAGAAAGATAGCCCGATCGCAAAGTGATTGGATAGAATCAAGTTGATGGCTAACGACCAGAATCGTAACCCCGCGTGCACGTAATTCTTCAAATTTTCGGAAACATTTTGACTGAAAAAAAACGTCACCCACAGATAATGCTTCATCAATAATAAGAATTTCTGGGTCCACTTGCACTGCTACGGAAAAGGCTAAGCGGACCATCATGCCAGAGGAATAGTTTTTCACTGGCTGGTTGATGAAGTCTCCTATATCTGCAAATTTGAGAATTTGCTCGTAACGCTCATCTATTTCTTGTCGGGATAGACCAAGTATTGCTCCCTGAAGATATACGTTGTCGTGGCCGGATTCCATTGGATTGAAACCTGACCCTAGTTCTAGAAGGGCAGATATTCGCCCATGGATATGTACTTGTCCTTGTGTCGGTTGCAAAAGTCCGCAGACAATTTGCAGCAGAGTTGATTTGCCACTACCGTTAACGCCTATAACTCCCAAAGTTTCGCCTTTTCTAACATCAAGTGAGATATTATGGAGTGCCCAAAACTCACGGTGATGATGGTTGGAGAATAAAGGCAAAGCATCTTTAAGTCGGTCTAGTTGCTTGTCATAAAGACGATACATTTTGGAAATTTCACGTAGTGAAATGGTAAATTCATTTTTTTGCATTGCTTAATTCCTACCCAGACTACAGAACATCACAAAACTCTGGTGATAGTGACCTGAAAAGAGAGTCGGCAAACATAAAAAATATTCCAATACCCAATGTAATAACAATAACAGTGAATAGGTCAGGTGTAACTCCCAAAAGGATTACTTGCCTGTAAAATGCGATAAGATGATGCATTGGGTTGATCAAAACTAAAAATTGAAGACTTTCTGGGACCAGTTCTGCAGGGTAGACAATGGGCGTTGCAAAAAAAAGCAGTTGCAACACGACGCTTAGTGCATGGTCAGTATCACGGATGAACACATTGAGAGCCGCTAAAATGTAAGCCCATGAGAGTGTAAAGAGAGTCAACAGTATGGTTACAAATGGTAAAAGTAAAAGGGTCCAGTGCGGGGGAATGCGGAAAAAAAGCATTAAGACTAATAAAATAATTATAGAAATACCATGACCTGCTAGGCCTGACAAAACACATGAGAACGGAAGAGCCCGTTTATCAAAGAGGGTCTTTTTAACCATATTTGTGTTCCGTGTGATTACATTTACAGAAGAACTTAATGACTCCGCAAACATAGTCCATGGAAGCAATCCCGTTATAAGCCACACAGGGAAGGGAATGTGCTGGTACTCCCCTTGAGTTGTAGCTCTCATTATAACAGAGAATACAAATGTATAAACAAGAGCTTGCAAAAGAGGCTGGAGGATCGCCCAGATTAGCCCGCCGTAAGTCCCCGCAAATTTTCCGGCTAGCTCTCGCTTAACGAGGGATCTGATAAGATTGTGATGTTCTTTAATAAAAAGAAAAGGTGACATTCTTATTTTTTGAGAAGTCTCCATGCTGTCCTAAATTCTTCCTCTATGCATACAGGGTTGTGACTCTGCACAGCTTCTCGCAAAACTATGTTTAAGGAATTGTTCTCTGGTCTTAACCATTTGATCGGAATTCCAAACTCTTAGAAAATCTGAAAACTGCAGGCTGCCCGTTGCCCATTGTGAAATGTCATGGAAGTAGCAGGCCCGCATTAGTCCATCAGGTTGAATGACAGCTTCTTGCCACGGCTTGAAGCAGGAGGATACTTTGGGAGAAATCTTCTTATGACAAGGTGAGTTCCAGTGTGACTGCCCTTCTCCTTCCTGAAAAGCTATTTGGCAAGTCAAATCACATACTATTTCTTGATATTTAGCCGCATTCTTTCCCAAAAAAGGCATGCCCACCAATGAGATATTAATGTTTTTATCTTTGGCTTTATAATATGCCTCAAGCAACATATCATCATGAAATTCTTTATCCTTGAAATCTGACTGAGAAATATAGTCCCAATCCCACCCTTCGGAAGTTTTTACAATATGGTTCGGACCTGAATTGAGATGATTATATTCAATTCCTAAAGCTCCAATGGACTCCGCAAGATCTACCAGCTGTGGTACTTCGTGAATATTAGCTTCGCACAGAGTCATATTTAAGGTTACATTGGAGTGTGTGCGTCCAAGTTTTTTTGCTTGAGCTATGTAATATGTAACATTACTGACAACCGTATCAAATTTTGATCCAGGCCGCATTATTCTATATGTTTTATCCGTGGCCGCATCTAACGAGACAACTATACCTGCCATAATATCTTTTTTTAGCATGTTGTCGGCGCGATTTTTTGTCATCAGCATTGCGTTTGTTGCAAAGCTTACACGAGTTGGCGGAGAAATCATTGAAATAACTTCATCAAAATGTCTGGATAACATAGATTCCCCGCCGCAATGAAGTAATACATATGATGCAGTCGAGAGCAATGGTTTTGCTTTTTCCAGCATATCATCATTGATTTGAGTGTCAGCTGCTTCAGGGCGTACATTTCGATCACAAATCACACAGGGTATTTTGTTGTTGCAATATGTAGTCAAAGCCATTGTTACAACAGATGGTAAGCTCGTAAGGACGGTCTTTCCTGCCTCATATTCTTCTTGATTTAGTTTGGCATTGGCCGCTGGGTCTCCAATGTGGGGTATTGAAGAAAGACTGAATCTATTTTGAGGTAGCTGTGTCTGCTCTGTTTTTTGTCGAAGTATGGCAAATTCACTAAAAATCATGGAAAGATCGCGCGGATCTCCTGCGAATGCCCCTGTCTGTAAGTTAGTTGTTTTGTACTCTATACAAAGTGAATTTTCCTTTTTACCTAGAAATAAAATCTCTTCCTGATAAGGTTCTCCGGGATTCAGATCTTCGAAAGAAGCAATTTGCTTACCGTTAATATTTACAGACATACCTTGATTGGACAGCAAGCTGGTAAATCCTAATTTCAAGACTAAAGGGGTCTCTTCGGGCAAAGAGAAATTCAAAGTTGTTTCTGGATCGCAAAACCAACGGTAAGCGCTGGTTTCAGTGTATTGAAGAAGACTCGGTCCTTTGACTGTAAGACCATAAGGATACATTGGAAAAATTAGATCTATAATACGAGAAGTTTGAGCCATTTGATCTTTTGAAAAATTATCTTCGCGCATTGGAATCTCTCTTCATGTGTGTAATTAGTTGTATCTAAAAAACGGTCTTGTCATATTGTTAGCTTTATATATTAGAAGGATGATTATTTGCATACGCCCTCTATTTCGTCAATATTTGCCTAGGTCCTGCCGAGCTTGCTTTCATATTTGACTAACATTTTTTGGGTTTGCTCGAGTACTTTTTGAGTGAGGTTGCGATCGGCTTTTTCATCATTTAATAATTCTTCCAAACTTGTTATTTCTTTTTGAGATTGCATTTTTTCAAACTCTAAATCCTCAGTGAGCTTTTGCAGGCTAATTGTCCTTTCTTTCAATTGATTAAGTTCGTGACTCTTTTCGGTTAAGATACTTTTTATTTTCTCGAGTTCACTTTCCCGTGTAGTCACGGACTGTTTCAATTCTTCTATTTTCACTAACGCAGATCTGTTCTTAAGCTCTACCGTCTCAAGATTCATGCGTAATTGTATTTTTTCTAGATCTAAATCCACAGTGAGTTTTTGCAGGCTAATTGCCCTTTCTTTCAATTGATTAAGTTCGTGATTCTTTTCGGTTAAGATACTTTTTATATTTTTAAGTTCTGCAGAGTTATTTTTTTGCACTTTAGAGGCAAAACGTTGCTTTAGAGTTTTGTGTTTTTCATTTTCCTGTATGAATTTTTCTTGCAAGTTCCGTGTGTTTTTTTGGGATTCTATGCAGTGCTGACCATGGAAGAAACTCAGATCCAAATACTTCTTTCGGAATGTTCCTGAAAGTCGCGTAGCAGCGTATGCCATCACTTCTGAGGATTCATTATGTACTGATTCCCAAGTAATGCTATACTTTTCTCGAATGTTTTTCAGAGGTATCTTTCCAAAATTATCCAACAATCCAAGGTCATCTAATAGTGAGTTACATTGCTTTTCAGCGTTTTTAAACCACCTAGATGAGGCTAACTCTTTCCAGCGTCCTTGCTCAGGAGGAACGATTAAGCCCGCAATTTGATCAATGTCAGAGTTTGATATTTCTGCAAATTCAGCTAATTTTTGTATAGTACCATTTGAATTTTTCAAAAGATCTTTGTCAAAATCCAGCGATAGATCTGCTTGCCTATTCCCCATGAGGTCACTCAGCTTCCAGATGAGGTAGTGCCTATGATAGCTAGTTTTTACTATTGGACTAAAGAGCAGTGGTAACTTGTGATAAAGAGAAATTGACCAGATAAGAAGGTCATAGTTTGTATTTGTGAATGGGTCCTTCCAAGCTGCTTTGGGTAGATCGCGGACCATTGAGTACCAGTTGTCACGGGGGTTGCGTGCAAGGTGAATTATTTTCGCATTAGGGAACTGGTGTCGCAGCCATTCAAGTCTGAAATCTATTCGATTGAACTGCAATACTGGAACGCGGTTTTTAGCAGATTTGATAAGTCCATCAATGTATCCACTTAACTGAGGATAATTATCCTCAGGCTCTAAGAAAAGCCTCGATAGTCCAAATTCTGAACTGTGCTGAGATTCTACTCTTTTTAAAATTGGCAGATATTCATCCCAGTAACTGGTGACATTGAGGTGACTGGGTGAAGCCCCTTTTCCATGGTTGATGTGAGTAGGCAACAGGTCATTGCATGGCTCATAAAAGGCAACACAACCAGGCATATTTCTAAACATGTTCCATAGTAGAGTTGAGCCGCTCCGAAATCTTCCTGTAATGAAAATAGGTTTATTAGACATTATCGTATTATTGTTTTTCATGCCCAACTGAAGTTGGGACAATCATGATTTTCTTTTTTGCTTTGTGCGTAGCCGTTATGACTTTAGGTAATTGATCGAGATGCATAATCTCAGGGGAAAGAATAGAAAAGAGGTCTTTATTGTTGCAAAGCAGCTCTACGGCCTCGTCTAGATATAGACACGGGACGGGGAATCCGCTCAAGAGCTGGAGTCGTTTAAAGATGAGTTTGGAGAAGTCGATTTTCAATGTATTGTCTTTGGATTTACCCGATAGACCAATATTGACAATCGTGGAGTCAAACGGGAGAAAGTCCATATAGTTTTGTAAATAGCGAGCTGGGGCCGTGTGTAAGACCGTTACACGTCCGGGAGATTCTGCGAGCTTTGCTGGAAATGCTTTGGGTGGGGAAATGGTAACACCGCCGAGCGTTTTCCATTTAAAGTGTTCTCCTCCTACAGCCTGTAAGCAGGCTTCGAGTCCTGGGTGCAGGGATCTGCTTAACGAAATGGTAGGTTTTGATCCCATAACATTGGCAACAAGGTGGGCCAAACAAGAAAGGAACCCTCCTCCCACCACTGCAAGAGTATCACCTTGTTTGAGGTTCGCTGTATGGAAGGCATCCAGCAATACGGTGAGAGGCTCTACTAAAATCAATAAAGATGGAGATATGGGATGTGGTACTTTGCTAAGCAGTCGTACATCCTTAACCAGAAGATTTTTAGCGAATCCGCCTTGTTCGGCTACAACAATGTTGCAGCATCCTCTCTTATTCCCGCTTAGGCAGATAGGACATTCACCACATGGAGCTGAAAGGGCTAAAGCGACTTGATCTCCTTGAGTAAAATCTTTAACTTCTTCGCCTACATTTAAAACTGTAGCCGCAATTTCATGACCGAATCGCTTCCATTTTTTTGCCCATGACGTTGCTTCAATATAGTCGCTTCCGCAGACTCCGCAGCCATCTATTTGCAATAAAACTTCTCTGCTTTCTGGAACAGGAGTTTCTATGTCGCGGATCTGTACCTTTTTGTGTGTCTTGATATATGCGGCTTTCATTTATATTATCCTGTTTCCATTAAACCGCTTTATTCCGCGCTTGTAAATATTAACAAGTCTGGCTGTATAGAGTTCCTGATTGTAATGAGTCATGACTCTTTCGTACGCGGCTTCACCTATTTTGTGTAAGTTCTTGGGGTCTTCAAAAGCCAGATCAATTTTTGCAGCCAAATCTTTTGGGTCGCCGGGGTTAAACGTCCAACCGGTTTCGCCGTCCTTGAGCCAGTCAATTATTCCGCCTATTCGTGAACCGATCACAGGTTTCATGTTGGCGTAGGTTTCCAAGCCGACTAAACAAAAATTTTCAAGCCATACGGAGGGTACAACTACAACTGAAGCCCGTGCATAATATTCACGGGTCTGCTCATATGGAAGTCCCGGAATGATCTCAATTTTGTCCGAAAAAGGCTTTGCCTGATCAATTATTTCATCAAGCAATGGGCCGGCGGTAATTATGACGATCTTGCATTTGCAAGTGATGTGCTTACACGCTTCGATAAGTATATGGATTCCTTTTTCATAGGAAGCCCGGCCTACAAATAAGACCATTCGTTCCGACGCATCGGAATGTTGGCGTATATACTTTCGCACTTGGCTTGCCGGTTGAATGGGGGTGAAGTTCGGAAGCCATGCTATCTGTTTTTTTTGAAATCCGTTTTGCATCATACAATCAATCTGTGCACGGCTTTCGCCAATCAGTACCGGCATGGATTTGTGCAGTTCGTGATGCTTCAGCACCCACTGTGCGTTTCTATCAAAATCTGTCTTTGGTACGAGCCCAGAAGAAATACACCCTTGCTTAACACATTCTGGCCCGAGGGCATAAGGGCAAATACTTTTATCAGGGAGAAGTCGCCAGTTTGTGAAACAGTAAAGACGAGGGTCATGTATAGAACGTACACATGGTATTTTCCCAAGCAAAAATTCCGTAATTATCGGATTTTGAAAGTTGTGAATATGGCAGACATCAGGCTTATGCTCGTCAATAATTTTTTTAAGCTTTGGAATTGCCTGCCTGGTAAGTACACCTACCCCTGGAGAGAAATAAACAAAAAATTCTAATCCCGTGACAGCGTATTCAACTCTTTGCCCTGCAGGATGTTGGTTTGGATTGTCGTTATAAACAACGATGTTGGTGTGCCCATTTTGTTCCAACGCGTTCAGCGTGTCGAAGAGAAGCTTCTCAGCTCCGCCAATCGGGCTATACCAATCACAAATATGAAGAATAATCATCGTACGGGTACTCTTTTTTAGATTCAATTTTGGTCATCAGTCGCATTTTTGTGCGTATGAACTGTCTCGATTCCCATACAAGGGTCATATAGGAAATGCTGCGGTTTATGCGGCCTTTGTTAGTCTCGCTCAGTGATCTGAATTTTTTAAGAAGATAATTCAGCGATATTCCTTTGAACCAACTTGGTAGGTCTTTAATTTTTTCTAACCGGGGAAGCTGGTTAGGCAGCAGAGGGAGTCTGACTTGATTTTGCAAGGCCCTCCAAAACTTTTGAATTCCGTATGTCTCAACTAAATAGCGCAGGTTAGACAAAACTCCGATGCTTGATAGGACGGACTTGGGAATAAGAGGGATATCACGAACAGCCCTTCGCACTTGTATCATTTGATGCAGGGGACGGGTTGGGTCGATAAGCACAAGTCCGCAATTTCCAAAAATAAGAATTCGTGGAATATCCAAGTTGCGGCAGACAACAACAGAGTTGCCATCTACCATTTCTGCTTTGAAATTGGGCTCGAAAACAATATTTGTTTCTGGTGGTACCTGTGAGAAGGCCAATGTGGATCGCACTTCCGTCTCTTCAGCTCCGATAACTATATGTTGAACATTTGAACCGGCCGCAATAATCATTCCGGCCAGAGACGCCATACTGTTTGGAGTGAGTAGATAAATTATTTTTGACCCCTTTCGTTGACGCACAACATTAGAGGCTTCAAATATGTCAAAATATTTAGCAATATAAAAAGCTCGAACCATCTCTTTCTTGGGGAAAGATGGCAATTCAAAAGAAATAGGTACGATGTCATCGCTAAAGTGTTGTGTTTCGGTAATTTCGCAAAACATAGTCCCTTCGTTTTGTACTATGTCCCACATTTCCGTATGAGGATAAGGGATTAACATGCCGAAGACGTAATGGTGAAGTTTTAGGGCGCGCTGGAAACGCACTGTTTCTATGAAACGCTCGAGTGTGTCGCCTGGAAGCCCGATGATAAAATAGCCAACAGCATCAATTCCGACAGATTTTACCAAACGGACTGCTTCAACTACTGCAGAAAGCGGTTCGCCTTTTTTTATAGAATCGAATGTCTTTGGATTCCCGCTTTCGATACCGAAGGCTACACTTGTACATCCGGCCTGCTTCATCAGTTTAGCTAGCTCCAAATCTATTCTATCGGCTCTTATTCCGTTATGACAATACCAAGAAAGGTTGAGCTTCTTTTCAATTAACAGCCTGCAAATCGCTTTGGCTCTTTTGAGATCAAGAGTTAGGTTGTCATCCCATACTTCAAAATGTGTGGTGCCTTTTGTTTTGGCGATAGTTTCAAGCTCATGAACAACACTTTCAGGGCTTCTAAATCTCCATTTATTGGAGCCGGTCAGTTTGTTTACGCAACAATAAATGCATTCGAAAGGACATCCGCGACTGGTGACGACTGGATACCGAAACCCTTCCCAAGAAAAACCTTCGATTACATCTAAATTAGGGAACGGCAGAGCATCTAAATCTTTCGGAGGAGACCATTTGTTAATGACTACTTCTGTACCTCTTCGCCATACTAGGCTGTCTATGCTGGTCGGATCCTCTCCGTTGCCTAAAGCTTCAGCCAGTTCGACCATAGCAAGCTCACCTTCCCCCATTATCCCGTATGTAAGGCTGTGAGCATCCCTCATATAGTCTTCCGGGCAAAGAGTCATGTGCGGCCCTCCGCATACAATCTGAGCATTCGGGCAAGCGGCCGTAAGGAGATCTGCAAGCCTTGAACCTTCAAGCGCTGTTGCAGTTTTAATGGAGATCCCTATCATCAGAGGGTCAAGCTGTTGCGCACGTGTAATGAGTTCTTTGTCTGTGTAGGGATAGCGATTAGGATCAAGGATATGGGTATCGAATCCAGAATCTATCAAGGAAGAGGCTAGGTATGCCAACCCTAAATTGATGCTTTCTTTTTGCCATCCGGAAGGATTAAACAGAAGGACTACTCCTTTATTTATCATTGCGTTTCCTTATATAGTGATCGAACTGAATAAAAGCTTAATAAAATAATAGCTATATTGAAGAAGTGAATTTCACAAGTGTGTAATAAAATTAGTGGGAGAAATGTATTTCATATAATCATCCTGCTGTCTGCTTATAAATCTGATCAATAGATTGAGCAATTCTCGATATAGTGAACTTTTCTTGGAGTCTTCTTTTTCCTGCCTGTCCATACCGCACGGCATCTTCGGGGTTTTTTAAAATATTTTTTATAGCACCGGCTAACGCTTCCGGAGATGCTGGAGGGACAACCAACCCTGTAACATCATTTTGATTGACCCAGCTTGTTCCAGAGCCGGGAATATCCGTACTTATCAATGGCACCCCATACTGCATGGCCTCCAGCAACACTATGCCAAAGGCCTCGCCTCTGTCCACGGATGGCAAACAAAAGGCCGTTGCTTGCTGCAGTAACTCGCATAATTTGCTGTCGGAGATATTACCGGGGAGATGAACGCGCTCAGTTAACCCGAGTTTTTTTATTCTATTACTAATTCTGGCGTACTCTGGACCGTCTCCTGCGATGATGAAATCAGCTTCAGGAACAAGAGCGGCCGCACGTACGAGGTTTTCGAATCCTTTATAAAAAGAGAATCTACCGACACTGAGAATTCGCGGGTTCTTTGTTTTATGGTATTGTCCATGAGTATATTTACTTTGATCGAGTCCAAGAGGTATAATTTCGCATTTGTCCTGCCAAGAGTTCAGCGTCCGGCTTGATTTCAGGTATGGAGGGGATGTGGCAATTATCCGGTTTGCTTTTGAAAGACATCTACTCTCAAACATTCGGTATGCAGGGTAGAGATTGTTAATCAAAGCGCTGGGTGACCCTTTTACATCGGCGTGCCAGTGGACAATATAAGGAATTTCGGAAGGGAAAAAATGGTTAAACAGAACTGCCGGATTTGGCAGATGAATATGGATAATCTGCGGACGCTGGAGTGAAATTATTTTCTTTAGATATATTGAAAAAAAAGGAGAAATAGGAGCAAACGCAGTGTTACAAATAGTACTGGCTCTAGTGATTTTGACACCGTCGATTTGACGGGTATCCGCTCTTTTTAAGGGGGTTGCGTGGTGGCATAGCACATTCACGCTGTGCCCCCGGTGAACCTGTTCAGTCGTTAGATCTCTAACAAATGTTTCTATGCCGCCTCTTTCAGGGTAGGAATACTTACTTATGTGAAGAATACGCATTTTTAAATTTTATGGCAGGCAGGATGTTAAATCAAGCCAAGTTTTAAGTATGGAATCATAAGTGGTGGCATAACGAGTCTTGAGTAATAAATAAAGATTTTAAACTACTAATTTTCGAGATAGCTCCCAGAATGATAAATAAGATTATATTTACTATAGTGACAATGTAAAATGTGCGTTATTAATTTTTTGTGGGTTTAGAAAAGTGTAGTGTATTGATTCGTTAATTTAAGATAAATCAGCATTACTAAAAAAATGGAGTTACTATGAGATATCTATTTGTTCTTATTTTTATAATGGGTTTGTTCGTAGGCTGTTCATCCCATAATCAGGCAGATTCAAATAATGACAACGCAACTCGAAGGCCTAAAACATCTACAATTGTAAATGATATTATCAGCCGAGGATCCCGAGCTCCATAAGAGTTTGAACCTTCAGGGTAGGGATACTTACTTATGTGAAGAATGCGCATTGTTTGAAGTTTTTACGATATGCAAAGGATTAAATCAAGCCAAGGTTTAAGTATGATTTATACAAGACCGCATCACGAGCTATAAGTGGTGAATAAAAGTATTCAATTGCTAAATTTTAAGATAATAAACGAGGTAATATTTAAAAAATAATGTTTAATTATTTATAAGTATTGACATTTAGGGGTTTCTCATGGTTATGAGAGATAGTTAATTTGAAGATAGCATAAATTTTATAATAAATAGGTTGTAGCTAGTATGAAGTACTTATTTTCCTTGATTGTATTATTGGCAACACTCACTGCCGTCTCCGCCTTTGCTGAGACTAATGGACAGCAGCAGGCTACTAGTGATGTTGTACGTTCAAGCAGTCAGGCGCTGAGTACTATGGTACAGGGACGAGTTGCTACAATTGCAGCACCTAAACCTGCTGGATTGAAAAAAGTTTCTCACAATCATATAGATGGCACTGGTAATATCGATATTGCCTTGAATGCTGAAGATTTGGGACTAGCCTCAGGAGAGGCAGCCAATGACTTTGGTGTTTGGGCTTTGGGATCTTATACACAATTTTCCAGCACTGCTGTCGGAGCCAAATATGACGCGGAAGCTTATAATTTCCTTGCAGGGGCTGATTGGCGTGCAACTCCGGAATTCCTAGTTGGATTAGCTGGTGGTTATGGTGCTCTCGATCTTGACAAAAAAGATTGGTCTGGCGGGACTGACACTGGAACTCTTAAAACTGAGTCTGAGTGGACTGTGATGCCTTACCTTGCTTATAATTTTACTGAAAACACCATATTGGATACAGCTTTCGCTTATACCAGCTCCCGCTATAAAGACAGCGATGGAACAAATACCGGAAAATATGATTCCAGTCGTTATTTGACTAACTTAGGTCTCTCTCAATATTTCATGCTTGATGAATGGACCCTTAGTGGTCGCCTCGGCTATATGTACGTAAGTGGTGACTTGGGATCCTATTCTCGCGGTGGTACTGACATTGCTAACCCAGATAGTTATTTAAGTCAGATGAACGTTGAAGCTAAGGCCGCTTATCTCTTTGACAGCTGGATTGAACCATACACTGCGTTACGTTACTATTATGACCTTGGAGTTTCAACTAGGCCTGTTGACTCGGATTATGATGAGTTCGAAGGTGTGCTCGGTTTAAACGTGTATGCAAGTGATGTGTGCACTCTCGGAGTCGAAGGTGGTGCAAGTGCAGGGCGTGCTAAGTACGAATCCTACCGGGGGCAAGCGACTGTCCGTTTTGAATTCTAAAACTACTTTTATAGCCTAATATAAAAGAAGTGGCTCTTTATGAGCCACTTCTTTTTTTTTGCGTAATCATAACGTGTCTCTACGACTTATTTATAAAGAGGGTGTAATGCAAAAATATAAAAATGTTGCTATAATAATACCCGCTCTTAATGAGGTTTTGACCGTTGCGAAAATAGTCAAAGAAGCACGAAGTTATGGATGTGACGTCTATGTGGTAGATGATAACAGCGAAGATGAAACGGCTGATGAAGCCCGCAGTGCCGGAGCTGAAGTTCTGATATTACCCTTTAGATCTGGTGCTTGGAATGCTGCACAAGCTGGAATGTTATATGCCATAAAGAAAGGTAGATATGACTTCTTTATAACGATGGATGCGGATGGACAGCATGAACCTGATCATATTCCGTTGTTGATGGATAGTTGCTCTTCGAGTAATGCAAATGTCGTGATTGGGAGCTGCGTACAACGTGGTAGCATAGCACGACGGATAACTTGGAGTGCTTTCTTTTTTCTTACACGGCTAAACATACATGACATGACTTCTGGATTTAAATTGTATGACAAAAAAGCTGTCGAAATACTTTTGTCTAAAGAAGCGGCTATGTTTGATTATCAAGATTTAGGTCCACTGCTTTTGCTTAGAAGAAAGCGTATTAAATGTATTGAAGTCCCTATCTCTATGTGTTCCAGGGAAAATGGTTGCTCCCGTATTTTTAATTCTTGGATATCTGTCTCAATTTATTTAATAAAAACTTGCGTATGGGTATTCGCTGATTGGATTTCCAAGTCAGGTTATTCTTCGGGTAAATGGACTGATTATGACTCTATTTGATCTTACCGCGCCCGCTATTTCTTTTTTCAGTGTATTAATGATCCTTTTGCTTGTCAGACGACAGCGGTTAGGAATATTTCATACAGTTTGGTGGTTGTTTGCCGTTTTTAGTATGCTTTCCATTGGTTTTTTTCCTTCGTTGGTAGACTGGATAGGACAATTATTAGGGATTCATTATCCTCCTGTACTGCCTATTATTCTGGCTCTTTGTTTTTTGTTTATCAAAGTATTAACAATGGATATTGAACGGACTCAACAAGAAATTAAAATTAGGATTCTTGCTCAAAAAATGGCAGCTTATGAAGCAGAGTTGCATAAATTAAAAACTGAAAGTTCAACTGAACAGTAAAAATTAAACTTCGTTAACAATGATGTGATCACTTCGTAGATTAACTCAAACCGATCTCCGTGGTTAGGGGGGAGGATGACTTTATTAAAAAATATTAATATTAATTTTCTGGCTTTATCGATCATTTTTTTGTTTTCATTTTCGGGTTGTACTTCTTTTTCTCCTCATTCATTTGCTGAGAAGCACGGCTTTTCTGAGCAAATTTTCGTGGCGAATACATTCGATATAACAGGATACTTACGAGGTAAGTCCTCAATCCTCCGTGTTTATTTTGAGGGGGACGGTAAAGCTTGGCTTTCACGAAGTCGACCTTCCAGCGATCCTACTCCACATAATCCTATCTCTTTTTATTTGGCCGCGGCTGATATCAATCCGGCAGTTTTGTATGTTGCCCGACCGTGTCAGTTTGTTAAAGATCAACATCGCAGAAACTGTGTTACACAGTTTTGGACATCGGCACGTTTTTCTGAACCTGTGCTGCATGATTTAAATCAGGTTTTAAATCAGGCAAAAGCAATAGCCGGGGCGCAACGTCTTGAATTGGTAGGCTATTCCGGAGGGGGGGCAGTTGCATTACTTCTGGCAGTACGGCGGAATGATGTTGATCTTGTGGTCACCATTGCTGGAAATTTGGATCACGCTTTTTGGACTAGCTATCATCATGTATCACCATTACGCGACTCGCTGAATCCAGCAGACTATGCGGTTCAAACTCAAAGTATCAAACAAATTCATATTGTAAGCTCTGCTGATTCTATCGTTCCTACTGCGGTCAGCAATAGTTATTTAAGTAAAATGAATGATACTAGTAAGGTTCAAATTGTCACGGTGCACGGAGTAAAGCATACGGACGATTGGAGTCAGATTGTCCCGAGTATTTTAAAAAAGATTGATCAACACAAATAGTGATTCATGAGAATTTTACGATTTACCACTACGACATGGGCGACTATCGCCATTGCAATATGCGCTGTAATTCTAAGCATGACTCTCGCCTTTCAGCACACACGATTACTCATAGAACAAGGTGTTCATGTGCAAGGGGTTCCTCTAGTTGGCAACAATGACGGATATTACTATTTGGATCAGGCATACACTTTGGCTGAGCAACATATTGGAATCGAAGGCGTAATTAACGATAGTCGACAGTCAATGCTGCTTCCGTATTTTCTTGCTGCAGTTGCAGGTCTTGATAAAATGCGATTACAAAGTATCGCCGCATATCTCGGTCCTATTTTAAGTTTATCTATGTTATTAGCAGTGCTTCCATGGGGCATAAAAATTCGCTCTCCTTTTGTTATGGGTGCCTCAGCTTTCCTTGCTCTCTTCGCTCCATATTGGGTAACGCGTACCCATGTCGGTTTTCTTGATACTGATAGCTTAGTTCCGGGATTGTGCCTCTTTGCTCTTTTTTGTGTTTTTCAATTTTCCACAAAAGAAGTTAAGCGGTGGTATTGGATCTCTCTATATGTGGTCATCCTCTTTTTTCTGTGGTTCTGGTGGCGTCCTGGGGCGTTACTTTCGGCAGGATTTATTATTTGCTACTTAGTTTATCCAACTGGGAATAGGCTCGATATTTCGCTAAAGATTTTTCTCTTGTGCGGTTTTATTGTTGCTGTAGGATTGATGATCTTTGGAGTTAAGCCCTTTTCACAATATGCGGAGTACATAAAAGATCATGTTTATCTTGCATTTGGAGGGTCAGCCAATTTTCTTTTAAGCTCCTCCATTATTGAATTGAGAGGAGTAGTCCTGTGGGAGTTGGGGCAAAAATCTCTTGGAAGTGGCTGGTTGTTGATTCCTGCTGTATGCGGAACAATTTGTTATTGTGTGCGTTATCGTACTAAAGCTATTTTTCTAACCTTCGCATGGTGTTTTGGGCTCGCATCAATGATTTCGCAAAGGTTCATTCCTTTGTTTGTACCCGTGGCCGCCTTTTTCACTGCATATTGTAGCATTGTTGTTTGTTCATGGGTAAGCAGTCAAATTGCGTTGCGATTCGCGCTACAAACGAACAAGATTGAATATTTATTAAAAGTAGCATGCTTACCCCTTTTGCTTGGATGTGTGTTTGTAAATGCCGCTACATATCAACCTAAAACATATTTCAGCCGAAATGATTTCGTGCTTGCTAAAAAAATTCGAGCCACATTCCCACCGAATACACTGATATGGACTTGGTGGGACTATGGATATTTTTTTAAATACCTTACAGGAATGGATGCTATTTTCGACGGTGGATCTCAAACAGAATTAACCTGTTTCACTGTAGCTTATCCGCTAATCCAGAAGGATATGGCTGTAGCAGCGAGTTGGATGAAATATTTTGCGGTTTCATCGCATAATCAACTAGATACAAATATGAAAAATGAACAATGGTCTGTTTTTTTAACTGATTTTACGCAAAAAAAAATGGGTACTGCTGAAATTTCTAATCGGCCAGTCGCGTTGTGTTTGCCTGCAAGAGTTTATACCACTAGCGGTTATTTGTACTCATTTGCTCATGTTTTTGAGTCTAAAACAACGCCAATTGTTAACCATTTGGATTTGTATTCAAAGAATGGGTTTAGATATGACTCCAGCACCAGTTCAGTGGAGGTTCCAGAAGAAATTATTATCAAGGGATACAATAGCTTTGGCGGAGTTCTGGACACAACCAATAAGATTCCTGAACAGATAGATTTTACCTCTATTCCAGATCCATATCTTGTATTTTCTGATAGCTCTAATTTTTTGGCAGTAACTGACCGGGTACTGGTTGAATCCGTACTGTTTCGTCTTTTAGGCTTGTTTAATGGTGATATAAGATACTTTTCACCTATTTTCTTTGATTATCGATTCGGTGGGATTTGGCTGGTGAATTAAGGAGAATTGAGTCTGCCATCATATAATACATTTTAATTGTATGATTTAGTTTCCATCTTTATTACTCAAAAAATAGTTGTGTTCAGTCAAGATGTTAGAATTAGTTTCCAACTTTATTTTTTAGCACGCTGAAATTTTAACCAGAAAAGGGGTCTGACGAGTATTTCAGTTTCCAACTTTATTACTCACCCACAATCAGTACCAAGAATACAGTATGAAATATTTCTTTTTAAGGTGTTGTTACGGATGAAGTCATACGAATTCCTCTGATAGGCAACAGGGCGAATGTAGCCTGTTGGGAATCTAATACTGCCTTCATCACAATTTCTGTCGCCAAGATAGTTAGTAACATCCTGCAATTTATCGCCTATCAACCTGGCCGTCTCACGTAGCTCTTTATCATTGCGGATCATGCTTCACCTCCATTCGTAAATTCATTTATCTCAGCTATCATATGCTGTACTGTGTTCAATATCGCCAGCAAGTTGATGTTTTTCTTGTGCTCACTACACGTCCTATCTGAATCTCTTTGACTAGGGTATTGGTTGAACAATCGCGTTTGGCTTGGAAGCGGGGCATGTTATTTTTTACCTTTTCGTAGATACTGAAAGTTAGTCATTCCGGCTTTATACCAAGTTTCAAACCCTAGATCATCCATAGGAACATGCTCTACTTGTTCGGCAAAGAAGGCCAATAAGCCTTCAAGATATTCTACAGAGTCGTCGACAATAGTATCAACAAATTCCATGAACCTTAGAAAGTCCGGCTGATATACAAGGTCAGTGTTGCTTTCGAAGTGTTTATGTACCCCTTCTCCGTTAACATAAGTGTTGATGGCCGTCTCCAATACGAAAAGATTCAGTAGCAATGGCGTTGCCTCATGCTCTGTGCTTACCACGCTTATCGTTTCCGGCCTCCATTCGAAGGTTTTGTTCATGAGGCCTTGTAATGTATGACTGGCGAATTTACTTCGGATGTAAACAACGAATTCGAGATCCTTTTGGATATTTTTAAAACCTGTCGAAAGATCCTGATGTTCCTTGTAAAGTGGGCGGAGCATCTTATCCAACTCTTGGATTTGAGACAGGGAAATAATCATTTGTTTGAAACTCACCCATCCTTTTGTGTCATTAGCTTTTAGGTAGAATACATCTTGAGCCAAGTTTTTCACGTCCTCATAGATGAGGCGAGTTGAGAGATACGGTGCTAGGTATTTAGTCATGTGAGATAGATACCATTAGAAGAGGAAATGAAAAAGCCCCAGCCGAGAGACTGGGGCTTAGGGGGAACAAGGGAGAATTCTCATATAGCAAATTGGTTTTATGGAGTGCTAATCCACCTTCTGGTATGCCTTGGGTGCAGCTCCGCAGATCGGACATTTTTCAGTGGCTTCGCCGTCCTGTGTGTGTCCGCACACGCTGCAAATATAAAATTCGGCTTCAGAAAATTTGTCGGTGTTCTCAAGAGCTTCGGTGTACAATGTCGCATGTACTTTCTCTGCTTCATTAGCAAAACCAAAATAGCGTAGAACGGCGTTTTCACCCTCTTCTTTGGCCTCTTCCATCATCTCAGGATACATCTTTTCAAACTCATATGTTTCGCCTGAAATTGCGACTTTGAGGTTGTCTTCGGTGGAACCGATGCCTTTCATTAGACGAAGATGCGCATGAGCGTGAATGGTTTCTGCGGCGGCTGCAGCACGGAAAAGCTTGGCTACGCCGGGCTTGCCTTCACGGTCTGCTTTTTCAGCGAAAGCGAGGTATTTACGGTTAGCCTGGGATTCGCCTGCAAAGGCCGTTGCGAGATTGTCAAGGGTTTTACTCATTGTTAGGTCCTCTTATTGTTTGGTGGTTGGATGGGTTGGCTTTAACCAATTGATGCAAGACAAGAAATATGTGTTCTACAAGGAAAATGTGCCGATTACTCTGAAACAATTGATGCAAGACAAGAAATATGTGTTCTACAAGAAGAATATGTCGATTACTCTGAAACCATTAATTTACATACACACTGGAAGTGTTCGACATATTATTATATTGTATAATTTTACAGATGTAGAATTCTGCGTCAGCGAAGGTGTCACCATCTGTTTTTAGTGCTGCTGTGTAGAGTTCTGCGTGAACTTTTTCAGCTTCATTAGCGAATCCGAAATAGCGGTGAACAGCTTTTTCGCCTTCAGCTTCAGCTTCTTTAATCATCTGTGGGTACATGGATTCGAATTCAAAGGTTTCACCTTCGATTGCGCCCTTGAGATTTTCTTCTGTAGTTCCGACTCCTTTCATCAAGCGAAGATGTGCGTGTGCGTGAATAGTTTCA
Organism: Maridesulfovibrio frigidus DSM 17176; assembly: GCF_000711735.1. NCBI lineage: Bacteria > Pseudomonadati > Thermodesulfobacteriota > Desulfovibrionia > Desulfovibrionales > Desulfovibrionaceae > Maridesulfovibrio > Maridesulfovibrio frigidus. The sequence goes on from NZ_JONL01000003.1 coordinate 282,195, forward strand.
GCTGCGGCAGCTGCGCGGAAAAGTTTAGCAACACCTGGTTTGCCTTCGGACTCAGCTTTTTCAGCAAATGCGAGATATTTACGGTTAGCCTGAGATTCTCCAGCAAATGCGTCCTGTAAATTTTTAAGTGTCTTAGTCATAATTAGCTCCGTTATTTTATGTAAAATTAATTTGAATTGATATTCCGTGCGTCTTTGAAGTTACTAGTAATTGTTATCGATAACTTTAGCAAGTAAAAAGTTAGAGTTTAGTAAAAAAATGTGCCGTTTGCGATCTTGAATAGATCTATTTCATTAAAGCGTCCAGATCGTGAAGATACTTTCCCCGAGGAAACTTCCTTTTATACCATTTAGTATATTCTACGGCTTTCTCTCGTTGCTTGAGCAGGTGGAAGCAGCGAACAGCCCCGAATAAAGCTTTTTCGAAATATGGCGTTCCTTGGTATTCTCGCAGGATCTTCCGATACGCCCTGAGCGCGCCATGCACGTCATTAAGTCGATATACATACAACCCACCGATCTGGAGTAGAATTTCTCCCTGCACAGCTTGGCGTTCGGTTAGATCTTCAGCGATAAGGAGGGCGGTCTCAGCATCCTCATGTCGGCCGGAGTCGGCAAGATAGTGGGCGTAATTAATGATCCAGCGGGCAAGGATTTCGTTAAGTAGGGCATTATCCTTTAACGATGAAGGAATTTCTATTGATGTAAGGGCTGATAGCGCACTGCGGGCTTCCGCCAGACCTGCCGATTTCGTAAATGGTGATGGAGGTAGCGCTCTGCGTTTTGCAAAGCTGGCGGTCATGTTCCCGGCTTCAAGGGGAATGGTCGTTTCACTTGTCACAACTTCGACAGCGCCTTCATCCAGAAAGTAAAAGCCTGTTTCGCCATTGTGAGTAATAGTTATATCTGTCCCACGGATACCTATAGCCCCTGTCGGAGTTTTTATATACGAACCTTTTCGTTTCTCTAGTATGGCCCGAGTTATACCGCGGAAAAGGGTGCCTATAAAATTGACTTCCGTTCCTGCTAGTTCGTTGCCAAGCATGAATTCGGTTTCTGATGCAAAACTCAGAATTGAATTATCGATAAGCCGAAGTATGGCTTTACCGTCTGCCCCCGTGCGCAAAATATCCCCGTTCACTACATTCTGTCCGACTCTTGCCTGCTTGAAGAAGTCTTGCCCGTTACGCCGCAGTTCCACTGTCCCGTAAATTTGCTCAAGTGAAGCTGTTTGAGATGCTGATACAGCAGGTACCCAGATTAGCAGCACGAGCATGATGGGTAATTGTATAATATATTTCATGGATACTTTTACCGTGTTCGAGGTTGGCGTAGGAATAAGATGATTTTACTGCCTGCTTATAAGGCTTCCATTAGCATATGATTTTTTACGTATGAGATATTTGTATTACTAAAGATATAACTTCCATCTGTCATTATAGGAATACATTTTATGTCTAGTTGTAAATATTTTTCCTTGTTGTTTGCTACTCCGATAAATAATTAGCGAAACTAATCTCCCTTTTTTATTAGCGGCTTATGAGACTTCCTACATTACATGACATCTACTTGAATGTTCTGTTTCATATTTGAATATTGTTCGTCTGTTTTTGGTGACATAAATATAGTATCACCTTATTAAAATATAGATATAATGTTGACATATAGACTGAAGCTCTGTTAGTCGTCTTTTACTCGTTTTTATAAATAGGTGTGTTAATGTTTTTTGACGCATCTTTTTATTAAAAAATATTGTGATTTACTGGTAATTATTTATGGTTTCAAATTAAGTTTTCTATTCGGTTTTTATAATATTAGTGTTTATAATCGGGGTCTTGCAAGTTATGTTATTAAGTTCAGCATGCGAAAGTTTCATCAAATATAAATTGAGTTCAATCTCAATTTGTATTTTCATTGCTGTATTTAATGCAATAAATTGTTATGCCTCTAATTCGTGTGATGAATATGTGTTTTACGTAGAATCTACTTCGAGGTCTGAGCAAGAGGCAGATCAAATTGCCAATGGCATTATTGGGGCCCTTCAAGGAAGCAGGGGGGGGAGAGTTTCATTCGCTCTTAAATATCTTAAGAATGTGCCGGGTAACGAAAGCCGTGTAATATCCTATGCAAGTTATGATTGTGTAGCCCTGTCTATGGTTACTAAGTCTGAGCTTGTTAAAGCTATTACTGCTATTTCGACTGAAGGCGGGCTAAAAGAAAATCTTTCGACTTATAAACAATTGGGCAGAAGTTTGCTTGTGGAATCTGCCGATGAAAATAAAAAGGTTTACGCATTCTATTCTTTCATATGTCCCTTCGATAGTGAGGTCGCTTTTCAAGCTAAAGCTAGCAACAGTGTCCTCGAATTTCGTAGTAACGCTATTCGAATTTCTGCTAGGCAAAATATTTTTGTTCGTAAAATCGACGTAGGCTGGTCCGATGGGGCTGTAGCGGAAGCAAGTATATCCGCTATGTTTAGCAATTCCACTGCTGATCAGGTGGTTGTTTTAGATAACAAATCTGAGATTGAAAATAAGGCTCATGTTTCCCCTCGGTTTGAACGCACTACGGTTAAGATTCCCTTCACGGCTGCTCCGAAAAAGAAGGTGAAGAAAGCCTCTCCTAAAGGGAAGGACATCATCTCACCTATGGTTCCCGCAAAGGTTAAGACAGCTCCCGTTAAGACTCCCCCAGCGAAGCTTGCAAAATCTACTGAAGCTAAGACGGCTAAGTTTGAAAAAAGCAAAGAAATTGTAATAAATAAACCAATTGAAAAAGATCCGAGTGTGAAAGAGTCGCAGGAGTTGTGGGTTCCTGTTGAGATTGATGATGCCGACTATTCTACTTACTTTGCAATAACAGCAGAGTATTGCGGTGTGGATCAACTTTTGAAAGTTAAATTTGGACAGATAACTAGTTCAGCCCTAGAGAGAGCCATATTGGTCGTAACATTGAAAGATGGAACGTCAGAGAAAGCGCTTATTGGAGGGGATATTGTATTTAAAGGTGTGAGGTCTGGTGTAGATATAGAGGGGCGCTTTGAGGAGGGCGTTAGGTACGAATCTGAAGATTACACATATTCATTTAATGCGACGTTTAGGATTAAGGGGAATTGACGTGTGGAAAGAATATAGGGTCATGAGGGCGGAGTTTAAAGAGTGTTGGAGAAAAACTGTCAAAAAAGATTGGCTGAAAAGTCTGTGGTTTTTTGGGGTGTGGTTGCCAAGTTGTCTTTACAGTCATAGATTTGGGTTTTCGCGTAATAATAAAGAGTTTTCTAAATGTCTTCCTATGATCTTAACAATTTCCTTACAACTTGTTGTCGTTATTTTTATCACTGTCTCAATATTGTTCTATTCTTCTACGTATTATACTAAAAAAATTGAAAGTACAGAGTTTAAAGTTGATGGCCTGGCCCCAGAATCTTCTAATTTAAAATCGTACGTAAAAGATGTTGTAAATGGATTGTTAACTGATGTTAGTCGTTTAAAAGGAAGTGATACTGGACCTAAAAATGAGTTCATTATTGACAAGTTAACTAAACTTGAACTGAACTATAAATTTAATTCGAAGACTACCTTGGCTGTTATAGGGGATATTAAATATGGCAAAGATCAGGTTAAGGGCAATTTTTTTTTACAGGAAAAGTGCACCATGGATAGCTCCATATTTAAAAGCTCTAAAGAGAATGGAGGGGGGCTGCAAATTAGTGTTAGAGGATTAGGTAAAAGCATTGCTGAAATTGCACAGCTGTTTTTGAAAGCTTGTGGGGAGGATGCTTCAATGGCAATTTCTTTACGCAGCAATTCGACTGGCTTAGAAATGAAAAATGATAATTATATTGGAATTAATGATTTTCATATACGTGAAATAGTTTCCGGAAGTAAACATTTTGATTTCGTTTTCAATAATGGCAGTACCTATTTTTTTGAAGGTGAAAAATCTCCATTTTTCTCTAACTTTACAGAGTGCGAAATTATCGTTCCGAGAGAATTTATTCAGTTCAAAAGTACTCGTATAAAGGATGCCGTGCGTGAGGATGGTAGTGTTTCTGCTATAAACAAGGCGATAATGTATAATCCATTTCTTAGCTCTGATAATTTTTTAGTTCGAAGTTCTCCTCTATGGTTTATATTGACACTTGTCTTTGCACTGATGGGTAGCGTTTTTGCAGCATATACAAAGGAAAAAATGTCCTATGTGTATGAATGCAAAGAGCATTGTAAACGAAGAGTTGTATATTTACTCATAGTTCCCATTTTTGGGTCTTTAGGGTTGTTTACTAGTGTTGGACATTACATTTCGCAAGATTATAAACATATTCTGTTTACTGGTTTTAAATTGAATTGGGAAAGCTTTGTGCTTGATCTTTGGACTTGGAGTAGTGATTCCTCTTTGCTATTTATTTTGAAAATGTGTTTGCCAGTGGTAGTAGTGGCCCTATTACTTTGTTGGAAAAAAAGTGTTGGACGCACTCTAGTTCATGATTTTGATTTCAAGTGCAAAGGAATTTGTTCTCGCAACAGTGATAGTTCTGCAAATAAAAAATCGTGGTGCCATGAAAAAAAAAGGGTTGGAAAGTTATACCGTATATTGGGAAATCAGAAAAAATAGGCAGGAATAAGAAATGAAAAAACTACTAATCATATTGGTGTTCGTGCTCATAACAGGTTGTGGCCTAAAGAATAATAAAGGCCCCTCTCAGCAAGATACGAGCAAAATATCCAGTGATGAAATTGTCGATTATGAGTTTGATCTTGATCGTAAGAAAATCTGGCTTGATGAGTTTCTAGAAACTTCTATGGCAATCAGGTCTGTCACACAGAACTTGTATCTCCATAATCAGACTGATTATCGGGATAGTATGGCTATCCAGAGCGACATCGTTTTCGATAAGCTTCTTTTTAGTAATGAGGCATACGAAGAAGTTGTGCAAAATCAGACACAAGGTCTTCGGGATCAACTTATTAAAGCATTGCTGATGGTGGTCCAGATACAGATTGATACTGCTGGCCCTGCTGCAGAAACAGAATCTGCACAAAATAAGAAAGCCAGAGCTAATCTTGAACAATTGGATGATCTCGCAGGTAAAAGAGTTGATTTAGATATTACTGGGTTGGGTCTTGAATGCGGCGAGTTGCAGAAATGTATTTCAGAATTTGAAACCATCACAGATAATCGTAAATAGGAGTGGGGAAATGTTCTCTAACATTGTTTCTAAGCTCGCCGCAGCGGTGAGTTATTCATCACCTTTTCTGCAATTTTGCGTGTTCTTTGGTATAGGGCTTGTTATATTCTATGGGGTCGTAGTGCTTTTTAATGTCAACTTCGATATAGATAGAGTCGATGAAAAAGAGCTAGAGGCAACAGTTGATACTTCTGATTCTTTGTCTACTGCGGTGCAGAAAGCGTATTATCAATCTTTATGTGATGAGCTGGAAAATGCTGACCGGGGTGGCTGTGAGTACTACTTTGACAGTGATTCGAAGTCTTCATCGAAAAAAATGGTGTCTCCGATCAGTAAAGCCCAAAAACGTAATTCTGCTAAAAATACCGCAAAATTAAATATTAAAGCCAAGGATGATAATTCAGAGCGGCAAGTCACTGAACCAGTACAAAATATTGTAAAAATTTACACAAAGCAATATGTGCAAAAGCCGCCACATTTTTTCGTGAATGATGCTGTTTGTCAGTATGGGCTAGATTTTTTTGAAAAAAACATTCTTGAACCATATGAAAGCATAACGAACTTACTTCCTCCTCTTGGTTTTTTGGGAACGATACTAGGTATGACCATGCTGTTTATAAATAGCGAAGGCGGAATTAAATCCAATTTGAGTTCATCAGGAATGGGGACAGCTCTCCTAAGTACGATACTTGCGCTCTTAATGTATGTAATCTTTGAGTGGCGTAAAGTCCGTATGCAGCGCAAGGCCGTTGAGTGCATAAATTCAACATTAATTAAAATTACCATGAGATATCCCTCTAATTAGGTGACCAAATGCGACATAAACCTAGTCTTATATGGATTTTTTCATTTGCCGATTTGGCCTTTCTGTTAGTTTTGGCTTTGTCCGTTTTACCAACAGCAGATGTTGATTATACAGAGTTGAAGCTGACAAAAGTCGCCGGGTATGAGCAGCAGCAAGCAGCTTCAGGGAAGGTTAAACAATGGCGCATATATGTATCTGATAATGCTGAATCTAAATGGCCTGTTGCTTTGGAAGAGTGGGATGGGAGCGGTAAAAAGTGGATGCCACGGAAGGATATTGACTCAGATGTAAAGTTTGAGGATGAGCTTCACGTGTTGAAAGACAAGAATATTGAACCTGAATTTCTGGCAGCTGAAAATTCCAAAACAGGCGTGATGCTACGAGCTCTGTCCATAATACAAAAGGTTTGGCCGAATGTTGAAATTTTTACCACTGTGAAAACAGCAAAGTTGCAAGAGTAGTGCGTGTCGATGATTTATAACAATTGGGCATTGAATAGATATTCCCGTGGTGCGGGGAATGTGATGCTTTCTCTTTCTGCCGAAGTCGACTCCGCTGTTTCGAAGAATCCTTATAAGGTTTCTATCGCGAAAAATGCGGAGCAGTACTCATTCCTTATTTCAACATTGTGTTTCATTGTTTTTGTTCTGTTTTACATTTTTGCCGATCCTTTTATGGTTACAGAACCTAAAAAAATTCCTTCTACCATGATGGCGATGACCATTGTAGAAAGTCCTGTGCCTAAGGTGTCCGCGCCTACGCCCGCCAGCAGTACACAAAGTAATAAACTTGAAGATAAGCACGAGACTCAATCGCCAAAGACGGTAGAGCCTCTCGTGGATGTCGCGATAAAGACTCCTACTGAGGAAATCGAAGATGCCGCTAAACCAGATGATCAAAATAAAATTCCTGAGAACATAGAATCTCAAATTGCCCAGAATGAACAGCCTCCAGTGCAAGAGCTGGTGCTGCCTCCAGCGCAGAAGGTTACTCCCATTTTGTCTCAAGTTAAGAAGAGGACGCGGCCTACTGCAACTAGAAAAGTTGTTGTGCGAAATAAAGCTCCGTTCCCTTCAGCTCAATTACCGGGCGAACAAGATTCTCTTGAGATTGCTAAATCTATGAGAACTAAATCTGCTGCCAGACAAATCTCAGAGGTAGAAAGTTTACAACCTGTTTCGCGAGGTGTTTTGAATAATTCTGACACATCCGAAGTCGGATTAATGGCTCCGGTGAGGCGGGTGAGGCGTCCGGCTTCTACTGGTAGAAAGGCTGTAGATTTAAGTCGTGGAGGAATAGAAGTTTCGGATAGTAAAATAGATTCCGGTGGGGGATTAAAGGTCATTTCAAAGGCAAGAGCTTCTAAATCCGTAGCAGGACGAAGCATTACCCTGCCGAAGGGTGAAAGTGCAGCTCCGCCTTCACTTGGAAAAGCTATTTCCGGCGGATCGCTCGCAGAGGCTCCTTTACGGTCATCTAAAAAAAGCCCTTCGAAATATCGGATAGCAGACCGCGATGATCTCGAAGGTCCGATTGGCGCAGACTTAAGCAAATCTCTTGTAAATTTGGGTGGATCGTTGACCACGAAAAAAACAAAAGATGCTGAAATATCTTTTCGTGAGCTGCCTATTTGTAGCAATCGGAATGAAGCGGACGATTTGATGAGCCGGATAGTTTCGATTTTAATCGATAATCCAGATATTGAAGGCTGTGAGTTTTCATCACACAAGTTTTCGTTTGAAGGAAAGACTAATAAATTTTCTCTTTCCATTAAGCATCCTTCAAGTGAAAAGAAATATTATGAAAACCGATGTGTGTTTCTCGAAAATGCTTTGAAATGTTTAGAAAAAAAGACAAGAGGCGAATGATGAAAAAATATTTAATAATTATATTTGTAATGTGTTTGAGTCTTATTTTTGCATTTTCTGCATGTGCTGACGGTGGATATTGGGATTCTTTCCTTGATGACGCGTATGTCTATACGGTTACAAGTAAAGAAAATTTGAATTCAGAAGTGCTGCAGCGTGAAAAAGAATATATCACAACACTTAAGCAACATAACAGTGTTTTGATAGCTGAGATTACAGGCAAGGATGCTTCAAGTGCAGAGGTAGTTATCGATAAGGGTGACATTAAAACAGGATTGCCGACCAAAGAATATTTTAGAGCGGCAGTTGGTCAGTTTATAGAATACCTCCTGACAAGCCGGGAATCTTATTTAAATAACGCAATTGTTTTGATAGAGAAAACCAGTCCTTCGTTTGGTATTAAAAAGGATTATTTATTCTGGTCGCATTTTATAAATGCTCACAAGTATCTTGCAATGAAAAACAAAGATAAATTTGTTGGTTCTATATACGCGTTGTGGACTGATATTTTAATACCGTTTCAAGTTCAAAAGAAAGAGGGGCTTGCTGCAACATACTCAAGCGCGGCTGATCTGGATTATTATAGTCAGAACGTGTTGAACCTCGTGGTAGACCGCGCTGTGGTGGATCGTAAATTGTCAGGGCTTTATTCACTCGGTCCCATTGTGGAAAATGTTACCGATATGCTCAGCGAGGGAGGAGTTAAAAAATATTATGAATCTGTAACTAACGGGTTTGACGGCAGAGGGTCCGATTCTACTAACATAAATTTCACAATCGCCTTTAATAAGGGACTGGATAGTGTGAATAATTTTGTGGGGGCCACAACTGCAGCAGACGCGGAGGTTGAGCTGAAAGAGGCTCTTGAGCTTTTGACCCTGGCTTACAAGTGGTCGGGCACTGCAAAAGGAAAGGCTGCTGTTCTATCGACCGAAGCTGGTGTCTTAACTAAGGTCTGGGCGAGCAGAGTTGAGAATAGAAAAGAAGTAAATTCATCTTTTTTTAAACGAAAATTGCTTACTATCAGCCAAAAGAATATTGATAGCAGTTTAATGCTTTTCAGAAATCTTGCTACCCCTGTTGGGCAGCGCGATTCTGTAATGCGTGATAATGGTTTTGTTACGGAAGAGGGTTATATCAGTACATTGAAAAAAATGTGGCAGGCGAGCAGTTATCTGGTTGCTTTTCAAGCAGCTTGTTTGGAAAAATCAGAAGTAACTGCGGATAGAGAATGGGCGAAATCAAACCATGCTGAGCAGATCATTTTTGCGAATCCGTACCTGACCGATAAGTTGTATTCCGACCTTGTTCCCTACACAACTTTCTTTACTCTCTCTAACAGTGCAGGGAGTTTGGCCGCATCGAGCTTAGAAGGAACCCTACTTATTCCAACCAGCGAATTGTTGGCATATTCGTTTTATCTTCGAGCTTATGCGGCAAAGTTGAATCCAGTAAATCTCGGCTCGTTGGTTCGTTATGCAAGGCAATTTCAGCCTGAAGTTAGTGGAGACCACCGCTTTAATGATCTGTTTAGACCTCTGGGCGATATAATCTCTAAGAGTATCCAGAGCTGTAGCTCTGTAGATTCTTATTCTTCATACAAGGAATCTATTTCTTCATTAGGTGAGCAGGTTCCTGTTTTTTATGGAAGAATACTGCAAGTTGCTGATCAAGTCTCCGGCAGCAGTGATGCTGAAATTGTTAAAAATGCAATCATTTTGACAAATGTTTATAATGAGTTTGCTGAAGCTAAAAACCCACAAATTGCAAGAAAGATGCTTGTTAAATTTTGTGCGGATGGCGGCTTAAATGAGCCACTGAGTGTATTTTCTAAGGTGATTGGCTCAGGTGATTATGCAACGCTGGCTTCATCCGGTGGAATTAAGCGCAAGCTTGAATTTGACGACTATACTAAGCTACAGAGAAAACTACAGGGTGACTTGAATAGCGAGTTGCATATTTTTCTTAAGGAGCTCTATTATACTCAGGAAAATAAGCTGGCTGATCCGCGATATAGGAAAATTAAGAATATAAATCAGCATGTTCTTGAGGCGGTCAAAGCTGTTTCCAAGAATAGCGTAAAACGATAGAAGTATAAATCGGTGAATCAAGAAAAGCCCCTAGCTTAACAGTTAGGGGCTTTTCTTGTTTAGGTTGCTTGATTTATAATGTAGAGAAAATCCAAGAAACCTGATGTTTATTGAATGAAATAGAATACTTTCACGAAGGACTTGTCATGAGCTTGGAACTGTTTGCCATTATTGCTTTGATTTTTCACCTATTAGGACTGCTCAGCGCGATTACTGCTATTATGGAATCCCGGACTCCACAGGGAGCGGTTGCTTGGGTGCTTGCTCTTATTATGATTCCGTATGTAGCCTTGCCTGTTTATTGGATATTTGGCCGCAATAAGTTTCATGGCTTTGTGAACTTGCTGAGAGTTAAGCATGCTCTTAGCAGTGAAGCTTCAAAGGAATATTTTCAGAAGCTAAGGGATAATGATTTGTTGGTATCGCCTGAGCGCGATGCTTCGTTACCAATTGAGAAGATTGCAAAGCTTCCGTTTACATCAGGTAACAATGTCGAGTTACTGGTAGACGGCAAAGACACCTTTGATTCCATTTTTGAAGGTATTGCGCGGGCAAAGAAATATGTGCTCGTTCAGTTTTATATTGTTAAGGCGGATGGCTTGGGAAATGAGCTAAAAGACCGTTTGATAGCGAAGGGACGAGAAGGGGTGGAAGTTTGTTTTCTATATGATGAAATCGGCAGTATCGGTTTGCCTGATGAATATTTAGAGGAGCTTCGTTCCGCTGGTGTTAAGGCCTTTAAATTTAATACGACCAAAGGGCGCGCGAACCGATTTCAGTTAAATTTTAGAAATCATCGCAAAATTGTTGTTGTTGATGGTCTTGAAGCTTGGGTCGGTGGACATAACGTAGGGGATGAATATCTTGGGCAGGCTGCCGGTTTAGACGATTGGCGCGATACTCATATCCGGATAGCTGGGCCTGCGGCGCAGTCTATTCAGGTTTCGTTTTACGAAGATTGGCACTGGGCTAGTGATGAGCTGCTCGAACTCAATTGGTCTCCGTCCGCTGCTACTAGCGGGAAGAACATCTCCGCGCTGGCACTTCCTTCCGGTCCGGAAGATAGTTTCGAGACCTGCACTTTGTTTTTTATGAAATGCATTCAGAGCGCAAAGGACAGATTATGGATTGTAAGTCCTTACTTTGTGCCGGACGAGCAGTTTATTACCGCACTCCATTTGGCTGTCTTGCGTGGGGTAGATGTGCGGATATTGATACCTCGTAAAACTGATAACCTGCTGGTGACGTTAACTCATTGGGCTTACGTTGAAAAAATGCAGGAGATCGGAGCTAAGGTTTATTGGTATGATAAGGGGTTCCTACACCAAAAAGTTGTACTCATTGATGATGACTATGCAACTATTGGAACTGCCAATTTTGATAACCGCTCGTTCAGATTAAATTTTGAAATTACTGTTGTGGTTGCGAGCGAAGGTTTTAACCGTGAAGTAGCTGGTATGCTTGAGAACGATTTTAGTCACAGCGCGCTTGTTACTGAAAAAGAAGTGAAGGAGCAAAGTTCGTTCATCCGCTTATTTGTCCGAGTTGCGCAACTGACAGCGCCAATTCAGTAAGGTTTCAGGGGTAGTTTATTGTAAGATTGAGTTAAACTCTTTTGGGTTATAGCGTTTCTAGTTTGCATAAATATTATTTCTTGTTTGGAGTGTGAAGACTTATGGAATTTCGTCATTTTATTATTACGCGGTTCAACGTAAAAATATGGCCTATGCCTTTTCCCAAGCGTCTTGAAATATCATGGCTTGCTGAAAGGTTTGACCTATTTCAAAAATATTGTTTTCCCACTGTTTCATCTCAACTTAATCAAGATTTTACATGGCTGGTGTTATTTGATGAAGAAACACCCCCACTATATCGAAAAATAATCAAAGCCTATGCTCGTTACGAAAACTTCACGCCTGTTTTCTGTGGTGAATTTGATACAGTTATGCCGCAGGTTAAAGACATTATTAAGAGCATGGCGGAAGATGTAGATTGGATATTGACCACACGCCTGGATAACGATGATGCCTTGTCTGCTAAATATGTCAGATGTTTACATTCCATTGTAAAGTCTATGAATGAAACCGATTTAGGTGATAAGGAAGCTCTATTTATAAACTTCGCTAAAGGATTGCAGCTTTCGAAGGGTGTTTTTTATGACTTCGAAGACGTTACAAATGCCTTTGTCAGTTTGATTGAAAAAAGAGAGAATTTGAATACTGTTTTTTGGGTGGATCACCCTGCCATTCACGATGTTGCACCGGTTATGCAGATTAAAACTTACCCGCTGTGGCTTCAAATTGTACATGATATAAATGTTTATAATTATGTTCGTGGCGAGGAAATGGACGCTAGCAAATATATGAGTGATTTTAAGTGTGACTTTTCCTAGTTCTTTTGATTATATTTATTTCAACCTTTGTTATGGGAAAGCGTTTCTTGGTATTTTGCAAGTTCGGAAAGTCGATGCTCTCCCCAGTCAGTTGTTACGGTGAGTGAAATTTTATAAAGCTCTTCTGCGTAGTGGTTAATAAGGTAAAATCCGGTTCTGATGTTATTCTCTGGTTTATCTCCGCTTTTTGAACACCCTAAGTATTTGTACCACTTTATGCGTGATGATGTAGCAAGCTTTTCGAGTTTAAGATGAGCTTCTGTAAATCTTACGTGCCCTGTTGTTCCTCCAAATAATTGATTTGCGCTATAAAAAGCTGCTGCTGCTGCTAAAAATGCATAGCCATTACCTGAAAAAAAAGAATAGCTATTACTTGCTAAAAATAAGGGAATAGGCTTTTCCATTAGCGGTATAATCGTTCCGATAGAGGCACAGACAATCATACCCACTCTTAAGATTATTGACCAAAAGGCCCGTCGCTTACTTCTACGATAATAGTACCTTATTTCTGCTTCGACGAGGAGATCTAACTCATTAAAAAGTTCAGTAATTGACATGCTAACAGGGTCTTCATTCCAGACTATTTCTTTAAGTCCCATACGAAATTTACTTATATGCCTGGGGTCGTGTGAAAAGTATTTCTTTAGCTCACGAAATTGCATAGGGCCTCCTTTGTGTAATAGATGGACAGAGACTTGTTATACTCTAAATTGTATATTCTATGACCAATAAAATTTAAGGATTTTACTTTATACTAATTATATTAATAATAATTAGTATAAAGTAAAGATAAAATTCTATATTTGAATTCTAAAAGGAATTTGAAGGGTTTGAAAATAGATTCCAAATTGTCTTGAGAACTTTGTAAACCATAGGTATCGTACTTAAATTAAACTAACTTTATGAATCAAAAGCGCTTGGTATATATATGAAAATGTTTTTTGACGAGCAGGATTACAAGCTGCTTGCAATTGTTCGTGATATTCTTAATCGGGATGTTGCAAGTGGTGAAGATCGTTATCTACTTGCTCCCCATTTAAGTCCGCATGGAATCAGGGAACTTGTTGGCTCACGCGGATTGCGGATAGCTTATTCCGTAGCTCATCTTATCAGTTCGCTTGAAACAGAAGGGGTTGCGGGGCGCATTTCTGCTCTGCGGTCATTGCGTGATGAAGTCCTTGCAATGCCGAAAGGTACGCTCAGGATGAATTCTGCGCGTGTGCTTATTCAGATTATGAAGAAGCTTGTCCGCTCGGTGGGTGATGAGGAGCGTAGTTTGCAACTTGCCCATGATTTTCATGAGGCTGCAACTGGCAAACCCCGTGTTATCCGTGAATTCCTCGAGCGCAACTTCTTGCTCGAAATGCCTGAAGAGTGGAACCATATCGCGTTTGATCATCGCGTTCATGATGCCAACAGCAAAGGGCGCAAATCTCCGACACATTTGGTCATGGATGCTTGGATTAAGGGTATTCGTAGTTTGACCGTTGTTTACTATAATCATGTAGGTGTTGTTGAGTCTCGCGAGCTGTACGAAGCCGCTCGGATCATGGGGATATCGGTTAAGGTCGGCATTGAATATCAAATTCGTTGGCAAAACCGAACTGCTGGGCTTATCTGGACTCTGGACGGTTTTGATAACGGCCGTGATTTCGAACGGTTTATTCAATCTAAAGAAGTAGTAAAATTTTTATCCGAAGGGCTTGAAGTTTCGCGTTGGTTGCAGAAACAGGTTCTCCGATGCGTGCAAAATTTCAACCTATCTCAGCGTAAAATTATCGAAGGTGATTTTGGTGTTGTCTGCCCTGAAATATCCGAGTCTGAATTTTTGGCATTTGTCGGGACTGGGCAGCCTTCATTTTTGCACTTGGGACGCTATATCCTTGAAATGCTTATGCCTGCTCTTAAAGAGCGTGTTGCAGAACTCAAAGCTCAGTATGATATTGCTGAAACCGGTGATAAGTCTGACATTGAGCAACGAGTAGAATCCATAAATTCCTTCGAAGTTGAAACTATTATTGAGCGTTTTATTTGTTCGGACGTTGCATGTTCTATTGATGGTCGTTTTGTGGGCTGCGAGGAAGCTGATCCGCCTGAGCTTATGACTCTTACTCCTGAACAGTTTGTTGAGCGAATTCGGACCATAGCTTCGCAAAAAAGGATTACCCTAGTTCCCGACGGACTTACTATCGCTGACATTATTTGCATTTTGTATAAATGCGGTGGAATGGTCAGATATGTCGAGGAGTTTAATCTTAAAAGGATTTCTCTTGGAACAGCTAAGATTGCGGAAAACGTTCATGGACTTCGTCAGGCATTAAATGAACGTAATTTGCTTGGGCTGAAAAATATAATTTCTCGCGCTATTTTAGATTTAGAGCAAATGGGTTCTGTCGCAGACCCAGAAATACTCGAGTGTTTGCGCAATGTGCTGTCCCATATGGGGACCTTTAGTGCCATGTATGGCGGGACTAGATTGCAGGCGAGAATAGGGAGTGGTTCATCCGGGATTATCAGTAGAATTCGTGGAATGGGGCTTGTTGTTGCCGATACTTTACCTCATACCGCAGCTAAAAAAGTATTTAAGCGGCTTGAGAAAGGTGAATGTCCTATTCCAGTCAAAGCTGATGTCAGGCTGGAAATTATACTTACCCCTAAGTCTTCCGAAAGTAAGCTGTATAATCGGTCAATGAGATTTATTAGGAACTTACCTTTCCTTAAAAAGTTTGGCTACGTAAAAAAAGAGGAATGGCAACTGACCCGTTTTTCTTCGTGTTCCAATAAAGTGACTAATATTGCTTTGCTTGGTGGACTTAGTGAGGCTGGAAATAAATTCGGTGTGGCGGATTTGACTCCGCGCAAGAGTTCAAAATCATTTCGGTTTATGAATTCTTCAATAAAGAATGGACTTAAAATTTTATGCGGTTTCATTCCAGCATTTTTGACTTTCGCGCTGACCAAAGATTGGTGGCTGCTCAGATTTTTCGGAGCATTTATCTGGTTTGGAATTACGGGCTGGAGAAACGTTACGCAGGCCGTACTCGGTGGTGGTGGATTCATCCGTTCGCCGCTGTCACGCTGGAATGATCATGTAAGTTGGTCCCGTATCTCCGACTCGTTGTTGTTTACGGGCTTTTCCGTTCCATTGCTTGATTATTTCGTGAAAACCTTACTTCTAGATGAAGGGTTCGGGGTCAATACGCAAACTGACCCTATTTTGCTTTATGCGGTAATGGGGCTGGCTAACGGACTGTATATATTCAGCCACAATATGTTCAGAGGATTGCCGCGCAGTGCTGCTATTTGGAACTTGCTGCGGTCCATCATTTCCGTGCCTATTGCAATTATGCTTAGTGATGGAATTGGAGTCATGATGGGCATGGCAGGAATCGTTTCTGTAGAACTCGTACTTCAAAAATGGGCGGCGGTGATTTCGAAACTGGCTTCAGATATGGTTGCCGGAATAATTGAAGGAATCGCTGATCGTTCCGATAATATTCGCATGAGGCTATGGGACTATCGCCGGACAGTTAAGAGCGTTTTTGATTGCTATACTCAGCTTGAAATGATGTTTCCTGAACGTAATGGTCGAGATATGCTTTATGAGCCGGATGAATTTATTATTGAGATGCAAAATACGGGTAGTGATCTGGAGAAAATATTTATTATAAATGCGCTGGATCTCATGCGATTCTGGATGTTTCAGCCACGCGCCCGCACTGCTCTAAGGATGCGCCTAAAGAAAATGACGAACGAAGAAAAGTCTATTTTCCTTGCGTCGCAGAATGTTTTGCTCGCTGAAAAAGAAGTTAGCAGGCTGCTTGTGGATGGTTTGGTCGGGAAAAACTTTGGTAAGCCGTTGGCGTTTTATTTGAGTCACGGAAAGAGCTATCTAGAGACAATGCAAAAGGAAGTTTCAATAGCTTAGATAATTATACAGGACAGAACTCCGTCGTAAATGCCGGTGCTCTGTCCTGAATAGGCGTCTTAGTTCTTTTCTTATGCTTTAATGTTGGTAATGGATCCCTTGTCTGTGAAGTGTGCGCTGAGGACACTTTTCTGAAAGTCATAATCGCTGTTTGTAGTTGAACCTGATTGACTGGAGTTCATATAGTCAAGTGTCTTGGTGACAACTTGAGCACCGAACATCTGTTTTTCTGTTGCGGCTGAAATTGTGAAAGCTCCCGAATTGATTGCTGACATATCCATAATCTACCTCCTTGTAGAAAGGCTACTAATAGCGCTTATCTCTCTTTTCGGACAAAGCATAAATAACTTTAGGGTAAAAATAGAAAAAATCCTCAACTCACGTAAAATGAGCTGAGGATTTTAGACAATCAAATTTGTTATGATTTAGTAGTAGCTGTTTTATTTAACTTTATTCCAAAGTTCATTAAGCTCAGAAAGTTCCATTTCAGAAACATCTTTTTTCTGTTCTTTAGCAATATCTTCCATTTTTGAAAATCTTTTCAAAAATTTATTGTTTGTTACGTCTAGCGCGCTGTTGGCTTTGATGCCCTTTCTACGACCAAGCTCAACCAGAGCGAACAAGTAATCGCCGAATTCTTCTTCGGATTTAGCTGCATCGCCAGATTCAAGGGCGCTGTTCCATTCTTTCCATTCACTTTCAAGCTGCTGTACGCACTGCTCATCTGATTCAAAGGTGAAGCCTGTGCGAGCTGATTTTGAATTAATACGATAGGCTTTTAAAAGAGGTGGTAGTCCTTTGGGAAGTGAATCGAAAGTTTTCTTGGAATCATCTTTTTCGCTGCGCTTGATTTTTTCCCAGTTTTTAAGAAGCTCTTCCTGATTTTCAATCTTAGTGTCAGCAAAAACGTGAGGGTGTCTTCTAATCATTTTAGCTGAGCTGGAATCAAGAGCATCGGCTAATTTAAATGATCCTTTTTTCTCATATAATTCCGCAATGAAAAGCAGAAGGAACATTACATCTCCAAGCTCTTCCATTGCTTCTTCTGAATCATCTGCGCGAATGGCTTCCACCATTTCAAATGACTCTTCAATAACATAGTCACAAAGTGAACGCGGAGTCTGGTCTTTATCCCAAGGACATCCGTCCGGACCGAGAAGTGTGGAAATTACGGTTTTCAATTTTTCGAGAGAAGTAGAATTGCTCATTTTATATCACATCTTTAATTTTATCAGTTAACCCCGATTGTTCGGGAAACATAGATTTTATGTCCAGAGAGTCCAATACGTTATCTGGAGCAAAGCCAATAAAAAAGCTGGCAGCGGACATTACTTTCGGAGCCAACTGAGACTTGGTCAAAAACTCAGCGTTCGGCGTGAAGCTGTTCAAAACAACTATAAGTATGCCGCCTACCAATACGGCCTCAACAAAACCTAGGGCTCCGCCGAGAACCTGATCGGCCCAGCCGAGCATGGTGATTGTCAAGATCTTTTTAAGGAGTATCCCGAGTAAGGCGGCAATAAAAACAGTGACTAT